>JALNYR010000248.1 GCA_023229725.1 Dehalococcoidia bacterium | reverse complement strand
GAGATTCACGACTTCTACCTCGCCGTCACCGGCACTCAGGCCGCGACGCGCAGGCTGGTCAGCGGTGACACCCTGCAAGCGCAGTTCGACAACTGCCTCACCCAGCTTCAGAACGAGCTGGAGGGCATGTTCCTCTACGGCTGCCTGAACGAGCAGGACAACAACGGGTCCGACACCTACGTGCGGCGCACCAAGGGCCTCGACCAGTTCGTTTGCCAGTCTGGCGGCGCACTCGACTACACGACCCTCGACGTGACCGAAGACGCCATCAACGGCGTCATCCAGACCATCGTGACGAACGCCACGGACCCGTCCGACAACTTCGTCATCGTCTGCCATCCGCAGAACGCCCGCAAGATTAGCGCGTTCGGTTCGGACAAGGTCATCACCAGCCCCGAGAAGACCAAGTGGGGCCGCTACATCGACACCTTCCGCTCGGACCTCGGCATCGACATGGACGTGCTGTGGACGCTCAACTGCACCAAGAGCGACCTCTTCATCATCGACATGAACAAGGTCGGCATCGCCACGTTCCGTCCCTTCCAGAAGGCGACGTGGACCTATGGCGACGACGGGACTGACGCTTGGCGTCAGCGCTACCTCGGCGAGCTTGGCGTCAAGGTCGTCGACGGAATCTACAGCCACGGCAAAATCGGCAAGATTGCCTGGAGTTAAGTTCTGACCATCAGTGTTGGCGAGGGGCTTCGGCCCCTCGCCTCCCCTGCCCTCTAGACAGGGGCATCAGAAAGGACGTGAACGATGGCAGGAGTTCCTAGCTCAGTCGTCTTCCACAAGTTCGGCTCTTCAAGCCGTCCCTTCACCACCTCGGTGGCGGGGACGGTCCACCAGTACTTCTACACGCGCTCCCGTGCTACTTCCGGGACCTCCTACGGCGCACGCTTCCAGCACTACATCGCTGGAGCCGCCGGTGCCGGTGCGGCCCTGCGGGTCTACGGCCTTATCAAGGGCGTCGCCGGTTCGGTCCTCGGCATCGAGGCGACCGGCGAACTCAACTCGGCGACCGGCAGTTCGGTCACGGCTTCGACGGGGTGTGTGGCAGCGGGCCGCTTCGTCTGCTCCATCCAAATCGACCCCTCGACCACGGGCCGCGCCGCGTGCCTCATCCTCGACACCGACGTCAAGACCTCGCTGTCGCCCCTGACGATGGAGTCGAACGCCTACATCCACGTCCGCAAGAGCGGTGCGGGGACCAACATCGGCAACCTCTTCTACTTCGAGAACGTCGCGGGGGCCGCAAGCGACACCACCGTCACCACCACCGTCCATGACACGTCCGCACCGACGACGGCGATCCGCGCCATCAAGTGCGACTTCGCCGGTACAGACGGCTGGGTTTACGTCTTCTCGGACACGCCGTCCGGTAGCTAAGGAGGGGCTCGTGAAGCTGACAGTCGGTGAGCGGTTCGCCATCCTCGGGGTCCTCCCCGAGTCGGGCGACTTCCTGACCCTCAAGGTGATGCGGCTACTCCGTGAGTCGCTCTCCTTCGACGAGGAGGAGATGGCCCACTACGGGTTCGAGGAGCGCGACGACCGTCTCTACTGGGACGATGACAAGGCGGAAGAGACCAGGGACTTCGAGTTCGGCGACAGGCAGAACGAACTCATCGTCACCGCCCTCAAGAAGCTCGATTCCAGTAAGCAACTGACAGACGAACACTTCTCCATCTTCGAGAAGTTCGTGCAAGAGAAGGACTGATACGGGAGGGGGTGGCCTCGCGCCACCCCCTCTCTCAACCAGGCACCTTGGACTGGCATAAGCCAGGGCCATAGACAAGGAGGCTACATGGCAATCGTTCAGAAGGGGCAGTACAAGACCACGCCGCCCACTCTCGCCATCGACGGCGATTACGGCATCCTGCAACTCGATGAGGACAGCAACCTTCGGGTCAGGTCCGTCACCTCCCCGACCGCCGTCGGTACGCGCTCCGGCGAACCCGGTGCGGAGAAGGTTCTCGTCAACGCTACCGCCGTCGAGGGCGCGGTCGGCAACGTCGTCACCGTCGCCATCGCGGGCACCATCTATGTTCGCGCCGACGCCAGCGACGCCGCCTACAGTCTCGCGAACTGGCGCGTGAAGTCAGACAACATCCACGACGTGCAGTTGTACAAGGCACGTAGTGACGTCTCGACCGGGACCATCACGCTCGCGGATGGCGCAGACGTGGACACGGGCGAGACCTTCCTCCTCAACGGCGCGACCATCACCGCAGAGGACACCGCCGCGTCGGCCGCCTTCGCGAGCCGCAAGTGGTACTCGGGCGGGGCCGACGCTACCGCCGAGGCCGCCGAACTCGTCAAGCTCATCAACGCCGACTGGGCCATCACCTGCGACGGCTCCATCACCGCCGCCGACACCGTGACCATCAAGGCCGACGGCACCGACTACGTCTACACCGCCAAGAACGGCAGCCCGAACTACGCCTTGCGCCAGTTCGACATGAGCGGCAACGCCGCCGCCGAACTCGCCTCCCTTGTCCTTGCCATCAACAACAAGGACACCGTGACCTGTGCGACCGCGACGGCCGGAGACACGGTGACGGTCAACAACGGCGTCGCCGCATACACCTTCACCGGCCACGCGACCACGACCACGGCCGCCGACCGCGAGTGGGACATCGCGGACAATGACGCCGCCGCCTCCGCCATCGCGACCTGCGTGAACGACCGCTCGACGGTCATCTTTGCG
>JALNYR010000247.1 GCA_023229725.1 Dehalococcoidia bacterium | reverse complement strand
TCGTAACATACTGCTCGGAGCTGGGATATCGGATTGTTGTGGTGGGACTAGGGTCGCCGCCGGTCGGGCAGTGATCAAACTGGGCCTGGCCAATCTGGTACATGTCGTTGAAGCGATACCGCTTCACGCCGGTCATTTCGCCGGCGGGCACATGATCGTTGAGATACTGGGGATACCAGTTGTACGTAGTGTTCGGTAGATACGCCGGATCCCAGACCCAGTTCGCGTCGCCGGCCTTGCACCCAGCGAGATTCCTCCGGCCCGACGAAACGGCCGGCAACCCGAGCGACCCGCCTCCCAACGTCTCGCCCGTGTCGACCGCGAACTTGTACCAATCCGTGGCGTCTCGGAAGTTGGCAGACACCAGCCCCGGGATTTTGTGATCCGGCGAGATGTACGTGGCCCACAGGACACGCGCGAGCGCCGGCGACATTTCCTCTTCGCCGTACTTCACCCTGGCAGACATCAGGCGGTTCAGCAGCAGCGCGTCCGCATCGGTCTCGTCCGTGGACGTCTCGTATGTCTGGTAATCGCAGAGGAAGTTGCGGAACGCCCGGCGGCTCATTTCCTGGGTCTGGTCGAAAGTGTCGTACAGCGTCAGGTTGCCGCACCAGAACGAGTTTGGTACGGGGGTCTGAACGCCCAAATCCAGGAGCATGCGAATGCCCCACACTTCCCTACCGCAGTCGTCGGTCGGGATGCCGAGGTCGCCCCGTTCCCAGTAATTGTAGCGCATGTACGTCCGGTAGGCCCTGCACGCCGCGGCGTACTCGATCTTCTTGTGCGCGGGAGCCTGCGCGTAGATGTCGGACGTGTTGCACGCCGCCGAACAGAACTCTTCCGCGCGCAGCGCCTTGTAGATCCACCAGTCGTACATCCCATACGTATTTCCGTTCTTGTACCCGAGCCACGGCCAATCGATGCCCCCCAGTAGGGTATACCACGACCACACCTGCCAATCGTTTTGTCGCCAGCTCGTGTATATCCACGCTGGGTCCTCCGTGGCGGGCGTGTACCGCGTACGGAAGCCCCAGGACATGATCGGCTTGAGCTTGTCCCACACGTCGTATGGATGTTCCTTGTCCCACGGCGCGGCGTAATCATCGCCCACGTAGTACGTGAAGCTGGACGCGCGCGAATGCGACACCCTGGCCATGGTCACGCCGTCGCGCGTGAGCCGCGGAATGTATGGCGATCCGTGTTCCGTCTCGCCGGTCACCAGATCGGACAGCCAGTACCGCGTTGGGTCGATCTCGCCGTGGGCCAGCACGCACTCGGCGAGGCACTCCCAATAGCTGTCGGACTCCATTATGCTAATACAGAGCTCGTTACAGTCGTACTTGTATGCCATCGCCATGAAGTCCCGTACCGTGTCCCGCGAGACCCCGTCATCGGAGCATGGATACGTGTACGGCGGGGCTAGGCACACGAATATGCACCGGATGGCCTCGAGCAACGAGCAGTGGCCGCAGTAGTCCAGCCAGCAATTCCATGGACACACGATGATGTCGACGAAATATAGGAACCCGCTGACGATGTCGCCAATGATCGGACTTCCGAACGCGTCGCCGAACCAGCGATAGTCGCGTCTGACCCAGAGCGCCTCGTTGGTGCTGTTCGTCTGGTTGTAGGACACGCACATCCAGGCATAGTCCCAGCAGGAATGGAGGGCGCAACCCTTTCCCACGTAGTACTCGTCGGGCCATATTCTGGCGCATTCCGGGAAGTTTGGCGCCCACGACTGGAGTGTGACGTAGTAGACGGTACCGCCGCCGGTGTAATCTACCGAGCTCGAGAAGCAATACGTCATGGTCGCGATGTCCTCGGCGGCATCGAAGATCCACCCGAGCAGGTCGAACCTGCGGATCAGCAGGATCAGGGCCTGCTCGAGCAGCTCCCACAGGTTCGTGAGCACGCTGATGATGTAGTTGAGGATCACATTCACATGCCACGCGACGATGTCGGTGAACCAGTACATCCCGATCTCGCCCGAGTTGGCCCTGCAGTCGCCGTCGAACGTCAGGATGAGGGCACCGATGACGTTACGCGTGAAGTTCAGGGCCAGGTCCAGGACGAGCTGGAACGTGTCGTAGATGATGTTGACGACCGGGACGGTGACCCACGAGGGTATCCCGACCGCGTCGAACGTCATGGTCGTCAGGTTGCACGTGTAGACGCCGAGCTGCATGATCACGTCGCCGAACGGGTCCTGGAGGCTCCCCAGCGTGGGCAGTACTTCGCTGCCGCCGAGCAGGAACGTGTCGCCGGGGATCATCGCGGCCTGCCGCCACACGATGTCGCAGGTGCCCTCGCGGAACCCCGCGCATTGCTCGAACATCCAGAACCTGGGTATCGTCTCCGTGATCCGGGAAACGAGGACGAGCTCCGGCCACATCGCGCAGTAGTAGGAATTCGAGTGCAAGAACGCGCCGCTCCAGAGATCCGGCAGCAGCGCTTTGAGGATCTCGATGTACGCGTTGATGTTCGTGTGCAGCCACTCGGACCCGATGTCCTTGAAGAAGTCGCCGATGACCGTGAAGCAGCCGACCATCGCGCCGAAGACGTCGTTCAGGAAGTAATCGATCTGGTGTGTCGGTGTGGCCGTGCAGCCCGGGTCCGCAACGAGCACGAGGAACCCGACGATGGCCTTGGCGTTGTCGAACAAGCATTCCGACAAGCTGAAGAACGTGTCCCACAGCGCGAGCGTGGCCCGCG
>JALNYR010000246.1 GCA_023229725.1 Dehalococcoidia bacterium | reverse complement strand
GCCGGGGTAGAAGAAGACAAAACAACGGAAGAAATCGTGTCTGGAATAGCGCTCTGGATCCGGGCGGTTGCCGCCGCACTCGGACAGTATGTCCGAGTAGGCGCGGACTCGGACATACTGTCCGCCTGCGATTCCTCCGGTATCACGAAACCGATCCTGCGGGGGGCATTTTCCGTTGGTGTCATGTCGGGGGCATGACAGCGAACCGGCAAGGACGGTGGGGGGCGATCCGCCGGCTTGGTTGCGGTGACGGGCGTTGCGCCGGGCCATCCGTCCGAAGCGTAGCGCCATGCAGCTTGGGTCTGGTGGCCGTAGACCTCTTCGGCGTCGGCGATGTCTTGCAGGTCGGATCCAGGGGCGGCGGAGATCACGATGATCCCGTGCGCTCCGGACGGGCGGATCAGCTTCTGCGCGCGGAGGGCATGAATGTGCCGGCGGGCGTCCCGCAGCCCGATCTTCATAAGCCGGGCAAGGGCGGCGGTAGGCCGCTTTCGCAGATCGTCGTCGGACAGCGTTTGCAGGTGCTTCCAGGCTTGCGTCATGGCCGGCTTTAGGGTGACGTGGATCATGGCTTCCTCCGGCTGGGGCGGATCCGCAGCACTTGCAGTGCTTCGTTCACCCGGGCGAGTTGGATCTTGAGGCGGGCCAAGCCTGCTTCGCAGGCTTTGCGTTCGGCGAGGGAGGCTTCGGACACGGGGGGCTGGAAGGTCGCGGCAACTCGATCGTGCATCGCGCAGCGATCTTCTTCGATCGCTTCCCTCAGCCCCTGGAGCGCCGCCCGGGACAGGGCGGTCAGTTGATCTACGGTTTCCAAGCTGGGCTCCGGCGCTTTGCACAGCCCGCGATCCGGTACCCTCCAAAGTGCGCTGGGCCGTTGGACGGCGCACCTCGGACCTGGATCACAAGCTGTGCAAAGGGAAGGAAAAGCGGCATGGATCGACGGCCTTGTGCGCGGGCGGGTAAGCCGAGTGGCGCACTCCGGAGACTGCAACGGCCGAGCCTGTACGGTCAAGCCCGACCCGTGAAGATCCTACGCGCCGTCCTTCTTGGCCGGCTCGCCCACGGGCTGCACCTTGATCCGGAAAGCGCGTTCGGCGCGGTAGATCTGCAGGCGGCTCAGGGTCCACTTGCGCAGTTGGGGGTGATGATCGTCCACGAGGTCGATCACGATCGCCTCGGTCTTGCCGGGACACAGGGTGAGGTTGCGAAGCCGTTGGATCGTCGACACTTCTCCGCGTCCGCCTTCGGCGTTGATCACCACGTCGATCTCGGGGACGTCTACGCCCTCGCCCATGATCGTGGCGACGATCACCTTGATCTGCCCGGACCGCAGGGCCTGGGTGCTGGCGATCCGGTTGGCGTCGTTCGTGCTGCCGATCAGCAGGGCCACCTGCTTGACCGGCATTTCGGCGCGCAGGAGCTTGGTCAGCAGCTTGCCGTGCTTGACCTGGGACACGTCGATCAGCACGCGGTGGCCGGCGTCGGCCAGGCGCACCGCTTCGCGGACGATCGCGGCGTTGCGTTCTGGGCACTGCACCACGAGATCGCCGTACTTGCCGACGGACCACTTGCCCTTGACCGCCGGGGCTCCGTGTCGCACGAAGTGCACGGTTGGCCTGACCAGGAACCCGCGATCGATCAGATCCGAGATCCCCACGCTGTAGACGATCGGGCCGGTGATACCCTCGAGCCACAGATCGTTGCCGTCGGTGTCGGTGTCCAGGCCGATCGTCGCCGACAGGCCGAGCTTCCACGGGGCTTCGATCCCCAGCACGGCATCGCGCCAAGCCTCGCCGTCGCCGGTGGTGTGGTGGCAGTTGTGAACGATGAACCCGTTCGCGGTGTACGTGTGGTCGGCTTCGACCTCTAGGTTGAAGACCTCACCGCCTGGACACAGTCCGCCAAATGTTCCATCACTTCCGCGTTCGTGAACCTGAACACTCTCCACCCGAGCCCACGCAGGAACTGCTCCTTGCGCTGATCCTCCGCTCGGCGCGACAGGGAGTTGTGGGTGTTCCCGTCCACCTCGATCGCGATCTGAAGGCTTCGATCGGCAATGTCGATCTTGTAGCAGGTCGGGAGTCCGGTGTGTCGTCGCGCCTTCGTAGGGACCGCCACTTCTGTCGGCCATCCTAGCGCGTCCGCTAGCATCTTCTGCGGAACGGGAAGCGGACGGCCGTTGCCGCCGCGGATCTTGGGGCGATGTCCGATCGCCCGAAGCGTAGCGCTCTGTTTGGCTCGCACTTCCGGGAGACGCATTGGGTTGCGGGCCTTCATCCGCGCTGAAGCGAAGCGGCGGTTCGTGTCGCTTGCTGTCTCGCTTGAGCACTTCGATCGGTAGGCATCCCGGCATTCGGGCCGGCAATACGCCCTTCCTCGGCGAAACAGCTCCCATTGCAGGTCTGTGCTGACGATCGTCGGCGTCCCGCACCAGCTGCATAGGGCCCGAACACACGGGCGCTTGGGGCCGTAATACTTCGTCTCTCGCTGGTACAACTCGCAGTGGATCATGGGTGTTACTGTACAGCACCATGTTGCCGGTGGCAAGCCTTCCTGCCGGCATCCATCCGTGCGGAGTGAGGAACGGGTGCGACGGCGTGCAGGTCACGGTTCGCCCGCCAGCGTGGATCGTCAGCAATCCGTCCGCGCAGCGGCGCATGGTCCTTCGCACCTTTCGGCGACGAAAGGCTTGGCCGTCCCAGGCGTCTACGGTGTCCCCGGGGCGTATCGTCTCGATC
>JALNYR010000058.1 GCA_023229725.1 Dehalococcoidia bacterium | reverse complement strand
CGAAGCTCTCGAGGGCGCGTGCGAGGTGCGCCATGGGCAGGCCGACGACGTTCGCGAAGTCGCCCTCGATGCGGTCGATGATGGTTGCCCCGAGTCCCTGTATGTCGTACGAGCCGGACTTGCCCATCGGCTCGCCCGAGGCGACGTATGCCCGTATCTGCTCAGTGCTGAGTTGCCGGATGTGTACGAGCGTGGTCTCGACACCGCAGTAGGAGCGACCGTCCGCGCTGTCGACGACGGCGATGCCTGTCATGAGCCGGTGGAACTGTGCCGCGAGCCTGGCGAGCATCTGCTCGGCGCCGGCGGGAGAGTCAGGCTTGCCGAGGATGGCGCCGTCCAGCTCGATGACGGTATCCGCGCCGATGACGAGCGCGTCGGGGTGCCTGTCCGCCACGGTGCGGGCTTTGCGCAGCGCGAGCATGCGGACGTGCTCACCGGGCGTTGAGGCGTCGGTGGTCTCGTCACAGTCGCTCGGGTCGACGAGGAACGCCAACCCCGTGCGGCGAAGCAGCTCGCTCCGGCCGGCGGACGCCGAGGCGAGGACGATGGCTCTCATGACTGCTTCCCTGCTGTGTCCCCGCCCGAGTCTTCGGGGGCGAAATCGAGTGATGCGGAGTTGATGCAGTAGCGCCTGCCGGTTGGCGTGGGGCCGTCGTCAAATACGTGCCCCAGGTGTGCACCGCAACGACGACAGACTATCTCGGTGCGCGTCATGCCCATCCGGTCGTCGGCGCGCTCCTCGACGCTCCCCTGCCCTGCCGGCGAGGTGAAGCTCGGCCAGCCGCAGGCGGAGTCGAACTTCTCCCCGGAGTCAAATAGTGGCTCGCCGCAGCAGACGCAACGATAGGTTCCGGTTTCGTGGTGGCGGTAGTACTCGCCGGAGTACGGCGCCTCGGTAGCCTGCCGCTGCGTCACGGCATACTGCTCCGGCGTGAGCCTGGTGCGCAGGTCCGCGTCGTCGAGCTGCTTGCGTTCCTTTGGGTCTGCCATGTGGAGGTATGCCGTGGCGCCGCAACCTGACCATTATCCGAACGCCGACTGGTCGCTGTCAAATCATCGCGTCGCCGCAACCGTTCCGGGCGCTGCGCTAGTTGACCAGAGGGACCGTGCGCGACAGCCCCCGGGCACGGTCGGCGCCCGGGTCGCTATCTCCCTGGACGAGGCGGTCCAGCGGACGCAGCGGATACACGACGCCGGCAAGAAGGCCAATCCGGACGTCATCGTCCTGTGCCACGGCGGGCCGATAGCGGAGCCGGACGACGTGCGCTACGTGCTTGGCCGAACGAAGGGCATCGACGGGTTCTTCGGCGCGTCGAGCATCGAGCGGCTGCCGGTGGAGCGGGCGATAACGCAGACGGTGCGCGACTTCAAGTCGATACCGCTGCGCTGACGAACCGGCGCTGCCTTCCGCAGGTGTCGCAGCTGACCAGCGCCGAAGTACTGCCACAGGAGGAAGCGCTACCCCGGGGCTACACCGGGCAACAGTCGATGATGATGATGTCTTCATGCACCACATGACGGGACGCGGCCGGAAAGCTCCTAGTCAACTCTTCGGCCTCTTACAAGCTCTCCTAGAAGAGAGAAATCCTCAACCTGCTCCGCTACACTTCTATGAATAGCGGCTCTTGGACCAGGGTGGTACGTCGGCACAATAGTGTGGTCCCTCCACTTGACGCGCTTGCCCACGTCTCGTCGAAGCTCGATGTGGTGTGGTTCCATCATGTGTAGGGCGCGTAGAGCGCATTGTCCGAGAGGTACTATGAGATCCGGTTGAACAACATCCAACAGAATGCTCAGATGGAGTGAGCAATTCCTGACTTCTTCCTTCGTGGGTCGGGCGTTGTTCCCTTTGTCATCGCGTGGATTGCAGAGCACCGCATTCGTAATGAATACCTCTCGACGGGTGAGTCCAGCCGCAAAGAGCAGACGCTCGAAGTTGTCCCCAGTTCGGTCACCAGAGAAAGGGACTCCAGTCCGGTCGGCGCCCAAACGCCCGGGGGCTTCACCGATGAACACGACTCTGGAGTTGATGTCTCCGTTGTTCTCACTCAATACCCTCGTTCGCCCGCACATGCGCGCACAAAGGTTACATCTGCGGGCGTTGTCAACAAGAATCTCAAACCTCCGCTCTTTGTTGACTTGAAGCATCCTAGCCCCCGACCAGACCCTTGAGACAGAGCGGATCAGGTCTCTTGGCGATATCTCCGTGCGCGATTGATTCCTGTTCGAGTGCCTTCTGAGCCAGGCAGCCTGACTTGCACTGCTCCAACGCTTCACAATTGGCGCAGGGTTCGTCGAAGCGCGTTGTGAGGTAGCGCCGAATGGCTTCCAAATACGTAGAACGTTCCCAGCATTCCCGTAGTGAGTGCAATAGGACATTGTTGTATGGGTCTTCCAGCCCAATATCACATGGTTCCACATTCTTGAAAGCATCGCACGGATATACGTTGCCGTTTGGACCAATACACAGGGTTCGCCACGCTGCTATGCAGGCGACATCAGTATTCAACATCATTATGTTGTAGGGTGATCCCAGACGAATATCCACGTCGTAGTCTTCGCGACAACGTAACACCAGGGCTCTCAGGTCTGCCGTTTCTTCTCGCGTCAGCATCTCATGTCCCCTTTTCAGGGCGACCCCACGTCCTTGAGGGACAAAGCGCAGAATGCTGATTCTTCGAACACCTACGTCGATGGCCAGTTCAACTAGTTGCTGCAGGTGCGCGTGGTTGCGCTTGAGTGGGACGAAATGTACCTCTCTTTCAATGGCGCCGTTCCCTGTTGTGCGCATTGCAGTCATCGTCTTGCCAAAGCTACCAACTTGACGCGTGATTGCTTCATGGTGCGCCTCATAAGGCGAATACAGGCTGAATATCACCTTCCTGAGGCCACGATTGCCTAGATTGAGGATCACCTGCCCTCCATCTCCGGTCATGTTGATGCCAGTGGAATACAGCGAGCAATTCAGGCCGCGAGAAGCGCATGCGCTGACCGCATCATCGAGCCAAGGCCACAGCAGGGGTTCTCCTCCGGAGAACACTATTGACTCGACTCCAAGCCCTGCCGCCTGGTCCACCACGGATGTGACTGCTTCCCGTGACAGCTGCAAAGGGTTTCCATAGTGCGCGTTGCTGGAGCAGTGTATACACGTCAAAGGGCAGTTCCTGGTCAGCTCAATCTTCAGCTCTTTCAGATCACCCTCTCGAGGATGCTCGTAGGCTCTCATGGCTGCACTACATTCTGTACGAGCGACCGGATTCCCGGGGCTTCAAGAAGCGACCGACATGCCTGGAGGGGAATCGACAGACCTGCGCCGCTGAAGGAGTCGCCCAAGGTGTCGATCCCTCCTCGTCCATCATCACCGACTCCGACCTATGTATGTGTGTGCATCGAACTCCAGCGGCATGCCCTGGACGCCCCATTGACCACAACGATCAATCCAAGATTCAAAGGCGGTCGCCAACGCGTGAGAGAGAACACGGTGTCCCTGTCTGAGGCAACACAGATCCTCGCCGGTCGGCTGGTATGGGCGAAAGACCTTCGGAACGGGTGGGGCTGCCGCCCCGTAGTAGACGAATCTCCGCGAGACGAGCAGACGATTCACGCTCGTGTCACGACTAACATTCGCCTGATTTGGCTGGCCTGTATCAAGGCTATGATGTGAATCGGACTGAACCCAATGGCAATCCTGTTGATGGTAGATATTGTCGCCATAAAGCTGCTTCAGGCTTCCGTTCATCAATGGTCGCTTACACAGAAACCTCGGGTCGTCCCAGTACGCGTCGAAGTCCATCACCTCATCCACCTTCATAGCATAGACAAGGTGCCCCGCAAGGCCGTAATCCATCTTTGCGCCAGTCCCAACCACCCAGTCCCCCACGAACGCCGTAGACCGAACACGCGGCTTGCACGCGGCCAAGGTGCAGTAACCGTGGAAGGGATTCGGCGCAAACCCAAAGTCGCGTGCCACAATGTAGGTTAGTATCTTCATCAGCAGCGGTATCGCCTGATTACCCACTCTGAGTTTCTTGGCCTACCTGACTGGGGATTGTCCCACTCTCCAATCCGTCCGTGAATGGCATCCACGACACGGGCACCCTGCCAGCCGACGATAGCTGCATCGCCACACCTTCCAAGCTCCTCAGGAATGTCCGCATCTGTGGCTCCTCGTGCGAATATGCCAACGACCCGCTTGCCAAGCTGCACGGCGTACTTGATTTCCCAGTTCACCCACCAGCTATCGGCGGTGTCGTGCGTGATTAGCACAACCAGCGTACTCGCCCACTCAATTCTGGGCTTCAGTATTTCACGCTTGATATAGTCCTCGTTCTGGGCCTCATTCGGCTTGTCGCTAGTAATCGAGCCATCTCGCACTACCATTCCGGCGCCCGCGACTAGCTGCTTCAAGTCCGGCAACAAAGCGTCGTCAGCATGCACATGAGAGATGAAGACGTTCTTCGTATCTGGCATTGCATTGTTCTCCGTCCACCTACGCGAAGATTCGGCCAAGGCCCAAGAACAACAGTTCAACCATGCGGTTCGCTGAGCGCGTTCTGGCAAGCTCGCGGTTTTCATCGATCGACAGTCCGTTGTTCAGACTAGGGTACCCGCAGCTTTGAAGGAAAGTCGAGATTTCCTCGTACTCGACCCAGACTTGTCCACGTTCTTTGTATATCCCCCGAAGTTCGGCCGAGTATGCGACGGCGCTCTGGTATCCCCATGTGAGTTCCTGTCTCGCCACACCTTCAAGGGCATCGATTACAAGTCGAGTACATCCCCCGTATGCTCCGATGAGGTAGACCGGCCGTTTGGCCTGAATACTCAAGAATGCTTCTTCCAGAACACCTGGCATCCTGCCTTTGTAGCCGTCGCCGGTTGGCCCTAGGCGACCGCCTACCGTGATACGTGCGTCTACGTCCTTTGTCTGGCGTTCCCGCATCAGCGTGAGCCCGCGAGACCATCCGAACCGGCGCACAGGACTGTCGACAGGAATCTCAACTAGGGGTTGGACAACGAATGACGCATCCAGCTTCTCGCTGAGGTCCGCTGGACGCTCACAGCGACGCACTTCGACGAGTGGTCCAAGTCTCGCCTCATCATGCACGTTCGGAGGAGTGGGCCAAGGAATGTACGTAATGAGCTCCGCGGGAAGGGCTGTGCCATCAGGAGCTTCACCTCGTGTTTGTTCAACAACCGGTTCGCGCAAGAGATCGGCCACGCGAACTGTGTAGCCGTCTGCCTGCAGATGCCCTCCATACGCCAGTCGAATGCCGGCCAGCAGAAGATACCGAGACAGTTCTAGCAGTATACCGTCAAGATGAGGCTTGCGTAGCCCGTATCTAGCTAGGTCCTCTGCCTCAGAAACAGAAAGGGCAACGACGAGAGAGCGATCTCGAAGGTTGTTCTCAAGTGCGTGGCGTTCAAGAGGGGTCTGGACCTGGATGCCGCCTGTCTTCAGTACGGCCAGTTCCTCCGAGCCTAGTGGCGGATCCGGGTACAGCACTGACGAGGACTTCCGACCGACAATCGTCACCAACTCTGGACTTCCTGGGAGAATGTCGTCACCCTCCCGGCTTTGTTTCTTCAAGCTCTCTTGGGCGTAGGTGTGCCGAAGCGTCTCAAGAAGAAGGAGATCGACAACGTCCTGCGGACGTCCATTCCATCGAATGACAGGCGTGTTGCCGGCATACGGAAAGCTCCTGATCTCCCGTTGTTGTACCGCGTCCACCACCACCACCGGTCGTTGGTGGCGTTTGGCGAGAAGGACTTCGCGGCGACACCAAGAGCGTGATGAGTACGAGTCTGTTTGTACAGCAAGGAGTGCCGCGTCTGACACCCCACGTTCGATGGCATCCTTGAAGGGAGAACCCACTGAAATGTCACCGCTGTCGTACCAGGTCTTCTCCGGATGGTCGACGGTCAAGTGTTCGACAAGGCTCTTGACGACGTAGGGCTCATGCTCAAGGTCAAGCTTCGTGTGGCTCAGGAAGATCGTCACGGGAGGCGATTCTTGACAGGAATCAGATTGACGCAACTGTCTGATTAGAAGATTCGCAAGCCTACGGGCGACTACCTGGGAGCGCTCGCCGGCATCTACCGCCCACGCACGGAGGACACTCAGGTCATCAAGTCTCGTATCGATTGGCCATCCGCCTCTTGAAAGCTGTACTGGGAAGAACTGGTACTGTGAAGATGCATCACAGAGTTCGCGCAGGCGTACGACATAGTCAGCCCAAGTCATTCCTCCTGGATTGGGGGTACGGGCGTGTGCGGCCAAGTAGTCATCGGCTAACAGAACAACCACGACCCGTTCAGCCTCGGTGGCTATTAGGGGCTCGGGAGGTGCCAATTTGCCACAATCAGGAGTGAAGTACACGGGGATGCGGAGGCCTGGCACGGCCGGATCATCATTGAACTTGGCTTGCAGACTCGCCGCAGTGTCGCCAGCTTCCGGGGAACCGACGAAGTACTCCAGCTGGACCAACAGCGGAATCTTCGCAGCCATTAGCAGTTCCTCCCTTTTCGACCAATCCCCAGCTAACAATAGCACTTGTTATGTAGGCACCGCCATTGGGCTGACCGCATGAACCGGCGGTAGCCCAGTCCCGAGGACACTGACGCACGCGATAGCCGGGAAGCCGCCGGCATGGGCTTCGGCCTGGAAGTAGACATGATTGCGACGGCTCGCGGACTCGACATGCTCACCTGCCCGTACGTCTTCACGCCCGATGAGGCGCGCAGGATGGCGGAGGCAGGAGCGGATGTGCTGGTGGCACACATGGGCTTGACCGTCAGCGGGACCGTCGGCGCCCGGGTCGCCATCTCCTTGGACGAGGCGGTCGAGCGGACGCAGCGCATCTACGACGCCGGCAAGAAAGCCAATCCGGACGTCATCGTCCTCTGTCATGGCGGCCCGATTGCCGAGCCCGACGACGTGCGCTATGTGCTGAGCCGCACGAAAGGCATCGACGGCTTCTTCGGCGCGTCGAGCATCGAGCGACTTCCGGTGGAGCGGGCGATAACGCAGACCGTGCGCGACTTCAAGGCGGTACCCTTGCGCTGAGCGCTGGCTCTCCAACCGAAGCCGGGAGCGACTGCGTATCCCCGCGAAAGCGGCGCACAGACAGAGAGAGGCGGCGTCCTTTGGGGGTGCCGCCTCGTTGTTTCGGCTCCGATGGAGCGGCGGACGGGATTCGAGCCCGCGACAGACTCCTTGGTGTCATGGACGCGTGTGGAGACACCCCGTAAACGAACTCAGCAGCCACGCCCACGCCCTATCAGGTAGAGCGCAAGTCACAGCCGCCGATCGAACACCTCGGGCAATCCATGGGACTGCAGGGCTCGGCATGGATTGTCACGTTCGCGTTCTGGACCGCAGCTTTGATGTCCTGCTCCAGGTGGTCACACAGCTCATGGACTTCCGCGATACCGTGGTTCCGGGGCGTCACGATATGGAGGTCGATGAAACGTTCGCTGCCGGCGCGACGAGTGCGGATTGCGTGGAACTCCACGATGCGGGGGCTGTGCCCGTTGAGGGACTTGCGCAGGCGCTCCTGCTCGTCACCCGGCAATGCGTAGTCTGAGAGTTCGTGGATGGCACGGACTGCGACCTCATACCCTGCCTTCAGCACGAAGCTCGCCACTATCAGGGCGATGATGGGGTCCAGGACGGCCACGCCGGTGGTCCGCACCAGCAGGAGTCCCAACAACACGCCGGCAGCCGAATACACGTCGGCGCTGATGTTGCTTGCCAGGGCGTCGATGACGGTGGAACCGCTGGCTCTGGCGACCCGGCGAAGGTGACGGGAAAGGAAGAGGCTGGCAACGACGGAGACGAGCATCACAGCCATGCCTTCATCGGGCCGTATCACCGTGCTGTGGATGATGCGTTGTATCGCCGACCGGACAATGAGGCCGCCGGCTCCCAGCACGAGAATTGCTTGAACCATCGCGGCAAGCCCCTCCGCCTTGCCGTGCCCGAACTGGTGTTCCTCATCGGCGGGGGTCGCCGCGCTCTTCAACGCGGCAAGGGTGAGGACGATGGAGAAGGTGTCGAGAAAGCTGTCCGCCGCCTGGGCGGCGATGCTGATGCTGCCGGAAACGATGGAGACAAGGACCTTGAGAACAATCAGGCCGATGACGACAACCATCGAGAGCTTGATTGCTCCCGTCCTGGTGGACAAACCCTTTGCGAGATTCCTCACGAGACTGCTGTCTCTTGCCGCCGACAGTCGCAGGTCCTGCCGGCCGGCGCTGCCTGGAAGTTGGATTGCCAATAATAACACCGCGCCGCTGGGTTGATTCTCGGACGTCTGGAGGAGGCTGCCGCGGATGGCTGAGCGTGGTGGGTTGAGCAACTCGCCCGGCACCTGTTGTGACGGGGAGACGGCGACCCGGGGACGCCGCTTCGTGTTGTCCACTTCAATCCCCTACTCGGCCGCCATGTTCTTCAATGTGTCGCCAGCCATTCTGTAGACCGTCCACTCATCCATCGGTTGGGCCCCCAGCGACAGGTAGAACCTGATGCTCGGCTCATTCCAATCCAGGCACGACCATTCCAGTCTGCCGCATCCCCGTTCACTGGCGATCTGCGCGATCTTCTTCACCATCGCTCTGCCGTATCCGCAGCCCCTGTGTTCGGGCTTGACGTACAGATCCTCAATGAAGATGCCTGCCCGTCCGACGAAGGTAGAGAAGTTGTGGAAGAACACCGCGAAACCGACTTCGGTCCCATCGGCTACTGCGAAGAAAGCTTCCGCTCTCTTCTTCTCAAACAGCCATTCTCGGAGTGTATCTTCTGTGGCGACCACATCATCCAGCAATCTCTCATACTCGGCCAGTTCCCTGATGAACTGGAGAAGCAGCCCTGTGTCGGTTTCCGCTGCATACCTGAAAGCTACATTCATCACAGTCTCCTGAACGCAACTCACCTTCGCCGTCGCAGCCGGGGTGGCGGCCCGCCCGGCTTGGTGTGCGTCCTCACGTCGCGGGAGTCCGCGCACAGCGTGGAGACGCTCCCGGCGCACCGGCACGGAGCGCGGGCCGAGGTCGCAACTCACGCCGCGAAAGTGGACGCCTCGCCAGCCGACGGAAGATGAACACCGGAATCCATCAGAGCGACGCTCGCCGATGTCGGCCTGAGGCCGACCCGCTAATCATCGCGGCAACACAAGCGATGAGGCGGCGCCCCCGAGGGGTGCCGCCTCTTGAGTCTCACGAGGTGGAGCGGGAGACGGGATTCGAACCCGCGACAGCCTGCTTGGAAGGCAGGAACTCTACCACTGAGTTACTCCCGCCCGCGCTGCAAATTATAGCAGCTAGTCCTGGTGGAAGTTTGCCTTTCGCTTCTCGATGAAGGCCGCGACGCCCTCTTCGAGGTCCGGGTGACTCCAGCACTGCGCGAAGCACTGCGTCTCCACCATGAGCGCGTTGTCGAGCGACAGGTCGAAGCCGTAGTTCATGGCGAGCTTCGCCATCTTGAGTGCGTGCGACGGCTTCGCGGCGAGCTTCAACGCGAACTTCTTCGTCTCCTCCATGAGCTGTGCCGCGGGGAAGACGTGGTTCACGAGGCCGATCTCGTACGCGCGCTGCGCCGTTATCTGCTCTCCGCCGTAGACGAGCTCGCGTGCGATGCCGAGGCCGACGAGCCGCGCGAGGCGTTGCGTGCCGCCCATGCCGGGGATGAGGCCGAGGAGAATCTCAGGTTGGCCGAACTTCGCCGTGTCCGCCGCAAAGCGCATGTCGCAGGCCATGGACATCTCGCAGCCGCCGCCAAGCGCGTAGCCGTTGATGGCGGCGATGATGGGCTTGCCCATGGACTCCATGATGCGGGCGACGTCGTGCCCCTTCTTCGCGAACGGGAGCATCTCGGGCGACGTCTTGCCGCGGAACTCCGTGATGTCTGCGCCGGCGACGAAGGCCTTCTCGCCTGAACCTGTCATGATGATGGCGCGCACATCGGGATTGGCTTCAAGCATCGTGAAGGCAGCGCCAAGCTCTCCCACGGTCTCAAGGTTGAGAGCGTTCAGAACCTTGGGGCGGTTCACGGTGACGATTGCGATGGGCTTCTGAATATCCACGATGAGGTTCTTGAATTCCATTCCTATCCTCCGCTGTTCCTGCTCGATTCGCTATTTCGCCGAGTAGTCGTAGAACCCTCGACCCGACTTCCGACCCAGGTAGCCGGCCGCAACGTACTTCTTCAGCAGCGGGCAGGGCCGGTACTTTGAATCGCCAAAGCCATCGTACAGTACGTTCATGACGTGCAGCAGCACGTCGAGGCCGATGAGGTCCGCCAACTCCAGCGGACCCATGGGGTGGTTGAAGCCGAGCTTGAGACAGGCGTCGATGGACTCGACGGTGCCCACGCCCTCGTAGAGGGTGTACATCGCCTCGTTCATCATCGGGACCATGATGCGGTTGGCGATGAAGCCCGGGAAGTCGTTGGCCTCGACGGGGCTCTTGCCGAGCTTCTCGGCGAGCGCCGCGGTGGCCTTTGAGGTCTCCTTGGAGGTGGCAAGACCGTTGATGACCTCGACCAGCTTCATGACCGGCGCCGGATTGAAGAAGTGCATGCCGACAACCATGTCGGCTCGCTTCGTGGCGGCAGCCAGCCGGGTTATCGGGATGGACGAGGTGTTGGTCGCGATGATGACGCCCGGTTTGCAGGCGGCATCGAGCTTCTTGAAGAGGTCCAGCTTCAGGTCCAGGGTCTCCGTTGCCGCCTCGATGACGAAGTCGGCGTTCTTCATGTCGGCCACGTCGACACTGGTCTTGATGCGACCCAGGACAGCGGATTTCTGCGCTTCGGTGATCTTCTCTTTGGCAAGCAGGCGGGCCAGGTTCTTGTCGATGGTGGCGAGTCCGCGGTCGACGAACTCCTGCTTGATGTCGTTCATGATGACGTTCAGCCCGCCCACATGGGCGGCAACCTGGGCGATGCCATTCCCCATGGTGCCGGCACCAATCACTCCAACGGTCTTGATCTCCATCGGTCCTCCTTGTGTGACGTCAGGCGCGTTCCCCGCGTGGCGCGGCTCAGTCTACCAGCCGTCCGACGCCAAATCAATACGTATGAATCGTCGTGCACTCCCCTGCTGCGCAATGGGGCCAGGGCAAAGAAAGAGGCGGCGCCGTCTCACGGAGCCGCCTCTTATGTCATCTACACGACTGGTCGGGGTGAGAGGACTTGAACCTCCGACCTCATGGTCCCAAACCATGCGCGCTACCAGCTGCGCCACACCCCGTACTCGCCGCCTCCGGCGAGCATCAGTGTACTACACTACTTCGCTACGGGCTTCGAGCATGCAATCTTGGCCATGAGCAAGGCGTAGTTCTTGTCCACTGTGGCCTGGATCTTCGCGATGTCATCCGGCTTCAGGTGACGGAACCGTCCCTGCGTCTTCAGGTATTCGGAAACCGGCTTGAGTTTCGCCGGGTTCACGTTGAGCGTGTACTCGCCGTTCTGAAGCTCCCACAGGGGGAAGACGCCGGTCTCGACGGCCAGCTTGCCGACCTCGACGGTCATGTCAGGGGCCGAACGCCAACCAGTCGGGCAGACCGAGAACACGTGGATGTACGCGGGGCCGTTGGCCTCGGCGGCCTTCTTCACCTTAGCCATGTAGTCGAAGGGGTAGCTGGCGCAAGCAGTCGCGACGTAGGGAATGTTGTGGTCGGCCACGATGGCCGGGACGTTCTTCTTCTCCGTCCGCTGGCCTGCGAAGAGCTTTCCCACCGGCGTCGTGGTGGTCGATGCGCCCCAGGGCGTCGCGCTCGACCGCTGGATGCCGGTGTTCATGTACGCTTCCTTGTCGCTGCTGAAGTAGACGATTTTGTGTCCGCGCTCCAGCGTGCCGGAGAGAGAGCCGAGGCCGATGTCCGCAGTCCCGCCGTCGCCCGCGAAGCAGACGACGTTGATCTTGCGGGGCGCCATCTTGCCCTTCTCCTGCAGGATGTTGAAAGCAGCGTCGATGCCGCCTGCGACGGGCGAGACGTTCTCGAACAGGGTCTGCATCCACGTCACTTTCCACGCCGCATCAGGATAGGACGAGCCCACGCCGGACCAGCAGCTGGCCGGGGTGAGGCAGATAGTGTCCTTGCCGAAGACTTTCAGGGCAAGCCGGATGTTGATGGCGAGACCGCATCCCTGGCACGCCCTGTGGCCGGACGAGAGCAACTCATCCTTGGTGACAAGGTTCTTACCGAACTTGACGAATTCGCCTTCCATAGTTGGTTACCCCCTTATGCCGACGGTCTCGACCATCTCCTGGTGTCCGCTCTTGCAGATGGCGATGCCGCGGTCGATGACTTCCTCGAACTCCGCGACCTCGAGGTTCCGTCCGCAGAACGCACCGAGGATGCCCGCGGCCTTCATGTTCTTGTGGCTGTCGAAGAGGGCTGCGTTAATCTCGCCGATGATGGGGCCGGTCGGTCCGCCCAGGGTCGGGGCCCGGTCAAAAATGACGATGTTCTCGGCGCCTTCGACTGCCTTGGAGAGATCCTCGAATGGGAACGGCCGCCACAGGTGGAGTGTAAGGAGTCCGACCTTCTCGCCCTTGGCACGCTTGTTGTCAATGGCGTCCTTCGCCGTCTCGCTGAGGCCGCCGGTCACCACGAGAAGAGTCTTCGCGCCCTCGGTCTTGTAGCTGTCGATCGGGTTGTGATACCGGCCGAACCGCTTGCCGAAGTCGTTCCAGACTTCCTTGATGACGGGAAGAGTCCCGCGAATGCCGATATCCTGCGCCTTCTTGATCTCTGAGTACGTTGCAGGGGTCGCGATGGTTCCGTAGAGGGTGGGATTGTCCACGTCGAACGGGTATGGATGCTTGTAGGGGGGCAGGAAGGCATCAACTTCCTTCTGTTCGGGCAGGATGACCGGTTCGGTGACATGCGACAGCGTGAACCCGTCCATGTGCACCATGAAGGGCAACAGGACGCGCGCGTCCTCTGCGATGCGGAACGCGGACAGTGTGAAGTCGAAGATTTCCTGGTTGTTGGCCGCAAAGACCTGCAGCCAGCCGGTCGAGGTCGCGCTCATCGCATCGGAGTAGTCTCCCCAGATGTTGGCCGGCAGGCCGACGGCGCGGTTGGAGACAACCATGACCACCGGAAGCCTCAGACCGGACACGAAGTACAGTACCTCGTGCATCAGGAAGAAGCCCTGCGAGGCGGTCGCGGTGAAGGTACGTGCGCCCGCGCCGGAGGCGCCCCAGCAGGCACTCAGCGCGGAGTGCTCCGACTCAACCGGAATGAAGGCGGCCTTGAGCTCACCGTTGTTGACGAACTCGGCCATGCGTTCGATGACATGTGTCTGGGGCGTGATGGGGTATGCGGCAACCACATCGACGTCCGCCATTTTCGCCGCTTCAGCGGCAGCAAAGGAACCTTCCAGCGGAACTCGTCTGCTCATTAGGCTCCCTCCTCAACCATAGTAATTGCGGCCTTGGGGCAGACGCGCACGCAGATGCCACATCCCTTGCAGTAGAAGAGATTGGCCTCAAACGTGCCGTCCGCGTTCTGCACGATTGCAGCGTCAGGACACATGAGCCAGCACATGCCGCACTTGATGCACTTGCTCTTGTCCACCACGGGCCGATCGGTCCGCCAGTCGCCGGTCCTGTACTCCTTGGCGCCCCCGCAGTACGGGAGGATATTGCCGAACTTTGACTCCTGCCAGGTAGGGAGGTCGTTCGGCCGCACTTGATTCTTTGCCATCTGCTAAGCCTCCATGTCGAGCTCGTTGTACGCTCGTGTCATCGCTGCGATATTCCCCGCCGCCTTGTCTCCGAACCTCTCGTGCAGGCGCTCTTCAAGGGATTCCATCTTGACGGCTTTGATGACTTTGTTCAGAGCTCCCATCATCGCCGTGTTGGAAATCGTCAGCTTGATGGTCTCCCGGGCGATCTTCGTGCCGTCCACGGTCGCAATCGCCCACTTGTAGTTGTACTTCTTCTTCAGTTCCTTGGCGCTCAGAGGCGAATTGACGATGACCGTTCCCTTGTCTTTGAGGCCGACGGTCACATCGATCTGGTCCAGGAGCTTGGGGTCAACCACAACGAGGATGTCCGGCTTGGTGATGTCCGTCCGCACCCTGATGAACTCATCGCTGATTCTCAGGTATGCGGTGACCGGGGCGCCACGACGCTCAGGTCCGAAGCTGGGGAACGACTGTGCGAATTTCCCCTCATCGATGACTGCAGCGGCGAAGAGCTCTGCCGACGTCACGGAGCCCATTCCGCCTCGTCCATGCCACCTCACCTCAAGCATCTCAGGCATAGCACGATACCTCCTTACAATTCCTGTTGGAATGAAGCGCAAACCGGAACGGAGTCAATGTGGGGATGCTGCGAAGGAGAACAGAAGAATGCGACAGGGTATTCAGCATTCCGAAACATCCTCGCGTATGTTACCACAAGCCGCCGTCTCTGACCTAGTCGTGACTATGCCGCCGGAACGCAGGCCACCTTCTCCTTCAAATTGGCCCACTCCTGGTTTACATGCTCCTGGATCTTCGCAGTCTCTGCCGGAGAGAGGTGCCGGAACCGTCCCTGTATCTTGAGGTACTCCTCTACGGGCTTCAGCTTCGGCGGTTCTACGTTCAGATGATAGCGACCGTTCTCTATCTCGTACAGAGGAAACACGCCGGTCTCGACGGCGAGCTTGCCGACTGCGATGGTGTCCTTGGAGGGGGTCCGCCAGCCGGTGGGACACACCGTGTGAACGTGGATGTACGCCGGTCCCTTCACCTCGATGCCCTTCTTGACCTTAGATCGGAAGAGCGTCG
>JALNYR010000245.1 GCA_023229725.1 Dehalococcoidia bacterium | reverse complement strand
CCGCCTCTACTAGCTGGCGCTTCGTGTAGCTCATTTCTTGCCCTTGCCCTTTTTCTTGGGCTTAGTTTTTCCACCGCATGGCATATCGCTACTCCTTTGCCTTCGCTGGCCTTCCGCGCTTGGCGGCTACGGGATCGGACTCGATTGACTCCTTGACAGCGGCCATGGCCTCAAGCGCCTCGGTAACAGTGTCAGAGAATCCGGCGGATATCGCGGCCTTGTGTTCCGCGGCGTCCTTGACCAGCTCATGATCGTATGTCCCGCCGTTGCACTTGTTCGCGCCGGGGCTGATGAATACGAATCTCGGATATTCCATCGGTCATCCTTTCAAACTGCCCGCCCTTGGTTGTTGTTCCAAAGGCGGGCATGATTGCACGTTTCTATCTTCCTACGCCAGCCGGTAGGTCACGAAAGTATCGGCCGCAGTCTTGCGCGTCCGGTACATGGCAGTATTCGCCGGCGCACCGTTCGCGGATACCACGATAGGCGCTCCGATAATGATATGATCCGCTCCAGCCTGAAGGATGGTTATGGTGTCGGCGGCGGCGGCGCTGGCGTTGATAAGCGCCCAGTCTACCGACTCGTCAACGGCCATCTCAAGCGCGGCGTCAAGAGTCGCTCCGGCGGGCAGCGTGTAGTTCTGCGTCGCTCCCGCGGCATGGGTACCGATGATGATACCCGACAGCAGCCCGGCGGGCGTGATGTTCGCCGTTACCGTCATCGCCGTCGCGGCAGCCTGCCTGCGCTGGCCGACGTTTTCGAGAATCACCGCCGTGATACCCGTAGCGTACAGCGCCTCGGCCTCGCCAGCCTCGATCCCGATGGTAGCACCGGCCGCAAAGTTCGGCGAACGGTACTCGCTGTCGGCGGGAACCTCGGCTAGAAGGTCCCACTCTTCGACGAGGTTGGGCGCTCCGGCGAGGTTGTAGACCTTGATGGACTCCCGCGAATACGTGGCTATCCGGTCGCCAGCATCCACGAGAACCCTTGCAAGCCCGTAGGGAGGGACATAGGTAGACATGGTTCCCTCCCTTAGCCGAGCCGGCTGGTAACGAACGTATTCGCGGCGGTCTTGCGGGTCCTGAACACGGCGGACGAGGTGAGAGCCACGACGCCCGAGCCTTCGAGGGTATGGGTCGCGGCAGCGGTCACGGTGAAGGCGTTGGCGCCCCCGGTGTTGATCACGGCCCACTCGAAGGACTCGTCGATGTCCATGTCGAGCGCGGCGTCCATGACGGTGCCGGTGTCCAGCGTCGCCACAACCGCGCCAGCGCCCGTAGTTGACGTGACGATGCCAGTCGCCATCAGCAGCGCGGTGAGCGTACCGGTCGCGTTAAGCGTGCCGGGGGCGGGCTGTGCGCGGCGACCGATGTTCTCGGTGATGACGGCGGTGACGCCAGCGGCATAGAACACGTCGGCAGCTCCGGCCTCGATGCGGAGCACGGCACCCGTGGCGAACGCCGCAGAGCGGTATTCGGTATTGGCCGCTACGGCCTGGAGCAGGCTGAACGTGGCCGGGAAGTTTGGAACTCCAAGGCGCTGGTACACCTTGACCGGGGCACGGGACCATACCGCGATGCGGTCAGCCGCCGCGACGGTCAGTTCTATAAGCCCATTGGCAGGAAGTCTATTGGACATGGCTCAATCTCCTTGCTTGCAAGTAGGGCGGGTTTTACCCCGCCCCGTTGGTTAGAACAGTATGATTCCGTTCATCTCAGGCTGCTTGTTCACGACTCCATAGAGCGTGTCCAGGCGGTACTTGGTCCGCATCGTATTGATGTCGTACTGTTTCTGCATGACAAGTTCGATGCCCTGATCCGTGGTCGCCCGCATGACGGAAGCGCCGGAGTCGGCCGGAACCGCATAGCGTCCGGGCAGGATCTCGATGCTTTCCTTGTGCCAGAAGGGGTTGGCCGCGCGGATCGCGGTGTTGAGCCACACGATGGCGCTGTTCGCTGCCGGGGTCCCGACGCGGCAATTCTGGTACTGAAGCTCCGGGTCCGTTCCGCCCTGTCCGGTGATGAGCGGGGGACAGATGACGCAGGTGTTGGCCGCGCCAACGCTGATGATGCGGAAGGTCTTGAGTACGCCCGTGGGCTGCTTGGTGATGTGATGCACCGCCTCGACCGTCGCGATGGTGAAGGCGTCTCCGGCGACCATGCCCACGTTCGAGCTGAACGTCACGGTCTGGAAGCGGTTGTCCACGTTGGCGCGTTCGCCGGTCGCGGCTACGTTGGTTGCCTCGGGCACGTATACGTTGCCACCGCCCGCGAGGGTCGAGATGGTGATAGCGCCACCGGCTGCGGCGGCAAGGAGCCTGACGGAGTAGTCGAGCTTGAACGTATCGAAGGACGCGATGCGGCCGACGTATGCACGCTCGTAGGCGGTCAGGGATTTCCCTATCGGAGAGTTGGCTCGGTTGGCGAGGTTGGCGGCCATGCCGTTATAGTCGCGGGTTGAAAGCGCGAGGTAGCGGTCATAGTCAGGAATGCCCTGCTCGTTCATGACGGCCTCGATGGCGGCCACGTCGGTGAAGCCGGTAGCGGGGGCGGCGATAGCCACGACGAGCGAGCCCTGAAGGGCGGCCACGTCCATCACCGAGCGGTTTATGTCGCTGGCAAGTTTCTGCCGGGCCGCTTCGCCGAGCCTGTTCTCCTGGAGGGCGTCGCGCATCTCGGTCGCGGTCATTACCCACGGTACCGACTTCTGGAAGCCGATGGTCGCGGGGACGGAGAGCTGCGTGCTGTCCTTGAAGTTGAGC
>JALNYR010000244.1 GCA_023229725.1 Dehalococcoidia bacterium | reverse complement strand
CGGATTGGAGCGCGGCTGTCGCTTGCGATCTCATGTCGACCGACAGCACAATCGCGTCAGCTTCGAACCGTCGCACGGTCTCCTTTGCCGAGATGTAGAGTTGATGCGCCGAGCGGGCAAGCTCCTCGACCGCGTCCAGCTCATCGAACAGAAGCGTGCGGGTCTGTGCATGCGCCGGCACCGGTAGCTGCAACCGCTTGACCAAAGCCTCGAACGTGGTCCACGGGTCGACCGTGAACACGTGCTCCACGATGCGCTCGTAGCCCGGTCCCAGCACAAGCTCGTCGAGCCGTCGCGCAACCTGCTCCCGTTGCTGGCGCCGGTACGCTTCGGCACCGATGGGATCCACGGGAGATCGATCTCCCGTGTTGGTCGCCGTCGCGGGTGTCGTTGCAACCGTCGGTGCCGCCGCCGTCGCGGGTGTCGTTGCCTTGGTTCGACGGGGCCGCTTGGGTGGCTCGACGATCGGCGGTCCCATCACAGCAGCCTGCACCGCTGCCTCCGTTGCGACCGACAGCGCAGGTGCCTCTTGAACAGGCTCCACTTGCGCCGTGGGTGTGCTTACGACCGGGGCCGGCGCGGTCGATTCTAGGGCCGGTTGCGGGGCACTGGGCGCCACTTGCGCCGGCACGGCCGGATCGACCACGGGCTTCTCAGACGGGTTCCCGAACCCATGACCGTTCGGGCACGTAACCCCGCTCGGACACCAGAACTGCGCAAGCCCGCACTCCGGGCACGTCGTGCCGGTGAACCCGCTGCGACCACTCTCGCCCGGCACGATCCCCCATGGGTCGCCGGGCTCCTTCAGAATCGAGTCATCCTTCGTTGCAGGCGGCCTACGCACGAACTCATCGCGCGGGTCCGGGGGCTCGGGCTCCGTTGCTTGTCGTAGTTCGGGCTCCGTTGCTTGTCGTTGATACTCGCTTCGTCGTCTCATTCGAACAACCTCCCTTGCACCTTCGTTGCAGCTACCTTTCGCGCTTCTCGCTTGGCCGCATACAGCACACGGCGCGGTCGTGTCACGGCCCATCGGTTCCAGTCGAAGTCAGGGTACGCGGCAGCGAGCAACCGCTGCGTAGCCGGGTACACCATCTGCTCCCACACGTAGTGACGATCGCACTCGCCGGTCCAATCGCACGCCGGCACGATCGTGTTCTTGTCCGAGTCAAGCACGACATACTCAATCTTCGTACCCTCACCAACATCGGCGCCACGCTTCTTCAACTCGCGAGCGACCCGCACGTGAGGCGGCTCGGCGGCCGGCGTGCCGTCCTTCTTCGCACGAACGGTGTACGCACTGAGTGCCTTCGACAACCGCTTCGCGATCTTGACGTCGGCGCACACGAGCGGCTCGGTCAGGATGCGCGCTTGCCACCGCTGCACGATCGGCACGAACGCATCCGCCTCGGGCGGGTCGTCGCCACCCATCATCAACTGGATGACCTCGCCTTGCAGCTCGCGAGTCAACCGCGCCGCGTCGCCGCGCTTCCACTCCAGCCCCTTGACCTCTGGCTCGCTGTCGGCGGTAGCCCGCTTGCCTTTGTAGTGGCTGAACTTGCCGGCGTATTTCTTGGCCGCCACGAACACGATCCGGTCGAAGCCCTTCTCGAACTCCAGCTTAATCGTGTTGCGAGCGCAACCCTTCTCGCGCAACAAGCGCGGATACAGCTCCGTGTTGCACAGCTCGACCACACGCGCGAACTCGGCTTCGTCAAGGTTGGTCACCATGCTCGAATCGGTGTTGTGCAGCAGCACCCGGCCCATCCCATCGACGAACGTATGCGCACCATCGACGCACAAATCGTATACGAACTCGCCAGCAACGGGCCGTGTCGTGTGTTGCAACTTCACCCGATTCGGACGACGCAGGTTCAACGCATCCAAGCCGATCCTCGTCCGGATTGTCCACGACCCCTTCGATGCCCTGTAGTGAATCGCATGCTCGAACCCATGCTGATCGAGCACGTACGAAAGCCCGGCTGCAAGTTGCTGACTGATCGTCGTGTACAGCTCGACACCATTCGGCATGCGCGAACCGTCACCATCCACCAGAGACCCCCACAGCACAGCGAAGTCTTCCGCGTTCAAGTCGTACACGAAATCAGGCAGTCGCTTCCCTCGTGACTTGTGACCACACAACGCGCTGAACAAACAAGGCAACATGGCCGCACCAGAACGCAAGTAGTGCACGTTCGATCCTGACGACCAAAGCGGACCGGTCAACTTCACCCCATCCGTAAACACGCCGATGTCTTCCGCAAGCGCGTCCAACCATGCGCGCCCCTGCTGTGATAGCGAGAACACGAAACGAGACGTCGTCACTCCTTTCAACGAAGCACTACCCTCCGAGATGTAAGCGCCCACGACACGGAGCAGTGCATGCAAAGACGCGGAGCCGCGCTCGTAGTACCGCTGCACCGATGAGTGAGTCGCGTTGTGGAATCCAGTCAGTGCGACACGATCGGCATCGAGCGCTTCGAACCTGTTGACGATCCGCTCACCCTTCCACCTGCCGAGTCCCTCACGGACCAAACAGAACGAACCGGTGTAGTCCAGTAGATCGAAACGTGAAACGTCCCGCCCTCGTTGCGCGCGCACCTTGTTGAGCAATGCACCAGACGCGACGAAATCGGTTGGCTTCATCTGCGTGTTGCCAACCATCAACGAATGATCGTCGGTCACCTCCACTTGCCCGTCCTTCGTCTCGATACGGTGCAGGAAGCCCGACCCATGGTGTCGCACCACGTGTCGAAGTGGGAACCAACCATCGC
>JALNYR010000057.1 GCA_023229725.1 Dehalococcoidia bacterium | reverse complement strand
AACGTGGCGATGACGCTGGTCGAGTACCAGATGGACGCGGCCTCGATAGCCGCGGCGTTGCTGCACGATGTGGTGGAGGACACCGACGTCACGCTGGAGACCATCACGGCCCGCTTCGGGACTGATGTCGCGAAGCTGGTTGACGGCGTCACGAAACTGAAGCGCCTCGCAAGCCGGAGCGAGGAGAAGGACATCGACTCGCGGACGCAGGCCGAGAACCTGCGCAAACTGCTGCTGGCAACCGCCGAAGACCTGCGCGTCGTCCTCATCAAGCTGGCCGACAGGATGCACAACATGCGAACGCTTGGGGCGCTGCCGCTGGGGAAGCGTCGCGCCATCGCGCAGCAGACCCTGGACGTGTACGCGCCGCTGGCCCATCGTCTCGGCCTGCGGCGGACGAAGTGGCAGCTCGAAGACCTTGCATTCCGCTACCTGGACCCGAAGCAGTACCGTCGCTTCTCGCGGCTGATTGCGACGAAGCGAGCCGAGAGGGAGGACTTCGTCGAGGAGGCGATTCACACCCTCGACGAGGAGCTGAAACGCGCCGGCATCGAAGCGCGCGTGCTGGGACGGCCCAAGCACATCTACAGCACCTACCTGAAGGCCAAACGCTACGCGGAGCAGGGCAAGAGCGTCGGGGATATCCACGACCTGTTCGCCCTGCGGGTCCTCGTCAGCACCGTGGCTGACTGCTACAAGGCGCTGGGCGTCGTGCACAGCTTCTGGCACCCCATCATCGAGGAGTTCAACGACTACATCGCGAACCCGAAGGAGAATGGATACCAGTCGCTCCACACCACAGTGCTCTGCAAGGGCACGACTCCGATCGAGGTGCAGATACGGACGCACGAGATGAACCAGGTGGCCACGTTCGGGGTGGCAGCGCACTGGCACTACAAGGAAGGCGGGAAGTACGACCCGGCGACGGATGGGCGGATGGCGTGGCTGCATGAGCTCACCGAGCATCGGGACGAGCTGGACAGCGAGGACTTCGTGCAGTCGCTCAAGACCGACGTGCTCACGGACCAGGTGTTCGTCTACACGCCCAAGGGCGAGATAATCGACCTCCCCAAAGGTGCGACGCCTCTGGACTTCGCGTTCCGCATCCACACGGACCTGGGCTATCGATGCATCGGCGCCAAGGTGAACGGGAAGCTCGTTCAGCTCAACCAGTCGCTGAACAACGGCGATGTGGTGGAGGTCGTTGCCTCGAAGACGGAGCGCGGCCCGAGTCTCGACTGGCTCAATCCGGAACTCGGCTATGTGAAGACGTCACACGGCCAGAGCAAAGTGCGGCAATGGTTCAACAAGCAGGAGCGCAGCCAGAGCATCGAGACCGGGCGTCAGATCCTGGAGAGCGGGCTGAAGCGCCTGGGAACCGCCGTCCCTGCCGCGGAGAAGATGGCGGCGACGCTGGGGTTTGCGACCGCGGATGACTTCTATCTCGCCCTCGGGAGGGGCAGCCTGACGGTATCGCAGGTTGCGGTCAAGCTCGGGTCGGAGCTGGAGACTCCCGAGAAGGGCATCGAGATATCGGCGCCGAAGAAGGTGAGCTCCGGGAGCATTCGCGTGCTGGGGGTGGCAATCTCTACACACGCATAGCCAACTGCTGCACTCCCTTGCCGGGTGATGAGATAATCGGGTATATTACACAGGGCCGGGGCGTAACCGTCCATCGTAAAGACTGCACCAACGTCGTCAACGAAGTGGAGCGGGAGCGTCTGGTAGCGGTCGACTGGGGCGATGTCGCGCAGGTCTACCCCATCAAGCTGCAAGTAGATGCGTGGGACCGGACGGGGCTGCTTCGCGATATCAGTGCGGTCATCGCTGAGGCAGGGGTAAACATAACGGATGTGGATTTCGGGCGCGATGACGGCGGCATGGCCAATCTGAGTCTCGATGTTGAGGTAAGCAGTACGGCGCAGCTCAGCAAGCTGATAACCAGGATTCAGTCGCTGTGGAGCGTCGTCAACGTGGTGAGAAAAGGAGAAACCATTGTCAGGGACCAAGTCGGGAAGTAAACCTTCAAAGGCGCAGGAGCAGAAGCGCGTGTACAACCGCATCGTGCGCGGCAAGGCCCGCACGTCGTTGCGAATCGCACGGGAGGCCATCGCCTCAGGGGATGTTGAGAAGACCACATCGACTGCGGCTGCGGCGGTCTCGAGCATGGATAAGGCCGTCACCAAGGGCGTCTTTCACAAGAACAAGGCCGCGCGGCTGAAGTCCAGGTTGACGAAGCAGGCCAACAAACTGTCCTCCGCCACGTCCTCCTCCTGATTGCACCTGAGCGGCGGGTGGCACACACCCGCCGTCTTCACGTACGAGGAAGGGAAGCAGCCTCGTCTTCAGCGCTCTGCGACATCCGCCGCACAACGTCTCAGCAGCTGATTCCCTCTTTTGTTGTCCCGTCGCCTGGCCGGCTCTCCGGCTGTGGTGGTGCGACAACACGCAGAGGGTTGCCGGTCCTCACTTGAGATAGACAGCCGCAGCGAGGCCTGAACTGCGCACTGGCCCGGCGCCGGCTGCCGCGCGCAACAACCCGCAGCGGACCGTCGGCGGGACAGAGGGCGACCCGAGTGGAGACTCGTCGCCGGCGGGGGAGGGTGGCACCCACAGTGACATCCACATGCGGGCACACGCCGCCTCGCCGGTGTACGAGACACAGGTAGCGTTGCCCCAGGCTACCGCTGCTTCACGAACGTGTACCAGTCGGAGTACTTCGGGTTCCTGCCGAGGGCGACCTCGTTGAAGAGCTTCTGCAGCTTGACTGTCAGAGGCCCTGGTTCTCCGTTGCCGATGGGGCGTTGGTCAACCGACACAATCGATGCCACGTTGGTGGCCGTGCCCGTGAAGAACGCCTCATCAGCCACGTAGAGCTCGCTCCGGTCGATGCTGCGCTCGACGGTCTCGATGCCCAGCTCGTTCTTGGCAAGCTGCATAACCGTGTCGCGCGTGATGCCCAGCAGGATGCTGTCGTACGGAGCCGGCGTGATGAGCTGGCCCTTCATGACGACGAAGATGTTCTCGCCGCTGCCTTCGGAGACGTGGCCGTTCTCGTTGAGCATGATGGCCTCGTCGAAGCCGGAGCGGTTCGCATCCGTCTTGGCGAGAGCGCTATTCACGTAGATACCGGTGATCTTGCCCCGGGGGGAAATCTGGCTGTCACTGACACGTCGCCATGACGAGGTGCAGCACTTGATGCCGCCGGTACCGAGGTATGGGCCAAGGGTAGTGGCGATGACGAAGAAGTCATCTTCGAGGCCGTGAAGCTTGACGCCGATGGCCTCGGACGACTTGTATGCCAGCGGCCTGCAGTAGATGTTCTCCTTGAAGCCGCTGCGCTTGACGGTCTCAACAGTCAGTTCCGCCAGGGCGTCGGCGTCGTACGGGAGACAGATGTTGAGAATCTTGCACGCATCGAGCTGTCGTCGATAGTGGTCTTTGAGCCGGAAGAGGCAGAGGTGCTGCTTTTCTGCGTCGCAGTTGCCGCGGATGCCGCCGAAGCACGCGGTGCCGTAGTGCAGCGCCTGAGTCAGGATGCCTATCTTTGCATCCTTGAGGGGCATGTACTGTCCTTTGAAGAAGGCGTAGGGTTCCGCCATTGTCTGGTTCCTCCTGTGCGTAACGCTGAGTGACTCCGCCTCCGTGGCGCCGGTAAGGTGCCCGGGGCGGGTGCTGCCTACGAAATCGCTGCCTGTTTCCTGCTCCTCCTTTCGTGCAACCGGGCTGAATAACAGGAAGCCTCCCTTTCGGGAGGCTTCCTCGGCTTCACTGCAACTTCTGAATCGCTATCTATCCTGACGGTCGGGAAAGCCCCCCGCGCGCACCTATAGTGCGCACGATAAGCATAGCTGCCACTGCTACAATGACACGCAGAACCGAGCTTTCCATCGTCGTACGGCTTGACACCGAAAACACTATTGTAGAAACGATGCCGCGTGCTGTCAATCCTCCTTCGTGGAAATCCTGTCGATAACCTGCCGCGCCATCTCGCGCGTTCCAACCTGCGTCGAGCCGGGCGAGGCAATGTCGGCGGTGCGGTAGCCGGCTCCAAGTGTGGCGGACACTGCGTGCTCAACCGCCCTAGCCTCTTTCTCCAGGCCGAGGGAGTAGCGCAGCAGGAGTGCGGCACTGAGGATGGCAGCAATCGGATTGGCGATGCCTTTGCCCGCGATGTCCGGAGCTGAACCGTGGATCGGCTCGTACAGGCCGAGTGCCCTGCCCGTCGGCAACCCGGCGAGGCTTGCCGAAGGAAGGAGGCCTATCGAGCCCGCGAGGACGGAGGCTTCGTCGGTAAAGATGTCGCCGAACAGATTGCCGGTCACCACGACATCGAACCTCGTGGGGTTCGAGACGATCTGCATCGCGAAGTTGTCGGCGAGGATGTGGGACAACTCTATGTCCGGGTACTCGGCGCAGACCTCGATAACGACCTCCTTCCAGAGACGATAGGTTATGAGGGCGTTGGACTTGTCGACCGAGGTAAGCCGCTTCTTGCGCTGGCGGGCTAGCTCGCAGGCGACTCGCACAATCCTGGCTATCTCACGTTCGGAGTAGTCCATCGTGTCGACGGCGCGGCGCCCCTCGGGGGTCACCCACCGTTTCTTGGGTTGACCGAAGTAGACGTCTCCCGTCAGTTCGCGGACAACCATGATATCGGTGCCGCGGACCACCTCGGGCCGTACCGGACTCTTGTCCGCAAGCAAGGGGTATGGCTTGACCGGTCGGAGGTTGGCGAACAGGCCCAGCGACTCCCTGAGGCTCAGCAGCGCCTGGCCCGGCCGGAGATCGAAACGGGAGTTGTCGTCCCACCTGGGACCGCCGATGGAGCCGAAGAGGATGGCATCGGAGTTGCGGCAGAGGTTCAGCGTTTCATCCGGCAGGGGGACGCCGACCGCGTCGAGCGCTGCTCCTCCGACAGGAGCCTCCGTGAAGAGGAAATCGTGGCCGAACCGCTTGCTGACGGCAACGAGCACCCGTTGTGCCTCGGCCGTCACTTCGGGTCCGACGCAGTCGCCGCCGAGGACCGCAATCTTGAAGCTCATCTGGGCACTCTCTTCAGTCTCGTCTTCGTGTACTCAACCAGGCCGCCGGCGTTGATGAGGCTCATCATGAACTCGGGGTAGGGCTTCGATGTGGAGGTGGTGCCCCGGGTGATGTTCTTGACCGTGCCGGAGGACAGGTCGACCTCGAGTTCATCACCCGACTCGCAGGCAGCGACTGCTTCCGGGCACTCCAGCACCGGCAGCGCCGTGTCGATGGCGTTCCGGAAGAAGATGCGTGCAAAGCTGCAGGCGATGACGCAGGAAACGCCGCACGCCTTGAGGGCGATGGGGGCATGCTCCCGCGAGGAGCCGCAGCCGAAGTTGCTGGTGGCGACAACGATGTCGCCGGGTCGGACCCGCGCTCGGAACTCCTCGTCGATGTCCTCCATGCAGTGCTGTGCCAGGAGTTCCGGCTGCCAGACGTTGAGGTATCGGGCGGGGATGATGACGTCCGTGTTGACGTCGGCTCCGTACTTGTGAACCTTGCCTCGCAGCCTCATTGTGCCTGTACCTCCTCAGGTCCGGCGATGTGTCCGGCTATCGCGCTTGCCGCTGCGACAGCGGGACCAGCCAGGTAGACTTCCGACTGTCTGCTGCCCATCCGGCCCACGAAATTCCGGTTCGTGGTTGAGACGCACTTCTCGCCCGGGGCCAGCACTCCCATGTAGCCGCCGAGACACGGACCGCACGTGGGTGTGCTGACGACCGCGCCGGCGTCGATGAACGTTTTCACCAGTCCCATCTCCATCGCCTCGGAGTAGACCCGCTGGGTTGCGGGAATGACGATGCAGACCACTCTGGGGTGTACCTTTCGCCCCTTGAGGATGCCGGCTGCGACAATGAGGTCGCTGAGCCTGCCGTTGGTGCAACTCCCGATGACGACCTGGTCGATGGGTATGGAACCCGCCTGGCTGACGGGACGAGTATTGGATGGCTTGTGCGGGAAGGCGACCGACGGCTCGATCGTGCTCGCGTCGAACTCGACGATGCGGACGTAGTCTGCATCGCTGTCGGTTGCGTAGCGCACTACCGGTCGCGGGCCGGACTTGTGAGGATGCGCTGCGACGTATGCCTCGGTCTTCTCGTCGACGGGGAAGATGCCGGCCTTGCCGCCGGCTTCGATGGCCATGTTCGCCATGGTGAAGCGGCCATCCATGGGGAGAGAAGCGATGGCCTCACCGTGGAACTCCATGGCGGCGTAGAGTGCCCCGTCCACGCCGATGGCGCCGATGGTGTGCAGGATGAGGTCTTTTCCTCCGACCCATGGCTTAAGCTTCCCGTGGAACACGAACTTGATGGTTGGAGGCACCTTCATCCAGATGTCGCCGGTGGCCCAGGCCATGCCGATGTCGGTCGACCCCATCCCGGTCGAGAAGGCGCCGAGCGCCCCGTACGTGCAGGTGTGGGAATCCGCACCGATGATGACCTGCCCGGGCCCCACGACTCCCTCCTGTGGCAGCAGCACGTGCTCGATGCCGGCGCGTCCGGCCTCGAAATACGTGACGCCCTGCTCGTGAGCGAACTCGCGCATCACCTTTGCCTGGATTGCGGAGGGTATGTCCTTGTTGGGGATGAAGTGGTCCTGCACCAGGACGACCTTCTCGGGGTCAAACACGCGCGGGATGCCCAGCTTGCGGAACTCGTCCAGAGAGATGGGGGCGGTGATGTCATTGGCCAGCACCACGTCCACCTTCACACGCACGAACTCTCCGGGAGACACGCGGGACTGACCGGAATGCGCAGCGAGAATCTTCTCAGCTATCGTCGCCATCAGTTGGCCTCCGCGGCGGCGGCTACAGCGCGGGCGCCCTGAGTCGGCAGGTCGCCGGCGACCTGCCGTGAAAGGATGAGGCGGTTGAGGGCGTTCATGTACGCCTTAGCGCTGGCCACGACGATGTCGGTGGATGCGCCGCGGCCGGTGTACGTCCCTCCGTTGCTCTCGATGCGGATGAGGACTTCACCGATGGCATCGAATCCTTCCGTGTTCGCGTTGATGGTGAACTCGACGAGCTTGTTGGGTATGCCGACGATGCGGTTGATGACCTTGTAGACTGCGTCGACCGGTCCGGTACCCAGCGCCGCGTCGGACAGAGTCTCGCCGTTCGGCCCGATGAGCCGGACTGCGGCGGAGTGCAGCGTGTGGTCGCCGCAGGACACGTCTACGTGGTCCAGCTTGTAGACCTGGGTCTCCTGGCGCAGCTCCTCGCTCACCAGCGAGATGAGGTCGCGGTCTGCAATCTCGCGCTTCTTGTCGGCGAGGTCCTTGAACGCGCGGAACGCGTGCGAAAGAGCGTCGTCGGTCAGAGTGTAGCCCAGCTCCGCCAGGCGCTCGCGGAAGGCGTGCTTGCCGCTGAGCTTGCCCATCACAAGGCTGCTGGCGGGGATGCCGACGGAACGCGGGTCCATTATCTCGTAGGTCGACGACTCTTTCACCATGCCGTCCTGGTGAATGCCGGACTGGTGGCGAAAGGCGTTGCCTCCGATGACGGCCTTGTTCGGCTGCACGACGAACCCCGTGAGGTCGCTCACCAGTCTGCTCGTCTTGTAGATACGAGTCGTGTCTATGTTCGTGCGGAGGCCGAAGACGTCCTGCCTGGTCCTGAGGGCCATGACCACTTCTTCGAGCGCCGCGTTGCCGGCGCGTTCGCCGATGCCGTTGATGGTGCACTCGATCTGCCGGGCGCCGAGTCTGACGGCTTCGAGGCTGTTAGCGGTTGCCAGGCCGAGGTCGTCGTGGCAGTGAACGCTGAGGCATGCCTTGTTGATGTTGGGGACGTTGTCGCGAATTCCCCGGATGAGGGCGGCGAACTCGTTCACCGGGCTGTAGCCGACAGTGTCCGCGATGTTCACCGTCGTTGCGCCGACATCGATGACAGTCTCAAGCAGCCTGTACAGGAAGGGGACGTCCGCGCGAGTCGCGTCCATGGGGGAGAACTCCACGTCTTCCGTGTAGCTCTTCGCCCTGGCCACCATCTCGCGCGCCATCTCGAGCGCCTCCTGATGGTTCTTCTTGAGCATATACGAGAGCTGCACGTCCGACGCCGAGAGGAACACGTGGATGCGTGGATGAGCGGCGCCCTGGACCGCCTCCCACGCCCGGTCGACGGCGGCCGGGCGACAATGGGCCAGGCCGCAGATGATGGGGCGCCTCACTTCGCGAGAGATGAGCTGTACCGCTTCGAAATCGCCGGGCGAGCTGATGGGGAAACCTGCTTCGATGACGTCGACGCCGAGTTCATCGAGCTGCCGGGCGATGGTCAGCTTCTCCTGGGGAGTAAGGCTGGTGCCCGCCGCCTGCTCGCCGTCTCGCAGCGTCGTATCGAATATGGTCACGGCATCGCCTGCCGTGACCTCTTCGGACTTATGGCCCGACACGTGGTCGGGAGTATGTTTACAACTGTCTACTTCATTGGCTATTTCTTTGTCCATGGCATCATTTGTCTCAAGCGCTCACCGACAACTTCGATGAGTTCATGCTCCTCGTTTCGTTTCATTGCGTTGAAGTGTGGTCTGCCGGCCTGGTTCTCGAGGACCCACTCGAGGGCGAACGTGCCGTCCTTGATCTCCTTGAGAATCTGGCGCATCTCGGCCCTGACGGAGTCGTTGATGATGCGCGGGCCGCGGGTGTAGTCGCCGAACTCAGCCACGTCGCTCACGGAGTAGCGCATGTACTTCATGCCGCCCTGGTAGATGAGGTCGACGATGAGCTTGAGTTCGTTCAGGCATTCGAAGTACGCGATTTCGGGCTGGTAGCCGGCCTCGACGAGCGTGTCGAAACCCGCCTTGATGAGGGCGGTCACGCCGCCGCAAAGGACGGTCTGCTCGCCGAAGAGGTCGGTCTCAGTCTCCTCCGCGAAGGTTGTCTCGATGACTCCGGCGCGGGTGCAGCCGAGGCCCTTGGCATACGCGAGCGCAACGTCTTTGGCCTTGCCGGACACGTCCTGGTGAACGGCCATGATGGCCGGCGCGCCGGCCTTCTCCTTGTAGATGGCGCGCATCATGTGCCCGGGGCACTTGGGGGCGACCATGTTCACGTCGACGTTCTTGGGAGGCAGTATCTGGAAGAAGTGGATGTTGAAGCCGTGCGCGAACATGAGCGTCTTGCCGGGCTTGAGGTTAGGCCCGATGGACTCGGCGTATATGGAGGCATGCAGGTTGTCGGGGGCGAGCAGCGTGATGATGTCGGCTGCTTTCGTGGCCTCCGCCACACTCATGACCTTGAATCCGTCCGCCTCAGCGGCCTTCCATCCCGTGCCGCCGGGTTTGCTGGCGACAATGACCTTGCAGCCGCTGTCGCGCAGGTTCTGCGCGTGCGCGTGCCCCTGACTGCCGTAACCGACGATCGCGATAAGCTTACCGTTGAGAATTGAAAGGTCCGCATCCTGGTCGTAATAGACCTTGGCCATCTCGAAGTTCCTCCTTGCCTAACCTATACGTGAGAACCGATACTGGATTCGCTGCCCCTGGTGAGCGCTGTCCGGCCCGTTCGGGCCATCTCAGTGACACCGAAGGGAAGAAGAAGTCGCAGGAGCGAGTCGATTTTGTCCTCGCCGCCGGTGACTTCGATGATGAGTGAATCGACCTCCACGTCGACTATCTTCGCCCTGAAGATGTCGACTATCTGCATGATCTCGCTCCGGTCGTCCGAGCGAGCTGTGACCTTGATGAGTGCGAGTTCCCGCGCGACCATCTCGGTTCGCGTGATGTCCGTCACGTTCACCACGTTGATGAGCTTGTCGAGCTGTTTCGTGACCTGGTCGACCGATGCGTCGTCGCCCTCGACGACGATGGTCATGCGGGAGAGCCCCGGCTGCTCGCAGTGGCCGACTGAGAGGCTCTCGATGTTGAAGCCGCGTCGTCGAAACAGTCCCGCGACCCGTGTGAGGACGCCGGGCTCGTCCTGGACCAGAGAGACAAGTGTGTGAAGTCTTTCTTCCATGCTGATGCTCCTACGCTGCCGTTGTCGCCACCATGTCCGGGGCCTGCAGCATGCAGTCGAGGCTTTCTCCGGGGGCGACCATCGGGAAGATGTTCTCTTCGGGGTCGACAACGAAATCGATGAGGAAGAGCCCGGGATGGGTGCGTGCGCGCTCGATGGCGGGCGCGACGTCTTCTTCCCGCTCGACCCGCACCGCCGGGATGCCGTAGGCATCGGCCAGCTTCACGAAGTCCGGCGCGTGGAGGGCGACGTCGACGTAGTTGCGCTTCTGGAACAGGTCCTGCCACTGCCGCACCATGCCGAGGTAACCGTTGCTGATGACGGCGATCTTGATGGGCAGGCGTTCCTGCACGGCGGTGGAAAGCTCCTGCAGCGTCATCTGGAAGCCGCCGTCGCCGGCGATGACCCACACGTCGTCGTTGGGGCATGCCATCTGTACGCCCAGGGCGGCCGGCAGCTCGAAGCCCATGGTTCCCAGTCCGCCTGAGGATACGAATCCGTTGAGGCGCGGAGAGGCGTATTCCTGTGCGGCGAACATCTGGTGCTGCCCCACGCCCGTGATGAGCACGGTGTGTTCGTCAGCCGTGCGGCACACCTGCCGGATGACCGTACGTGCGGACAGCCTGGAAGAGCGGGTGGCCGGCAGAAGGGGGTGCGCGGCGCGCCAGTCGCGCACCTGCGCGAGCCACTCCGGTCTCTCGACCGACGTCACGAGACTCTTGAGCCGGCTCAGGACCGCCTTCGCGTCACCGACGACCGAGGCAAAGGGGGCGACGTTCTTGCCTATCTCCGCGGGGTCGATGTCGATGTGGACGACGATTGCCCGAGGTGCGAAGTCCCCGGTTCGCATCGTGGCCCGGTCGCCGAGTCGGGTGCCCACCGCGAGAACGAGGTCCGCGTTCTGCACGGCAAGGTTGGCGGCCACCTGACCGTGCATCCCAAGCATCCCAAGGTCGAGGCGGTGCTGAGGTGGAAGCGAGCCAAGGCCAAGCAACGTATGCACAACAGGCGCCTGGATGGTCTCGGCGAGCTCTCTCAGCTCCTCGAATGCCCTGGAGATGATCACCCCCCTTCCTGCGATGATGACGGGACGTTCCGCCCGGTTGAGCAACCCGGCAACGTTCGCAACCTGGGCCGGATCGGGTTCTGTCACGGGTCTGTAGCCAGGCAGGTGCACCGAGTCGGGGTACTCGAACTCGGCCAACTCCGTCTGCACATCCTTCGGCAGGTCGATGAGCACGGGGCCGGGCCTGCCGGTCTGCGCGATGTGGAACGCTTCCTTGACGATGCGGGAGATGTCTTTCGCATTCCTGACCAGGTAGTTGTGCTTGATGATGGGGAGAGTGATTCCCGTGATGTCGCACTCCTGGAACGCATCCTTGCCGATGAAGTGGGATGCCACCTGGCCGGTGATGACGACCATGGGGGTCGAGTCCATGTAGGCATCGGCGATGCCGGTGACGAGGTTGGTTGCCCCCGGTCCGGAGGTAGCGACGCAGACGCCTGCCCTGTGCATGACACGGGCATAGCCGGCTGCGGCATGGGCCGCCGCCTGCTCGTGGCGCACGAGGACACGACGAATCCGGGGATACTCGGAGAAGGCGTCGTACAGAGGAATGACGGTGCCACCCGAGATGCCGAAGATGACCTCCACGCCCTCGCGTAGCAGGGATTCGCAGAGGATCTGTGCGCCCGTCTTCTTCATGGTTCTCCTTTCCTGTCGTTCCCGCGCCCTCGTGGCGCCGTGAGTCGAGAAAAAAGAGAGGGGCCCTCCGTCTGGAGGGCCCCTCTGAATCTTGTCTTCTCTTCGCTACAGTAGTTGACTAGCCGGGCAGCCTCCCAGACGCACGCAGGGTGCGCACGATAATGACGATGCTAAGGATGAGTCCGAGGGAGGCTGTACGAGTAGTCGCGTTCATTTTGTAATGAGGTGCAATAGTAGAGGGATGCACGGGCGCGTGTCAAGTCGTCTGGGCACGAATCCGCTACTTTTCCCGGCTGCGGAGCGTGTGGATTGCGTCTGGACCGTGCCGGCGCCGGATGGAGGCGATGGCGTTGTCCAGGTTCTGTATCTTCGCGGCGTCAGGTGAGAACATATCGAGCTGCTGCTCCGGGCCGGCGAGTCGTGACGCGCGCACACCGATGAGGCGGACCAGCCGCCTCTCCTCTGCGAGCAGGCCGGCCAGCAGCTTCGCGGCAGTGGCCATCAGAGCGTCGACCGAGTTCGTCACGGTCCCGGGCGAGGCCTGTCGGGTCACGGTGTGGAAATCCTCGTAGCGGAGCTTGAGGGTGACCGTCCCCGCACGTTTGCCGTGCGTTCGGAGGTCTCGCGAAAGCTCGTCGCACATGCCATGCAGCGTAGTGGTCAGGCGGTTCATGTCGCGCGTGTCGACTTCGAACGTAGTCTCCCGACTCATCGAGCGAGGTTCGCCGCGGGGTTCCACGGCGCTGCTGTCGAGCCCCATTGCGCGAAGCTGCAGCACTTCTCCGTACCGGCCGAGCTTCTGCTGGAGGACTGTGGCCGGCAGCGCGGCGAGCTGACCGATGGTCTCAACGCCGAGGTCTCGCAACAATGCGGCGGTCTTTTCGCCGACTCCCGACAGCTTGACGACTTCCAGTGGCGCCAGGAAGGCGGCTTCGCCGCCGGGGGCGATGACGACGAGGCCGTCGGGCTTGTCGTGGTCCGAGGCGACCTTTGCCGCCGCCCTGCAGGAGGCCACACCTACGGAGACGGTCAGCCCGAGTTCGTCGCGAACTCGGCGCTTCAGCTCGACCGCGCGTTGTCGTGCAGCTTCGGAACTCGGCGCCACATCGCTCATGTCGAGGAACGCCTCGTCGAGCCCGAGTGGTTCGACAACCGGCGCCACGGTCTCGAGGAGCGCCATGAAGCGTCCCGAGGCCTCCACGTAGCGGGAGAAGTGGAGAGGGACGAAGACGGCCTGCGGACAGAGCCGCTGTGCCTGCGAAAGCGGCATGGCGGAGTGCACGCCGAAGCGGCGCGCCTCATAGGACGCCGCGGAGACAACGCCCCTGGAATTGGGGTGTCCCCCGACGATGACGGGCTTGTTTCTGAGCGAGGGGTCGTGGAGTTGCTCGACAGAAACGAAGAACGCGTCAAGGTCGACGTGGAACAGGCAGCGATACACGGCGCGATTGTAGGCCAGAGCGGGCGTTCGTGCAACATAACGCTGTGACGGCGGTGGACCGGCGGCCTGCTACCCGGACGGGCGGACGATTCCCTTGACCCTGGTGCGGAACTCGTGCCGGGGCAGGAGGACGACGTGGCCACAGCCGCGGCAGCGGAGGCCGATGTCGGCTCCCACGCGGGTGACGTCCCAGTCCGAACTGCCGCAGGGGTGAGGCTTGCGCAGGGTTACGATGTCACCCGGCAGGACGTCAGGCGCCGCTCCTGCGTTCTCGGCTGTTGTCATGGGCGCTGCGGATGGCGGTGTGCGTTCATCGTATTGCGCACGGTCTCGGCCGCGGCGCGGGCGGCCTCGGCGAAGTCGGTTCCTTTCGAGGCGTAGAGGACCGCGCGGGAGACGTTGATGATGGCGTTGCCGCCTGTCTCGTCGACGCCGCACCGGGTAACGGTGGGAAGGTCGCCGCCCTGGCTGCCGACCCCGGGGATGAGGAGTGGCATGGCGGGGCACAGCCGGCGGATGCGCTCAAGCTCCTGCGGGAATGTGGCGCCGACGACAAGTCCGATGTTGCCGTGTACGTTCCAGTCGAGCGCCTTTCGCGCCACCAGTTCGTAGAGCGGCGTTCCTTCGCACTTGAGGTCCTGAAAGTCCTTCGCGCTCGGATTCGAGGTGCGGCAGAGCAGGAAGACGCCCTTCTTCGGGTAGCTGATGAAGGGCTCGACCGAGTCGTAGCCGAGGTACGGGTTGACGGTGGCGGCATCGAACCCGAAAGAGTCGAACAGGGCCTGAGCATACTTCCGTGCGGTGTTGCCGATGTCGCCGCGCTTGGCGTCGCCGATGACCGGGATATCGGCCGGCATGTGACGCAGTGTCTCCTCTAGCGCGCGCAGCCCGTCGATCCCCTCCGCTTCGTAGAAGGCGAGGTTCGGCTTGTACGCGCAGACGAGGTCGCGCGTCGCATCGATGATAGCCCGGTTGAACTCGGAGATGGTGATGCCGGGCGGCATCTGGGACGGCTCGGGGTCGAGACCGACGCACAGCAGGCTGGCGTTGCGGTCGACGGCCTCGCGTAGCTTCTTCTTGAATCCCATGCGCGTCTCCCCCGCCTCAGTAGTTCACGATGGTATTGGTGCTTCTGGCCACGAGCTCGCCGCGCTGATTCACGGATTCGGCCGTGTACGAAAGGATGAACATCTCGCCCAGCTTGCCCTGGCGGAGCTTCACGTCAGAGAGCTTCGTGCGCGAGGTAATCGTGTCGCCGACCCGCAGCGGAGCGAAGAACTCCCACGTCTCCTCTCCCTCGAGGACGTTCCGCCGCGGCAGAGGAATGCTGGCGACGGGGACGGGTATCTTCCCCGTCTCCGGGCTGCACCGTGCGATGGTCATGATGGCGCAGAAGAGCTGCGGAGGCACGAGCGTCCGACCGCCCTTCGCAGCCGGCGAAGTCTCGTCTGTCCAGAGGGGGTTGCGGTCCTGTACTGCTTCGAGGAAGCGTCGCACGAGCTCCTTCTCCGCCTGCAACACGTGTGGAGGCGCCTCGATGTTGACGTAAGCCTGCATATCCTCAATCGTGGGCTTCATCTCGCTCACTGCCAAATTCTCCTTCCGGCTGCGCCCGTGCCCGCAGTCAGGCCGACGCCTTCGACGGCAGTACGACGGTGGCGGCGCCCAGCGTGGTCTTCGTGCCGTCCGGTCGCTCGGACCAGATGTCGAGGTCGACGCAGCGGTCCTGCCCTTCGACGCGCTTCCCCGTCACCACCCCGCGCAGGAACATGTCTTCGTTGGCGGGGTCGGTGCCCCG
>JALNYR010000243.1 GCA_023229725.1 Dehalococcoidia bacterium | reverse complement strand
GGCGGAGATCAAGGCGAGTGCCGGCAAGAGAGCTGACCACTATGCCAAGATGATGGCCAGCATCGTCCTCGGCGAGAAAGCAGCCTGATGGGCGCCATAGTCAACTCCCCTGAACCCATGAGTCGCATGCGGGTGATTACGTCCCGCGACCGCACCGCTCACGCCCTCAAGGTGCTCCAGAAGTCCGGTGTCCTGCATGTCGAGGAAAGCACCGAACTCAAGCCAGCCGACCTGGATGCTATAGAGAAAGAGAGACGCCAGGTCAGCGAACTCCTCACAGGTATCGAAGATGTCCTGAAGTCAGTGCCGGCCGAGCAGGTCGTCAAGGTGAAGCAGGACGTCGACGTCTACTTCACCAGACCGGTGGAAGAGACGAGCGCGGAGACGCGCGCGCTGTGCGCCAGGCTGGCCGCGATGGACCGGCGCGCACGGAAGCTGCAGGACGAGAAGAGCGCCCTGGTGGAGCTCAAGTCGGTTGCAGCAGCGCTCGCGGACCGCACTGATTTGACCGTTGCGGACCTGAGTTTCAGCGGCGAGCATCTCTTCTCCAGGCTGGCAGCGCTGCCGCAGCACGTCTTCGCGGCGGTCGGAGCGCAGCTCGAGCCTCTCACCCTGAGCCGCGAGACCGTCACACTTGGTGAGAACACGTACGCCCTCGTCATCGGCAAGTCCTCTCGGCTTGACACGGTTGAGGCCTGGGTTCGAGACAACGGCGGTCGCATTCTGCCGGCGCCCAAAGAACCCACGCCTCTGAGGGAATTCGTGTCCACATCAGACCAGATGATTGCCAGGCTCGACGGCGACGCCTCCGTCATATTCGGCGACATCCGGAAGCAGACGATGGACAATCTCGAGACACTTCTGCTTCTCCGGGAGGCGCTCTTCGCCGAGAACGACCGGCTCGGCGTGCTCGAGAAGGCGACCAACGCCAGGTACGTCACACTCATCGAGGGATGGGTCCCCGTGAGCGCGGTTGAGAAGGCGAGCGGCGACCTCAGGGAAGAGGTCGGCTACGTGTATATCGACACGCGACCTCCCACAGAGAGCGAACAGCCCCCCACCAAGCAGCGCAATTCGAAGGTACTGAGTCCCTTCGAGATTATCGTCAACCTCTTCGGCACTCCGAAGTACCGCGAGTGGGACCCCACACCCATCGTCGCCGTTTCCTTTACCATCTTCTACGGCATCATGCTTGGGGACGTGGTCTATGCAATCTGCGTCCTCCTGATTGCGAAGTACGCCCTGCCCCGTCTCGTCGATGACCCGTACACGGAGGGCTTCAGGAAATTCCAGATACTCCTGTCCATGAGTGCCGTGGCCGGATTAGTCGTCGGCCTGCTCAGTGGAACGTATCTCGGTGACTTCCTGCAGAAGTTCCTGCACCTTCCGAGCCTTGCCCTGTCAGCTACAGTGCAGGCGGTGTACAGCAACACTCTGACCTTCATCCTCGTGTCTCTCGTTATCGGAATCGTACATGTCAACATCGGGCACATCCTGATGTTCATCCGCGGCATAAGGGAAGGGAAGAAGTACATCATCGTGGAACGGCTGGGGCTCTGGATGCTCCAGATATTCGGCATCCCGTGGATCTTCCACTTCATCGGCCACGATCTCCTTCCCCTGTCGGCGTACGGATACTCCATCCTCCTGTATGTCGTGTACGTGGCGATTGTCCTTCTCATCGTCGGCTCCATCATGGAGAGGGGCAAGTTCCTCGGGAGCATCTTCTGGGTGTTCGACATCACCGGCATTCTGGGTGATGTCATGTCATACGCCAGGCTGGCAGGCGTCGGACTTGCGACCTACTACCTCGCCTACTGTTTCAACCTGATGTCGGTGCTCATTGCCAGCCTGCTACCCGAAGGGATCGTTCGCATTGTGCTTGGCACGCTGGTCACGATTGTGATTCTCCTCTTCGGCCACACTCTGAACGTGGCGCTTGGCGCCATCACGTGTTTCGCCCATTCAATCAGGCTCTGCTTCGTGGAGTTCCTGTTCAAGTTCTACGAGGGCGGAGGCAGAACGTACAGCCCCTTGAGGATTCGCAAGCGTGACCTGATTCCGGTGCAGGCCAAGTCATAGTGTGGAGCAAGACATGATTATCGACGCTGCGTCGCTCGCAACTCTGGGAGGAGGAATCGCGCTGGCAGGCGGTCTCGCCGGGTCGTCGTTCGGCATCGGCCTGTCCGCTTGTGCCGGGGCGGCCACGCTCGGACAGGACCGCAGGCAGCTGCGCAACGTGGTCATTCTGGCAGCGCTGCCGCTCTCCCGCGCGTTCTACGCGTTCATCTTCATGATTCTCATACAGACGTCGGTCGTTCCGGCCGTCGTGGCTGCGGGCGCCATGCCGGGCAGCGGTCTCGCTGTGGCCGCAATCGGCCTGATTGCCGGTTCAGCCTTCGGGTTCTCCGGCACGTTCCAGGGCGGCGTGTGCGCCGCCGGAATCTGCTTCCTGGCGAAGACCAAAGGCCGCCTGCTGACCAACGCAATCATGCTCGCGGTGTTCGTCGAACTCCTGGCAGTACTTGGACTCGTGTTCTGCATCATGGCCCTCAGCATGCTGGGGCTCATGTAGCGATTGTGCGTGGTAGTCCGAAGGCGACTTGAACCTAGATTCGGAGGTGTACGATGCTCATCAGTCCTGAATCCCTGGCAGTCCTGGGTGGGGCGGTGGCCTTGGCCGGAGGCATAGCAGGTTCATCCATCGGTGTTGGATGGGCCGGCGGCCCCGCATGTGCGGCCCTGGCCGAGGACCCCGGGCAGCTCAAGAACGTCCTGATTCTCGTGTCCCTGCCG
>JALNYR010000056.1 GCA_023229725.1 Dehalococcoidia bacterium | reverse complement strand
GAACCTGAAGCCGTAGGGAGTCAGTATGGCTCCCATCGCCAACACCCACACCAGCGCGACTATGTCGGTGGAGCCAATCGTGACGCGGGGATCCGAGATGGACGTGAAGGCCGGGACCAGGACCGACAGCAGGGCGTTGAACGCCAGTACCGCAGTGATAGACACGGTCTGCCATTTCAACACGGTCAGCCCGTAGAACTTGATGACTCTTGCATAGCGACCCATCGCTACTCCTCCTCGTAGTTCGTCAGGCCGACGAAGACATCCTGAAGTCTCTTCGCGCTCATCTCGAGGCCGAGTTGCCGCATCATCCGGTTGTCCTCATCACTTCGTTCCTGCACGATAGTTGCCACCTTCAGTCTCCCCAACGACTCCTCTCGGATCACGTTCTTGCCCGAAGAGTATCGGTCGACCACCTCCCCGGCTCCCGAAACCGAGTAGGCTCTCCTCAGGAGTGGTTCGACCGGCTCGGCCAGGATGAGCCTGCCTTCGTCGAGGATGACGACCTCCTCGAAGATGCCCGCGGCCTCGTCGATGAGGTGTGTCGATACCAGCACCATTCGGGGATGCTCGCTGTAGTGAGCAAGCAGCTCCCGGTAGAGCATCTCCCGGTGGGTGGCGTCCACGCCAAGTACGGGCTCGTCGAAGAAGATGATCGGTGCTCCTGAAGACAGCGTTACGATGAAATTGAATATAGAGTTGTACCCGGTGGACAATCCGCGCAGCCGCTTGTCCAGCGGCAGTCGAAACCGGTGCGCAAGGTCCTTCGCGTACTCTGTTTCGAAGCCAGGGTAGAACTCCCGGCTCCAGCGGAATCCCTCCGCCACCCTCATCTCACCGGGATGCGCCACCTTCCCCGACATGCAGCACACCCGTGACAGCATCCGGTCGTTCTCCACGACCGGCTCACCGTCGATTGTCACGGCACCCGAATCGGCCCTGACTCTGTTCGTGATGACGTTGATGAGGGTCGTCTTGCCCGCACCGTTTCTGCCCAGCAGGCCGTAGATGCGCTCACCCTCCAGCGTCACGGAGACACTGTCGAGGGCGTGAACGGCACCGTAGTACTTGGAGACATCTTGAATCTGAATCGTGCTCATTCGGAACAACCCCCCTCAATCATCGACATGAGGTCTTCCTTCGACATGCCCAGACTGCGGCATTCCGCAATCAGCGGTACCACGTATCTCTCGTAGAAGGCGCTGCGTCGCTTCATCGCGATGGCCTCACGGGCACCCGGGCAGACGAACATGCCGATGCCGCGCTTCTTGTAGAGGATGCCGTCGGCGACGAGGAGACTGACGGCCCGGTTGGTCGTGGCAGGATTCAGCTTCAGGGTCACCGCGAGTTCGATGGTCGACGGTATCTGCGTTTCCTCGGGGTACACCGCTCTCAGGACGCAGTCCTCCAGCTCTTCCTTCAGTTGGAGGAAGATGGGCTTGTCCTCGCGTATCTCCAGTTCCACTGCGCCGTGTTCCGTTGAGGTCCTTCCAGGATGCTGTGATGTTATGTAGTTACTTACTTAAGTAGGGAACTATAACACAGCACGGCGACTGCGTCAAGTCCTGCGAAATGGTGCTGGAGTGGGGCTTTCTCCATCCCCCGGAGTGCTCTCGTGCGGAATGGGTTCTTGCGGTGGGTGTCCCGGTTGTGTCGTGTGCGGCGTGAGCGCCCTGACGGACGGCCGCCGCTCAAAGCTCCACGGCGCCGGGCCACGCCTCGCGCCGGCAGGCGGCCCAGAGCTTCTCCAGATATGCGTGCGTATACGCCTGCTCGACTAGGTGGAAGAGGTAAGCGCCGGTGTCCGTCAGGCGGATGGTCTCGCCGTCTATCCGCGCAAGGCCGGTCAACTGCAGCAGGGCGAGCGTGGCGCGGATGGCGCCGGGGAGTCCCCGGCCGAACAGCGTTCTGAACCGCACCGTGTCGATGACCGTGTCGTAGCAGCGCCAGAAGAGCCAGTATGCCATGCGGGCGCCTTCGTCCAGCCTCGTCGCCAGCGCCGGAGGGTCGCCGTTTCCTGCCACCCGGATGTACTCGGGCGCCGAGAACGTGTTGAGCCAGAACCAATCGCCCATACGTGACGATGCTCCCGCCCCGATGCCCACAAAGGCGTCCCTGGTCACCGTGGTGTACCGCGGCGCGCCCGGACGGTTGAAGCTCCAGATTGAACTGCGTTCGTAACCCGCCTTTCGTGCCTGCTGCACCACGGCCTGCAGCATGCGCTGTTCCGTTCGCCTCGACGGCAGCCTTGCCTCCGCTGATTTCAGGTGCGCCGCCAGCGGCGTGTCCGAGAACTGGATGAGCGGGTAGGCGGATACCTGTCCGGCGCCCGTGGCGATAGCCGCAGCCACATCGGCCATCGCTTCGCCTACGCTCTGTCCTGGTATGGCGAAGATGAGGTCGATGTCCATCCCATCGAACCCGGCTTCCAGCACGCTCTCGCATGCCTCACGCGCGCGGCGACTGTCGTAGTCGCGACCCAGCATCCGCAGCAGACGGTCGCTGAACGTCTGCACTCCGAGGCTGAGCATCGTGACGCCGCAGGCCCGGAGCGACCGCAGCACGTCGGGACGGGCATCGAGCGGGTGTGCCTCTACTCCCACTTCCGCGCCCGGCCGCAGGTCGCATCTGAGTCTGGACATGACGGCTTCGATGATGTCCGGCGTCATCGACGGCGTGCCGCCGCCGAAGTAGACGGAGGCCACCGGCACGGGTCCCCAGGCGTGCCGCCACGTATCCAGCTCGCGCAGCAGGGCGTCCCGGTAGGCATCCGCCGTGTCCCGGTCGAATGCCTGCTTCACGTACGGGCAGAACGGACAGAGGTGTCGACAGAACGGCAGGTGGATGTAGAGGTTCAGGTCGTCCGGGCGCGGCGGCAGAGGAACCTCCTGATGCGTGAACGCGAATCTGCGGCGCCGGCCGGTGAAGAGCATACGGAGGACCTGCGGCAGCAGCGGCGCCATCGGCCGTAGTATGGCACAGCGCACGGCGCGGCCTCGCCGCACGCGGCTAGATAGACGGGAACAGCGCCTCGTGCGGCTCCGCCGGAACCGCCGGCATGCTGTTCAGGTAGGCCTCGCATCGCTGCTGGATGGCCGCGAACTCCGTCCTGAGCTCGTTGACCACGTCGGCCTCCACCGCCTGGCGCGCCCGGGCGATGGCCCGCTCGAAGTGCGGCGCCTTGCTGCTGCCGTGCATAATCTGCACGACACCGTTCACTCCCCACAACAGCCCTCCACCGGTGCTCTCGGCACGCGTCACCCTCGTGAAGGCCGCCATCTGGCAGAGCACCCGCCGACCCGCGCCGACCAGCGGCCGCCCCTTCAGCCGGCCTACCACCCACTGGGTGAAGCATGGCCCGAGGCTCTCGTAGAACTTCAGCAGAATGTTGCCGACGATGCCGTCGCAGACGATGACGTTCGCCTTACCCGTGAGCACGTCGTACCCTTCCACGTTGCCGACGAAGTTGAGCCCGCTTTGCTGCAGCAAAGGGTAGCTTTCCTGCAGCAGCCGCGTGCCTTTCCCCTGCTCAACGCCGGTGCTGAGCAGTGCGACGGTCGGCTCGCTGACGCCAAGCATGCGGCGGGCGTACACCGTGCCGATGGCCGCGAATGACAGCATGTGGTTCGGCTTGCAGTCGACGTTCGCACCGCCGTCGATGAGCACCGTCTGCGGCGCCAGACCGACGAGCGGCACGCACACGGCGGGCCTCGCGATGCCCGGCAGCATTCCCATGTAGTAGATGGCGCTCACGGACGCCGCGCCGGTCGAGCCCGCGCTCACGTACGCGTCCGCCTCGCCGTCGCGCACGAGCTTCGCCGCCACGGCGACCGAACACGAGGACTTGCGCCGCAGCGCATGGGTCGCCGGCTCCCCTTCGATGATGGCCTCGGCCGACGGCACGAGCCGGGCGTTGGGCGGCAGGCCGCCGTTCCGCTCTATCTCGGGTTCTATCTGGTCCGGCGGACCGACGAGGAGTATCTCGGCGTTGCTCTTGCGCGCGGCCTTCAGCGCTCCCTTGACGGCGTCGGCCGGCGCACGGTCGCCCCCGGCCACGTCCACCGCCACTCGCGCCCGTCTTGACAATTGACCACTCATGGCTGCCTCACTGCGTTGACGAGCAGCAATCGTACTTGGTGCGGATGAGGGATGCAAGCGGAACGTGCGAGCGAGACGGCGCCGGACCTACTCTACGACCACTGCCGTGCCGTAGGCGATTATCTCGGACGCGTTCTGCATCACCATTGAGGTCGTGAATCGCAGCCCCACGATGGCGTTTGCGCCCTGTGCCGTGGCGTCGTCGATGAGCCGCGCCATTGCCTCTTCACGCGCCTCCGCCATCATCTTCGTGTATTCGACTATCTCGCCGCCGACGATGCCGCGCAGGCCGGCCATGATGTCCTTGCCGATGTGACGCGCCCGTATCGTGTTGCCCTTCGCCCAGCCGATGGTGCGGACCACCTTCTTGCCGGCGATGGCCTCCGTCGTCGTGACTATCATTGCTGCACTCCCTTGAACTTATCGTCCTTTGAAGTTCGCCTGTGGTCCCGGATGACGATGCCGATGAGGAGCAGGATTCCCAGCCCGACCGCCGCCACCGCGATGCGTATGAGCGGGTCGACCGTCGAGTCGGTCATGAACTCCTTGACGCCCCAGGCGACGAGCGCCACGGCGCCGATGCCTATCAGCGCATATGCCAGCTTCTGCATGCACGCCTCCCCCGGGCGACGCGTCCTCCTTGACCCGTCCCCGGCCCACATCGTAGCATCTTGTGGCGCACGGGCCGCGGAATGAGGGGGATTTTCTCCTCTCCACGATTGACGTATGCGTTATCGTGAAGTAGCATGTGTCAGAGAGCGTATGCTCCCGGCTCTGTGTGTTGTGCCGGACCTGTGATGGAAGACGTCGTTAACGTAGTCAAGGCGCTGTCCGCTGAAACCCGGCTGCGGCTGCTCAAGCTGCTGCGGGGACGCGAGATGAGTTCGACCGAGCTGCAGCAGTCGCTGCGCATGCCGCGCCAGACGCTCGCGTACCACCTCCACGTCTTGCAGGTCGGCGGACTCGTCACCACCAGGCAGGACGGCCGGCGCCTCATGTATGCCGGCGCGATGCCGGGCGTGGCCGATGCCGACGGCCGGTTCGAGCGCTTCCTCTCCCGGACCCTGGACGACGTCAACTAGGCACCCAAGGCGCGCTGTGGCCGGCCTCCCGGTCATCCGGAGGGTCCATCGGGTCCGTCCGGTCTATCCGGTCCATTTCTTTCTTCTTCTCCCTGGCTTGTGCGGCTTCCCCTTGACAACGTGCCGGCGTAGTTGTATATTCATACAAGTCTACCTGGAGGTGGCGCCGTGGTCAGGGGAAGCACGAACAGGACGCGCGACAGGATACTGGCCTTCATCAGGTCGTTCATCGCGGAGAACGGCTACTCGCCGTCGGTCGGCGACATCGTCACAGGCTGCGGCCTCAGCTCTCCGAACCTCGCCCAGTACCACCTGAACGTTCTCGAACGGGACGGCATCCTGCGGCGGGCGCCCGGCGTGTTCCGCAGCATCCAGCTTGTACAGGGTCACAACAGGGAGGTGCCGCTGCTCGGCGTGATTGCGGCGGGCGCCCCTATCCCCGTGCCGGAGTCGGAGGACTGGACCGCCGCGGCTGAAGAGGTGCTCAACCTGGCGCGCGACCTCGTGGGCGATGGTCCGAACCTGTTCGCGGTGAGAGTCCGGGGACGCTCCATGATAGACGCCTGCATCATGGACGGCGACATCGTCGTCATGCAGGCGACGAACTCAGCCCCTGATGGCGAGATGGTGGCTGTCTGGCTCAAGGATGAGCACGAGGTCACCCTCAAGCGCATCTACCGCGAGGCGAACCAGGTCCGGCTGCAGCCGGCGAACCGGCAGATGGAGCCCCTCTACGCCGATCCGGCGAATGTGGAGATTCAGGGCAGGGTGGTGGCGGTCATCCGGAAGATATCCGGCTGAGCCATCGCCCGGGGTGCTGCATGAGAATCGCCTCTTTCTTCGTGCCACAGCTCGTTCTCCAGGCTGAATGCCGGGCGAACCCGACGCTCCGCGGTCGACCCCTCATCGTGGGGGGCTACCACCACGAAAAGGGTCAGGTCATCGAGGTCTCCGGAGAGGCAACCACATACGGGGTGACGCCGGGCGTGTCGTTGCGCCAGGCGTATGCCCTCTGTCCCGACGGTGTGTTCCTGCCGTACCGGGAGGAGCGGTGCAGCGAGGCGTTTTCGCTCGTGCGCTCGCACATGGTGCGACTCTGTCCCCTCGTTGAACCGGCGCCGCCCTCGCAGTTCCTCCTCGGTCTGCGCTATGAGAAGGATGAGAGCCACTTCGCGGTGGAAGTGTGCGCTGTTGTCGAAGATGAGACCGGATTCCGCATGTCCTGCGGCGTCGCTTCGTCCCGGTTCGTCGCCCGCCTTGCCGCTGAGGATGCGGAGCTGTCGCAGGTGCTGCTGGTCGCCGCCGGCACAGAGCGCGATTTCCTCCGTGGATTGCCCCTGGAGCGGCTCCCCGTTTCGACGCCGACGTTGCGCCGGTTGCGCCTCTTCGGCATATCGCGCATCGGCGAGCTGCCGCTGCTGCCTGCCGGCGCGCTCGAAGCGCAGTTCGGCATCGAGGGTCGCAGGCTCCTCGAGCTGGCGCGGGGCGCCGATGACGGACGGGTGCAGCCGTGGAAGGATGATGCCGAAATCGTCGTCGAGCGTGACTTCGATGCGCCGGTGGAAGACGGCGGCGAGTTGCTTGAGGCCGTGGATGACATGCTTCGCTGCCTGTGCGGCGACCTGGAGGCGCGATGGCAGTCGTGCCGCCGGCTCACGCTCTCGGCCGGCTTCGAGAACGGAGAGATGTTCCGGGAGGAGGTGCGCTTCAAGGAGGCGACCGCTTCGCGGGAGACGCTGAGCCGTCGCGTCGCCACCTGCATCGAGCGACTGACCGGCGCGGCGCCGGTGTGCACGCTGCGACTCGAGGCTGCCGACCTCGACGCCGGCCCCGGCCGGCAGGCATCGTTCCTCGACGCGCCACAGAGGTCTACCCCGCAGCTTCGCGAGGCGGTCAGGGCGCTGCAGCAGCGCTACGGCAAAGATGCCGTCAAGCGCGTCGTCGTCCGCGCCGGCGGCAGGCGACCCGAAGAGGCCTTCTCCTTTGCCGCTTGCGATCCGGAGGTCACGTGAACAAGCTTGCATGGGAAGCCCACGCGCTCCAGGTCACCGAGTCGGCTGCGCGCGAGCCGGTTGCCATCGTGTACGCCGGCAGCGAGAGGAAGGTTGAGGGCATCCTTTGCCGCTGGCGGATGTGCCAGGAGTGGTGGAAGCGCCCCTCGGAGCGTGACTACTTCCGCGTGAGGCTCGACAGCGGCCTCATCTGTGAGGTGTTCCGGGATATCCAATCGGGCTGCTGGCAGCTTCAGCGGGTGTACGACTAGCCGGGACCGGCATCTGATGGGTGATAGACCATGACTGGCTACGTGGAGCTTCATTGCCATTCGGCGTTCTCGCTGCTCGACGGCGCGTCGCTGCCGGAGGAGCTGGCGCAGCGCGCGGCCGGGCTCGGCATGCCGGCGCTCGCGCTCACCGACCACGACGGCCTCTACGGCGCAGTACGCTTCTCCCGCGCCTGCGAGCAGGTGGGCGTCAAGCCCATCATCGGCGCGGAGCTGACGCTCGCCGGTGACTATCACCTGACGCTCCTCGCCGCCGATGCCGCCGGCTACGCGAACCTGTGTCGCCTCATCACGGCATCGCAGCTCTCCGGCTCGAAAGGCAACGCCCTCGTTTCGTGGGATGTGCTCTCGGCGCATGCCGCCGGCCTTATCTGCCTCTCCGGCTGTCGCGAGGGCGAGCTGTCGCGTCTGGTCCGCGGCGAGCAGCATGAGAATGCGTATCGCGCGGCACAGCGGTACATCGAGGTCTTCGGACGGGACAGGTTCTACGTCGAGCTGCAGCACACCCTGTATCCCGACGATTCCCTGCGCTGCGCCGCGCTCGCGACTGTGGCGACCCGCTGCGGCGTCGGCTGTGTAGCCACGAACAACGTGCACTACGCGACCCGGGAAGCGCACCGCCTGCACGATGTGCTCACCTGCATCCGGATGCACAGCACGCTCGACGATTGCACCGGGCTGAAGCTGAACGCGGAGTTCTACCTCAAGTCGCCGCAGGAGATGGAGCAGCTCTTCGGCGACTATCCCGCGGCGCTGCGCACCACCGTGGAGCTGGCCGACCGCTGCAACGTCAAGCTCGAGTTCTCCGGCTACCGGTTCCCCGATTTCCCTCTGCCCGCGGGCGAGACGGCGAAGAGCTACCTCGAGCGTGTCTGCCGCGGGAAGATGGGCGAGCGATACGGCGAGCCGACGGCCGAGGTCGAGGCACGCGTCGCCCTCGAGCTGGACCTCATCGACCGGCTCGACCTCTCCGGCTACTTCCTCATCGTCTGGGATATCATGGAGTACGCCCGGCTCCACGGCATCCCGGCCCAGGGGCGCGGCTCCGCGGCGAACTCCATCATCGCGTACCTGCTCGGCATCACGAAGGTCGACCCCATCCGCAACCGCCTCTTCCTGGGACGCTTCCTCAACGAGGAGATGTCCTCCATCCCGGATATCGATGTCGACGTCTCCACCTCCCACCGGGAGCAGCTCATCCAGTACGTCTACGGCAAGTACGGCACAGAGCACGCCGCCATGGTCTGCACGTTCGTAACCTTCCAGGCCCGTAATGCGCTGCGCGAGGTCGGCAAGGTCCTCGGCATGCCGGTCCACGTCATCGACCGCCTGGCGAAGTCCGTCTCATGGTACGGATACGGTCCCCGCAATCTGCAGCAGGAGCTGACCGGCATCGAGGAGTTCACACCGTACTTCAGCCGCGTCACCTTCCAGGAGTTCCTCTCCATCTGCATGCAGCTTGAAGACTTCCCCCGCCACGTCTCCATCCACAACGGCGGCGTGCTCATCTCGTCGTGCCCCCTGAGCGACATCGTGCCGCTGGAGAAGGCGACCATGCCCGGCCGTGTGGTCTGCCAGTGGGACAAGGACAGCGTCGCCGACGCCGGGCTCATCAAGATAGACCTGCTCGGCCTCAGGATGCTCTCGCTGCTCGACGAGGCGCGCACGCTCGTCGAGCGGGAGCACGGCGTGGCGCTGAACCTCGATGCGCTGCCGCAGGACGATGCGTCCGTGTACGACATGATCGGCCGCTGCGACACCATCGGCGTCTTCCAGATAGAGAGCCGGGCGCAGATGCAGACGCTGCCGCGCACGCGGCCGCGGTCCATCGACGACCTGACGATAGAGGTCTCCATCATCCGCCCCGGCCCCATCCAGGGGAACATGGTGCACCCGTACATACGGCGGCGGAACGGGCAGGAGCGGGTGACGTACCTGCATCCGAAGCTCGAGCCGATACTCTCGGAGACGCTCGGCGTCATCCTCTTTCAGGAGCAGGTCATCCAGGCCGCCGTGGCCATCGCGAACCTCACTCCGGGCGAGGCGGACCAGTTGCGGCGGGCGATGAGCCGCAAGCGCTCGGTCGAGGCCATGGAGCGGCTGCGCGGGCGTTTCATGCAGGGCGCCCTTGCCAGCGGCGTCGACGCCGAGAGCGCCGACCGGGTCTTCGCTTCGCTCGGGGGCTTCGCTCAGTATGGCTTCTGCAAGAGCCACGCGGCCGGCTTCGCCCTCATCTGCTACCAGTCGGCCTGGCTCAAGCGCTACTACCCGGTCGAGTTCTACTGCGCACTGCTCAATCACCAGCCGATGGGCTTCTACCGCCCGGAGGTCGTGGTGCACGACGCACAGCGTCACGGCATCCGGGTGCTGCCCGTCGATGCGAACGTGAGCGATGCCGTCTGCCTTGTTGAGGATGGCGGCGTCCGCCTCGGCTTCCTGTACGTGAAGGAGCTGGGGACGCGGACCATCGACAGGCTCATCGAGGAGCGGCGCCGCGGCTCGTACCGGTCGCTCGAGGACTTCTGCGCCCGTGTGGAGCTGCCGGGCGGCGTCGCGGAGAACCTCATCCTTGCCGGAGCCTTCGAGTTCTGCGGCTGCCGGCGGCGCGACCTGCTGTGGCGGCTCGGCGTGGCGGAGAAGCGCTCTCCGGGAGAGCTGCCCCTGGATACGGGCGGGGCGACGGTCGCGCTGCGGGAGATGACGGCGCTGGAGGAGATGCGCTGCGACTATACGGTGCAGGAGATGTCGACCACCCACCACCCGATGGCGGTGCTGCGGCAGGCGATGCACGATGGGTCGCTGCAGCGGAGCGCCGACCTGCCCGCGCTCGCGGACGGTGCGACGGTGCGCATCGCCGGCTACGTCATCATGAAGCAGCGGCCTCCCACGGCGAAAGGCTTCGCCTTCATCACCATGGAGGACGAGGACGGCGCCATAAACGTGGTCATTCGCCCCGACGTCTACGAGCGGCACCGTCAGGTATGCGTCTTCAACCCGGTGCTGATAGTGGAAGGGGTGCTGCAGAAGCGGGATGGGACGCTGAACATCATCGCGGAGACGATTACTCCCTTCCGCCCCGACGGCGAACGCCCCGTGCCGGCACGGGGCAGGTCGCGGGCGTCCGCCTCGCCGCGGCCCCATTGACAGCAGCAGCGGTTCGTTCTAGCCTGAGGCACGTCGCGGCCCGGCCCGACCGGCGCCGCTCCAGAGGGAGGCTCCCGCATGGCCGCAGACACGCCGTTCTCGGACAGCACCACTACCACGGGACAGCTGAAGCGCCTCGTCCAGCAGTTCGTGGATGAGCGCGAGTGGGGCAAGTACCACAACTCCAAGGACGTCGCCCTCGCCATCAACGTCGAGGCCGGGGAGCTGCTGGAAGTGTTCGAGTGGGTGCGGGAGCACGAGTTGCTGGCGCTCGAGCAGGATGCGGAGAAGCGGCGGCACATCGGCGAAGAGATGGCTGACATAATCATCCTGTGCCTGAACCTTGCCAACGTCCTCGGCTTCGACGTGGCCGAGACCGTCGGTCTGAAGCTGGAGAAGAACCGCAGGAAGTACCCCGCCGACCAGGTCAGGGGCAACTACCGCAAGTACACCGAGCTGCGTGCACAAGGAAAGGCGCCCGACGACTCGTCGAGCGCGCATTCCGCGTAACGTTTCGAACGAACGAGCGGGCTACTCTTCTTCCTGTTCGCAGGCGAGCTTGCCCTCGAAGGCGTGCTGGAACAGCTCGAGCATGCCCTCTTCGGTCACCTCGCGAGGATTGCGCCGACAGTGGTTCGGGCTCTTGAGGACGTTGCGCGCCAGCATCGGGATCATGTCCTTCTCGACATCGACTTCCCGCAACGACATCGGCAGTCGCAGGTCCTGGAGCAGCTTCTTGAAGGCGAGCGGAGCCATGAACGCCGCATCGCGCAGCGGCAGGCCCTCTATCTCTTCGCCGAGCACCTCGGCGATGGTCGCGTGCTTCTCAATCTGGGCGATGGCGTTGTACTCCATCACGTACGGCAGTGTGATGGCGATGGCATAGCCATGGGGGTAGTGAAGCTTCGTGGCCGGGTAGACGAAGGCGTAGCCGCACGCGTGCCCGATGGTCGTGTCCGCGTTGCCCATGACGATGCCGGCGAGCAGCGAAGCGAGGGCCATGCCCTCACGCGCCTCCATGTCCCTGCCGTTGCAGTAGGCTGCGCGGAGGTACTGGTTGACGAGTCGCATCGACTCGAGCGCCATGGCATCGGTCATCGGGTTCGCCTGCACCGACTGGTAGCCTTCGATGGCGTGACAAAGCGCGTCGATGCCCGTGTTCGCCGTGACCGATGCCGGCATCGAGACGGTGAGGCCGGGGTCGACGATGGCGACGCGCGGGTAGAGCATCGAGCTGACGAGGCCCACCTTCAGGTCGGGGGTGGCGAACACCGCCGTGTCGGACACTTCACTGCCGGTTCCGGCGGTGGTGGGGCACAGTGCCAGCGGCGCCAGCGGCTTGCTGAAGCCGCCCCGTATCCATCCCATGATGTGGCCCTCATTGGTCAGGCCGACGGCCGCAGCCTTCGCGATGTCCATCGCGCTGCCGCCGCCGAGGCCGAGCACGCTGTCGAAACCGCCGCTCCGGGCGGCGTCGACGGCCTTGTCGCCGATTTCCACCGACGGCTCGGACTCCGCCTTGTCCCACACGGTCGACTGGATATCCGATGCCTTGAGTATCGCCTGTATCTTCTCGGCCCATCCCGCGCCCCGTATCGTCTTGTCGGTGACGATCATCGTGTTCGTGGCGCCGCCGGCCTTGAGCTCAGCTCCCACCTCGTTGATGGTGCCCGTGCCGAACGAAATCTTGTTGGCGGTCCTGAACGTGAAATTCCTGAACATCGCTCCTCCCAGAGAACCTTGTCCGGCGGTGCGGCGCTCTGCGTTCCGGCCGCCGCCAGGTGACACATTATACCGTGGCTGGGGATGATTGTGGGATGGTCGCCGCCTGCGTGACACACGGTCCCACGGCACTGCCGGGCGCATGGCGCGCGATGGAGACAAGCGGCGACGCCGGGGCCGGCTTCCACCGCAGCGCGGACCGTGCTACTTCGACGGGTGGTCCGACTTGAAGTACTCGGAAACGGCCTTGCCGAATTCCTCCGCTGCCGCTCCGGCCTGGCGGAACTTTGCCTTCACGTCGTCGTCCTTGAACCGGCCGCCAAGGCGCGTCGCGGATGCCGTCGCGGCGTCGCCAAGCTCCTTTGCTTTCGCCTTCAGCTCCGGATCGTTGAATACCTCCGCGAAGGCTTGCCCGAACGCCGTGAACATCTGGCTCAGGCTTTCGCCCGCATGCGGCTTGTTCTGCTGTTGCTTCTCTTCCGGCATGGCGCCTCCCCCTTTCTCCGCGGGAATGCGGGAGGCCGGGCACACTCGCGCCGGCCTCCCGCACCAAGAACTACGCTTTCGAGTCGTCCGGCTTTATCGACAGGACCGGGATGACGGTGTGCTTCAGCACGTGCTCGGCCACGCTGCCGAACACCAGGCGCCCGATGTTCTTCCGGCCGTGTGTGGCGATGGTGATGAGGTCTATATCGTGCGCCTTCGCGTACTCGACGATGGCGTCGCCCGGCGAGCCTTCGATAGCCACGGCTTCGACGGAGATGCCCTTCTGTCGCAGCGTTCCGGCGATGCCTTCAAGGTACGTGCGTGAATCGAATGCCAGGCGCCGCATCTCCTCCTCGATGACGCTCTCGGCGCCCTGCGCGGAAGCAGCCGCAAGCGACGAGGGGACCTGGAGCACCTGGACGAGGACGACGCTGGAGCCGAAGCGCTCCGCGACTTCCCCTGCATAGGGCAGCATCTGTTCGGCGAGGTTGGAGCCGTCGAGACACACGAGAATCTTCTTGAACATCGTGCCACCTCCTCAGACAGGTCGAGTGCTCGCGGCGCTCGACTACTGCTCACGCTATCCGAATCGGGCCGCGGCGTCAATCCCGGCCGGGGCTAACGGCCACAGCCGCAGCCGCCCGGATCCTCATCTTCGCCGATGGAGTATGGCTCCCGGAGGAAGACCTTGAAGATGACGTGGTCCGCGGCCGAATGGCCGAAGGCATCGCTCACCGTTACCGTAACCTCAACCAGGGTGGTCTTGCTGGGAGGCACGAACAACACAGCGGCGCCCTCGCCTTCGATGCTGCCCTCGGTCGTGCTCCACTCGTAGAAGAGCTCCTTGTCACCCGCGGAGGCCACGCACTCTATCTCGCACTCGCACAGCTTGCCCCTGAGGATGCGGTAGCCCCAGTCGTATGCCTTCGTGTACTCAGGCACGAACGGCCGGACGATGATTGCCTCGATGACGGGAGGGTCGGGAGAGGCCACGGTCACGAGCGCGGAGGCGCTCGCGTCTCCACCCAGTCCGTCGTACGCCCTCACGTTCACTGGATAGGACCCGGGGGGCGACGGCGCCGTCCAGGTGACGGTGGGGCCGATGCCGGCAAACGTGCCGTCGGTCGACGACCATTCATATCCGAGCGCGTGGCCGTCCGGGTCCGTCGCGCTGCAGTTCACCTTGACCGTTGCTCCGGGGAGGACCAGCGCCGGCTCGGCGCTGATGCTTTCCACGACTGGAGGCTTGTTGGGGGTAACCAGGATGACCAGTATGCCGGTGTCGTGTCCGCCCTTGCCGTCTTCTACCTCCGCCACGACGCTGTATGAACCAGGCCGGTCGGGAGCCGTCCATCGCGCGGTCTCCGCGCGGGGCTCGAGCGTGCCGCCCGAGGCCGACCATGTGACGGTCAGTGCGTCGCCATCGGCGTCACGCGCCGCGCAACGGACGTCGCACGACTGTGTGGGGAACAGCGAGTTGGGCGTCGAGACGACGCTGTCGACTTCGGGCGCGGAGTTCGGCGGCTCCGGCTCGGTGACCGGCACGAATGCGAAGGACGCGAACAGCGCCACGGCGAAAGCCGGGCCCAGCGCATCGATTGTCGGGAATCTTCGAGTGGAACCCATGTGGGCGTACTCCCATCGGCTGCCGGCAGGGCTGCCGCCGGCACCGGAGGATTCTAGCCGAAACGCCCGCGTTCGACAACACGCGCGCGTGCTCCCATGTCCGCTCTCACGAAATACGGGGGACACCATTCCCCGGGGTTGGCCCGGCGGAGCGGACGCATGGTGTCCCCGTATTTCGTACGCCCCGCCCTCTCGTGTGGGGGCGGGCTCCCACGCCCGCCCGCCATCGTCCCGACGGACGCCCGCGGCTGTCGCCGTCTCCCACGACATGGACCGAATGGACCGTATGGACAGGATGGACGAAATGGACAGGGGTCCGTCATCCCCCGTAGCGGCAGGCTCCCATGCCTGCCCGCCACCGTCCTGACGGACGCCCTCCGCCGCTGGCGTCTTCCACGACATGGACCGAATGGACCGAATGGACAGGATGGACGAAATGGACAACGGCCCGACATCCCCTGTAGCGGCAGGTTCCCGTGCCTGCCCGGCGGGTAAGGGGATGCCCTGCTCCCGTAGGGGCGGGCTCCCACGCCCGCCCGCCACCGTCCTGACGGACGCCCTCCGCCGCTGGCGTCTTCCACGACATGGACCGAATGGACCGAATGGACAGGATGGACGAAATGGACAACGGCC
>JALNYR010000242.1 GCA_023229725.1 Dehalococcoidia bacterium | reverse complement strand
CGACCAGTAGCCGCCGGCGTCGTAGCGCCAGATCATGCCGCGATCATAGGCGTAGAGTCCGCCATTGACGGGGGACTCGGCTTCCCAGTCCCAGGTGCCGAGGGCGATGGAGTGCGAGTCATCGAGTTCCATCGAGACGTCGATGCAGGTGATCATGCCCTCAACGGTCGAGCAGCCCATGTAGTTGAACTTGCTCGCGCCGTCGTTGGAGCCGACCACGATCGGGATGTAGTTGTAGGTGAAGGGAACCCCGGTCTCATTCCATACATCGATGTCAGGGACGTCGATGCCGTTCTCGTCGTAGCCCCAGCCCGCGACAACCACGAAGTTGGGGTCATCAGGCGCGACCGAGACGGCCGTGAAGAACGTGAAGTCCTCTTCCTCATCGGTAGCGTCGTCAACGTCGAATGCCGCTGCCTCAAGGTCGGGCAGGTTCTTGGCGTCGAGGGCCTTAGCCGTCTGGTCCTTCCAGGTCACGCCAGCATCGACAGACTTCCACAGCTTCGGGTAGTGGTACTGGGTGTAGAGGTCCATGGGGCCACCGTAGCCGAGAGGCGCCCACGGATCGTCTTCACAGTTGTTGTACCAGGTGCCGATAGCGTAGATGGTCTTGCCGTCGCCCGCCATATCGAAGTCGATGATGTCGGAGCCGGGCAGGATGACTTTGTCGTCATCGGTCGGTGTGGTCTGCTTCTCCCACTGCGAGGTGCCGGGATCAGCGGAGACCGCGGTAGGAGCAACGACAAAGGCGCCCAGCACGAAAGACAGGGCGATGGTCACGTGCAGAGCACGAGTGAACCATTTTCCTTTGATCATTCGGTGAACTCCCCTTAGATTCAATTCTTAACTCCCCTGCCTCCGGGATTTGACTTCCCCCGAGGTCAGGGTGCATATGTACAAACCATTACGAAGACCTTATCCCAAGGCCCGCCTCGTAATCGGGCCTGCCCTTTCGTCCGCACCTGGAGCCGGGAGGGAACGTCTCCCGCCAGGTTCCTTGTCTGCCGGTGCGGCATATGCCCGGGCCGGGCTTCACTGTGTTCCCCTCTGTTCGAGCCGGTCGCTTGTCGTCTCGTCATCCTGGTCATCCCGGGCCCATCGAGTCGACCGGTGCCGGGGATGGAGAGAGAGACGGGCGAGGGACCCTCGCGTCGGGATTGCTTCAGTAGGCATGCCTCCCTGGTCTCATATTTCGTCCCGAATGGACAGCAACAGAGCACAGACCCTTCGGGTCGATAGTACATAGATATACCTAGCCGCGCCAGTTTGTCAATAGCTGGCAGTCGATCTGCCGCCATTTCACGGCATTCTCCGCCGCCGCCTCGTTGAAGGCAATGCACTGCTTCGGCTATACTATCGACCGCGCCAGCGTAGCTCAGAGGCAGAGCAGCGGTTTCGTAATTCCAGGGTAGGGGTACCGAGAGGTGCCCCTACGTTTGTTTGAATGTCTCCGCGTTGTCGAACTTGTTCGTGTAGTGTCGTCCAGTGACAACCAGTGCCAAGCATTTCGTCGCGGAATTGTCGCGACTTTGCCAGCTTTGACGTGTTCGTAGTCTAGCGCGTCGACTCTCACACGCCAGGCCCCCCCACCCGCCGTGGACCTCTTCTGGATAGCCCCACAGAAGATGCGCGCCCTGTGACAAGAACGAACCGCCTCGGCGTTGCGCCTGACAGCCTCTCCAGTTGGGTTGATGCAAGCACCGTGTCCCCGGAGTCTCGCAACCCACGCCCACGGACGGGGGCGACTTGTGGTATCGAGTGGCGATTTCAGCCATGGGCAGTTTCAATCCACGCCCCCGCACCGGGGGCGACCGGAGGAGGGGAGCATCCTGGACGAGACGGGACAGTTTCAATCCACGCCCCCGCACGGGGGGCGACGAGAGTGGCCTGAGAGTAGGCGAGATGGCCGCTCTGTTTCAATCCACGCCCCCGCACGGGGGGCGACTGACGACGTCGCTCGATGCGCCGATGGCGAAGTCGTTTCAATCCACGCCCCCGCACGGGGGGCGACCAACGGCAACACGCTGCTGTTCAAGGCCAACGACACGTTTCAATCCACGCCCCCGCACGGGGGGCGACTCGGGGCGCACAACATCTCAGGGGATTCCACCGTGTTTCAATCCACGCCCCCGCACGGGGGGCGACATGAATGGCATGGTGGCAATCAGGGTCGCGGGCTTGTTTCAATCCACGCCCCCGCACGGGGGGCGACCATTCGAGCGGGTCGGGAGTATCTACCTCACCACTGTTTCAATCCACGCCCCCGCACGGGGGGCGACGCGGCGGGCGATGACGGCACAAGAGGAGGGAAGGTGTTTCAATCCACGCCCCCGCACGGGGGGCGACATGCGCTCCATGAGGAGCTGCTCGTTCGTGAACCAGTTTCAATCCACGCCCCCGCACGGGAGGCGACGCGGGGCACGAGCTACCGGAGGAGGTCGGCATGACGTTTCAATCCACGCCCCCGCACGGGAGGCGACTGCACTTCGGCTTCGGTCAACCGCGTTTACGCCACGTTCGTGGGACAGGCCGCACGAATGACGCGGTGGCCAGTTGCCCCGAACCGAAGCTCGCGTACCTCGTTCTTGGCGAATGTGCAGGGGCGGTTCGCGCAGGTCACACAAGGAGCGGCCCTTCCGGGTCATAGGTGTCGTGTGCACCAACGTGTTCGATACGCGGCTTCCAGTTCACACCTAGGAAATAGAATCTAAGGCTGTCCTCCTGGAGACTCACCTCGCTGATCAGGGATGCCCTCAGGGCTATCCACTGCGCCGGGTCCACCAAGCACTCGAAGACGGACTTCTGTACCCGCTGGCCGTGGTTCTTGCACGCCTTCG
>JALNYR010000241.1 GCA_023229725.1 Dehalococcoidia bacterium | reverse complement strand
CGAATCTATTTTTTCCCAGCAGTTGGGACACGGCGGGGCCTGGTTGGTCCCCTCGCCTCGGTTGTATCGGGCCGCGCAGAGGCCGTTATCCGCGATGTAGCGGAGGAAGACGTTGCGCGCGCCGTTCTCGTCGCGGCCGATGCGCCATCCGCACCTTGGACAGTCGAAGACGTGGGCGGAGCCCAGCTTCCGGTTGACAGCCCCGCAGGACCCGCAGGTGATGCTGGTGAAGTCCTCGCGCACTATCTCCACGCGGACGCCGAACTCCTCCGCCTTGGAGAGCAGGCGGTCCCTGAACGTGGCGTGCGCCTGGCCGAGCATCCTGGCGACCGTGGCCTTGCCGAGCCTGCGGAGCTTGCCGGTCGGGTCGACGCGGGGCACCTTGCGCGAAGGCCGGAAGTCGGGGAGCAGGATGACGTCCGCCGTCCGGCAGAGCTCGTCGGCGATGCGCCAGTGCATGGCTGCGACGAGGTCGCGGGAGCGCTTGCGGACGCGTGCCGCGGCTCGGCGCTTCCGCCTGGCCTTCTGGACGGCCTTGCGCCGCTCTCGGACCGCGGTGAGGCGTTCGCAGGCCTCCCGCCAGAGTTTTACCGCTGCGCGCCTGGCCACCTCCGCGCACTTCCGGTCGGCGTCGGCCCTGCGCTCGATGCGCCCGGCTTTGCGGTTCAGGAACGTGATCGCCGCGCCGACGCCCCACCTCCGGCGGTTCTTCTTGTTCCGCTTCTCCGTGGTCCTGGTCTCCAGGCCGTACGCCTGGCCGGGGCCCGACTTCCCGTGCTCGGTTATCTCGCCGGCCGCGGGGTTGTAGCACGTCGCGAACGTCCGCACGCCCGGATCGATCGAGACGATGGTCGGACCCGTCCGCTCGACGGTGCGGGTTGGCCTGTACACCGGGATGCACAGGTAGTACTCGCCCGTGGCCCTCTCGTGGACCAGCCGGCTGTCGCCGGTGAATCTGGACGGGAGCGCGGAGATCCGGTGCGGACCGCTGTCGTCGTCCTCGCCCGTCCGCATCGTCTCCCGGGTGTCCGGACCGCCGAAGAGCCCGGCGAACTCCGAGGTCCGCTGGTTCAGCGACCGGTTCGAGAGCAGCATCGTCTCTCGGAGGTCGCGCTTCCGGTTGAAGGCGAACTTCCAGGTCCGCTGCGTCAATCTGACCTCGGCCGAGATCTCTCTGCCCGCGTCGGCACGCTCCCTCGTGGTCAGCTCCGCAGCCCCGTGCTTCCGCGTGGCCTGAAAGTATTTGCGCCAGATCCGCTTGGCCGTCGCGGCCTTCAGCTGGGCGAGCCTCGATTTGCAGTCCTTCCGGCAGTCGCGCACGGCTTGATCGATGACGTCCCGCGGGACCCCGTGCAGACGCCTCGGCAGGTGCCTCCGGTAGCTGTCGCCTCTGACGAGCCCCGCTGCCCGCCGCAGCCGCTGCAATCCGTACTCGTGCTTCTCGTTGATGTACTCGATCACGAGGTTCTTGGCCTGCCGGACGGCCTCGAGCCAGACGGCGAGCACGGTCGCCTGCTCTCCGCTGGGGAAGAGTCGCAGCTTCCGGCATCGCGTGCCCAGTGCCTCCTTCTCCGAACTGTGGATGCGGCTCGCCGCTGCCCGGTGCTCGATCGCCGCGAGCTCCGCCTCGTGCGCTCGCGCGAGTTCGGGCTCGTTTGCCAGTGCAGCCCGGGCAGCTTCCCGGTTGGCCGTCCACTTCTTCCGACTCCGTTCCGCCGCGGCCGTCTGCTTCTTTACCGCCGCCGCCCGCACCGTGCGTTCGTTTGCGCGGGCCTTGTCCGCGGCGGCCCGGACGATCGGCGTCGCCACCGCGGGGTCGAAACTGCGGTCGCCGGGGGCCCACAGCCGCGTCGTCACCTCGGCGCACGTCCTGTTCCAGAAAGGCGTCGGTTTATTGGGAACGTACTTGTTCGTCTGCGTGTCCGTGGTCGCGTGTGCGTATTGGTGTACTTAGCCCGCTGCCGAGGTGCTTCGCTTCGTATATCGTTCGTTTTATTTCGACTTTCCCCCCGCCCTCCGGCCCTTTTATGCCAAAATTCCGGAATTGGAACTAACTATCCACCGTCCGATTCCGGTTACGGTGACCACTCCAATTTGCCGGAAATTCCCGTTTCTCCTGTCGGGCGTGTCCCACGCTGCTGGAACCGGTCCGCCGGACGGAAGATTGCTGCTCCCGCGGATCTTATCGATTCGATGCCAACTGTTCGTGTATTCTGCTGGGTACAGGACTGAAGTATTACAAAGGCTGCTTGAATTCGGCGTGTCCCCACATGTTGAAGGAGCCAGCGCCCTATCGGACGCGGCAACCGTGCCTAACATGGCCAGTGTGCGTCTGTTGCTGGCGGCCGGAGTCCATCCGGTTTCAGTGCACATAAACACGGGGCGCAGTGTGGATGTTGCCCGTACACTGAGAGCCGAGTGCGTGACGAAGGCATCCACGCTGTGCCGCGCGATGCACCCCAGGCTCGGGACCGGCAGCCCCGCGCAACTCTTGGCCGGCTTCCCGGGGCTTAGTGCGCACATTGTCGCGCTTGGGGCACAGTTCCACGCGTACACACTCGAAGGATTTGACACGGAAAAAATTCGTGCAGTCGTGCACCATGCACCCGAACTCCCGTGACCGCGCTCCGCCGGAAAAGGAGCTGAAAGGGGTAAAAATGGACGCCGCTCCGGTGATTGCACCAGACACACCAAGGGAAAGGGGAATAACAGTGCAAAACATTGGAAAAGATCGAAAAACATAAATGGCAAAGTGGATCGCTGGAGCTATAAAGCACAAGGGTGCACTGCGCAAGGCGCTCGGAGTCTCGAAAAAGACTGGCGACATCAGGAAAAGG
>JALNYR010000055.1 GCA_023229725.1 Dehalococcoidia bacterium | reverse complement strand
CGTCCCGGCTGGAACCGCCCTGGACTTCGATGTCCGGGCGCGCCTCGAAGGCGCCGCTGTCGCACACTTCCTCGCCGTCAGCATCGCCGTCGATGGGTCGGGACTCACCGCGCTGGTCTGCTTCCACGGGTGCGCCCTCGCCGATGCCGGGGGCCGCGGCGTCGAAGGCATCGAGTCCGGAATCGCCGAAGATGATGACGATCTCGTCGAAATCGATGTCGTACTCGGTGATGGCGAGCCCGTCGCACGCGGCATCCAGCGCCGGGCTGTCCGGAAGGAGGGCATGCGTCATGGTCGGGCCGCCGTTGTCGGCCAGCGGGCCGAGACGAGCATCGACCCCGACGATATCGCCACACTCCTCATCTACTGGAAACACAACGGATGGCTCCGTCTCGTCCAGAAGAACCCATCCTCCGGGATCGCCGATGACGTTGCCGTACAGGGACACGATGGGTCCCCAGATGTCGTCCCCTGTGCCGGGCACGGGCACGGGAGGTGCAGGCTCGTCACCGCCGGTTGGTTCCGCCAGAGCGGTGTTGCCGGCAACGATGGAGTTCTTGAGCAGCAGGATGCCATAGTACGGCTGGCCGGGCTCCTCGGCGTAGATGGGACCCGGATCGGTAGACAGACCTCCTCCCCAGCCCGCCGTGTTGTCGGTGACGGTGCAGAAGCTGAGGCCGACCGGATTCTCGGCGAACGCCCACATGGCTCCACCCATACTGAACATTGCCGCCGCAGCAGAGTTGCCGCTCAGCGTGCAGTTGACGAGATGCAGCGGTAGGAACTCCGTCTGCTCCGGCTCGGGCTCGGGGAGGCCAAGGTACGAGAGCATGTCCGGCATGCCGGCGCCGTACATGAACTCCGCGAAGGCAACGCCCCCGCCTGCTGCCGCAAACCCGCCTTCCGAGCCGGCGATGTTGCCGGAAATCAGGCTGTCACGGACCACTGTGCCGCCGAGCAGCGCCGGCCCGATGAACATGCCGCCGCCGACACCGCCGCCCATGCCTTCGACCTCGTCGGTGCTGTTAGGCCCCGCGGCGTTGCCGGATATGGTGCATTCCAGCATGTTGAATACGAAGTTGTAGGCTTCGAGGACGCCTCCTCCGATTCCGCCGGAGTCCCCTTCCCCCGCGATGTTGTCAAGGATGTCGCATCGCTCGAAGTTGCACAGCGAGAGCAGCGCTACGATGCCGCCGCCGAGACCCGGCGGTCCGTCACCGTCCTCCGCGACGTTGTCACTGATGACGCATCCGCGAAAGTCCCAGAGTGAGACGAGGGCTACCATGCCTCCGCCGATGCCCATACCACCGTCTTCCGATTGCGCGATGTTCTCTTCGAAGACGCAGTCCTCGGCCTCGACGTACGCGATGGCGGTCAGCAGGCCGCCTCCTCCGCCGGAGAGGCCGACGTCATACGAGAGGCCCCCCGCTGTGTTCTGGCGGATGGTACAGCTCTCAAGTGAGAGCAGGGACGCCGCGGCTGCGATGCCGCCGCCGCCGCCGATCGCCCAGCCGCTCTCGATGACGCAGTCCCGGATGGCAGCGGTGCTGCCAAGTACGAGGAGATTGCCTCCCACTGCATCGAACAACTCATCCGGGTATTCCGGTTCGTGAGATGCGGCGCCGCCGCTGAGCGTGAGTCCCTCGATGATGACGGCGGGCTCGAACTCGATGGGCTGGGACGGCTCCGTCTGCAGCATCTCCGCAACCGATTCGATGCTCGAGATACCCTCCAGCGAATCAAGCAGATCCATGATCACGTCGATGGGGATGACGTCGCCGACCGCGATGATGAGAACCTGCGTCTCCTCCCCGCCATCGATGCTGATGTTGCCGGCGCCCGGCCCCTCAATGGTGAGCGGATGGTCGATGACAAGCTCGCCAAGCCCCGGATCGAGGTAGATGGTTCCGTTCAGACCCGAGGCGAACGAGATGGTGTCTCCCTCCGCCGAGTTCCCGATTGCGTAGCGAAGCGTGTCGTCGTCGCCATCATCCTCCAGCGACGTGACGACCCATTCGTGCGCCAGAACGGCCCCCGGGTTCAGGAGCGAAAGTGGCATCGACGTCACCAAGAGGAGAAGTGCCGCTGCCACGGCCACGGTGCGGCGGAAAGCCTGTGCTGATGACATTGTTGCCTTTCCTTTCGCGCTATGTGTGCCTCGCCGAGAGCGGAGTTATAGCTCGCGCCTCGACAGCTGGCTCCAGTCTACCAGCTACGGAAACGGCTTACAACAGGTTGCGGAAGAATCCTGCTGGCAGGTGGCGTTGCCGGAGGAGGCGCCGACCGTGCCTCGCGGCGAAACGCTCAGCCCTTCGCCTGGCCCCAGAGGCTGCGTATGTTGTGGACGTGGACGTGCTCGCCGGCGGCGATGGGACGGGTAGCCTCGCCGATGACCGCGCCGTACTTGTAGATTCGCTCCCCGGGCGCGATATCGCGCAGCGCAACCTTGTGCAGGAAGCGGACGTCCTGTTGTGCGGTCAGCGTGGACTGCCGGCCGGCGATGGCGAAGGAGAGCTGTTCGCCCGCCCTGACGTCTCTCGTGGCGGTGGCCACGTTGTCCTTCTCACGTATGACGATAAGCGCCGGTTTCGATGTCATCGTGCTCCTTCGCCGCCACACTGCTAGAGTGTGAGCGTCGTCCTCCATATCTGGCACTGGTTCTCCCCGAGGTCCTCCGCCTTCGTGGTGCGGCCGTTGGCCACCTCGAGCGCGAGCTGGAAGATGCGCTTCCCGGTGTCCTGGATGGTCTCTTCTCCGTCGAGGATAGCTCCGGCGTTGACGTCCGCCGTATCCTCCATGCGCCTGAAGGCCGGCGTGTTGGACATGACCTTGATGACGGGGACGATGGACATCCCGAAGGGAGTGCCGAGGCCGGTAGTGAATACGACCACCTGCGCTCCTCCCGCCACGATGCCGGTGACCGAGGGGGCGTCGTAGCTGGGGGAGTCCATGAGCATCGGGCCTTTCTTCGTGGGAATGTCGGCGTATTCGATGACGTCGACGATGGGCCTCGAGCCTATCTTGCGGATGCAGCCCAGCGACTTCTCTTCGAGGGTGCTGAGGCCGGCCTCCATGTTGCCCTGGTTGGGCTCGCCGGTGCTGAGGTCGGCGCCGTACATCTTCACGTGGCCCTCGAAGCGATGCACGGTATCGATGATGCGGCGCGCCAGCTCGGGAGAGGCGGCGTTGGCCGCCATCTCTGCTTCGGCGCCGACGCACTCCGTGGTCTCTCCGATTATGGCGCTGCCGCCGGCGTCGACGAGGAGGTCGACTGCGGCGCCGAGTGCCTGGTTGGCCGTGAGTCCTGATGCCGGGTCGGATGCGCCGCAGTTGAGTCCCATGATGAAGTCGCTCATGTCCACCGGCTCACGGCGGAGCTTCGACGCTGCTGCCGCCAGCTCGTGGACGAGTGCGACGCCCTTCTCGATGGTGGCTGCGTAGCCGCCGGCATTGTGCATCGTGATGGACTTGACCGGCTTGCCGAAGCGCTCGATTGCGGCCCGGGCCTGGTCGGGCTTGAATGCCTCGCAGCCGAGCCCCACGCAGAGCACGGCGGCCACATTGGGGTGGCCCGCAAGGTTGGTGAGCGTCTTTGCGAAAACGACCTGGTCCTCTTTCAGCATGCCGCAGCCGCTGTCCATCGGCAGCATGACCGCCTCAGGGGCCTTGCGGATGATGGCGGACACTACGCCGTTGGCGCAGGCGACGGTCGGGAGCACGAGGACGTGGTTCCTGAATCCGACCCGCCCGTCGGGGCGTCGATAACCTGAAAGCTGCATTGGCTACTCCTTCTGCACAGAGGAGCCGCGGAAGGCACGCCGCGGCTCCAGATGATACGTGGCCGCTGCGCCGGTAGCAGACAGGAACCAGCGCAGTGGCGGGCGCAGTCTAACACGGCGACCGACCGCGTGTGCAGTTCCTTCACTGCCGGCGACCTTCGCGCTGGAGGTTACACCTCGTCCTCGAAGACCGCGCCGGTGCTGGCCGACGTCACCAGTCGACTGTAGCGCGCGAGGTACCCTGTCTTCACCTTCGGTGCGAACGGCGGCAGCGAGGCGAGCCGCTCCTTGAGCTCCTTCTCGTCGAGCTTCACGTCCAGTCGCCTCTTCGGGATGTCGATGCGGATTATGTCGCCGTCACGAAGCGCGGCGATGGGTCCCCGTGCTGCCGCCTCGGGCGAGACGTGGCCGATGGCGGCGCCGCGGGAGCCGCCGGAGAAGCGGCCGTCGGTGATGAGCGCCACGGTCTTGTCCGCATCCATGCCCGAAAGGATGGACGTCGGCGTGAGCATCTCCCGCATGCCGGGTCCGCCCCTGGGGCCCTCGTAGCGGACGACGATGACGTCGCCCGGCTTGAAGACACGCGCCGCGATGGCTTTGGTTGCCTCCTCTTCGCTGTTGAAGCAGCGTGCGGGACCTTCGTGGACCATCATCTCGTCGGCCACGCCGGCGGCCTTGACGACCGCGCCGTCGGGAGCCAGGTTCCCGAAGAGGACCGCTATGCCGCCCGTCTTGTGGAGCGGCTGGTCCCAGGCATGGATGACGCGCCGGTCGCGCACGTCCGCGTCGCGCCAGATGTCGCCGATGGTCTTGCCGAGGACGGTCATGGCCCCGGGCTTCAGTCGCCTCGATATCTCCTTCATGAGGGCCGGGATGCCGCCGGCGACGTCGAGGTCGGCGAGGGCGAACTTCCCGTACGGGCGCATGTCGCACAGGTGCGGGACGGCATCGCTTATGTCGCTGATGCGCTTGAGAGGGAAGTCGACACCGGCGGCGTGGGCGACGGCAGGGACGTGGAGGACGGTGTTGGTGCTGCCGCCAAGGGCCATGTCCACCGCGAAGGCGTTCTGGAATGCGTCAGGCGTGAGGATGTCCCGGGGCTTGAGCCCCTTCGCAAGCACCTCCATCACCTGCCGGCCGGCGAGGAACGCCAGCTGCAGCCGCCTTCCCTCGGGGGCGGGAATGGTGCCGTTGCCGGGCAGGCCCAGGCCCAGCACCTCGGTGAGGCAGTTCATCGTGTTGGCGGTGGCGATGGGCGAGCATGCGCCGCAACCGGGGCAGGCGCGCTGTTCGATCTCGTCGAGTTGCTTCTCGGTCATCTTGTGGCTGAGGACTTTTCCGACGCCTTCGAAACAGTGAATGAGGTCGATGTCGACGGGTCCGTCGGCTCCCGCGACGCGGCCGGGCAGCATCGGGCCGCCGGAGACGAAGACGCACGGCAGGTTCAGTCGCGCCGCGGCGATGAGCATGCCGGGGACTATCTTGTCGCAGTTCGGGATGAAGACGAGCGCATCGAAGCCGTGGGCCTCGACCATGGTCTCCACGGTGTCGGCGATGAGCTCTCTGCTGGGAAGGCTGAACTTCATGCCGGAGTGATTCATGGCGAGACCGTCGCACACGGCGATGGTATTGAACTCGAACGGCACGCCGCCGCCTGCTCTGATGCCTTCCCGCACGGAGTTGGCGATGGACTGGAGGTGCATGTGGCCTGGGAGGACGGAGGTGTAGCTGTTGACGACGCCGATGAACGGCCTGTCGAGGTCCTCTTTCGGGTGACCCAGGGCGTAGAGCAGTGCGCGGTGCGGAGCGCGCTCAACGCCTCTCTTGATGGAATCGCTCTTCATGGTTCTCCCTCCTTCGTGCCGAGGTTGACGAACGGGCGGACTTCGGCTCGAGCATTATCAATCAGCCCGTGGAGAGCGTCAATGGGTGACAGGGAAGACGCAGCGGAGCGCGACTGGACACAGGTGGAGGGTGTGCTACGTCTGGCCCATTGCGGCGAGGATGATGATGGAGATGAACACCAGCCATGCCATGAGCGGCACGAGCAGGTAGGCCGCGTCGCGGGAGGATTGCCACACGAACAGCATCGCAACCGCGGTGAGCAGGAACGTGGCGCCGTTGGCGGCGAGAGCGAAGCTGAGACTGCCCGCGACCAGGGAATGCAGCGGCCAGCAGAGGCAGACGAGGATGAGGAGGGTGACCAGGCCTCGCGCCTGCCCCACGCCGATGATGGTGTACGAGTTCAGCAGCCAGCGGGAGGCTCCCAGGAAGGCGAGCAGGACGAGCCAGACCAGCGCGATGACCCATCCGGGAAGCCAGAGCCACAATGATTCGGGCGCGGCGGCTCTCCGGTCGCCTCCGAGGACCAGGACGAGGCCGAAGACGAGAAGACCAAGGCTCACGGCGAAGAGAACGTTGCGCGCCAGTGACAACCGGTCGTCCCTGTTCAGAGCGTCTACGAAGCCTTCAATTCCTGACATAATCGTGACACCGGCAAAAAACCGTCGCGCACGGGTTCACGTGTACCCGCGTTGCTGTCCGGCCCCGTGGCGCGCGGTCTTCCGCACGCCACGGGGCGCGTCGAATTACCGCTTGCACGAGCCGGACGCGTAGCGTACCTGCAGCCGGTCGTCTTCATCCAGGCCGACCATCTTCTCCATCTCCACGGGATTGGGCCCGGGCATGACGCGCGGCTGAGCGGTACCGGCGTCAAGGTCGGCCTTGAGGTCCCGCGCCGCCTGTCGCATGGCGTGAGCCGCGGCCGAGAACATGGTGGGTACGTGGAAGATGACCTTGAAGCCCATGGCCGCGAGCGTGTCGCGAGGCAGGAGAGGCATCCTTGTCCCGGCTGCCTGGATAGTCGAGATGGGTACGCCCGCTTCCTTGCCCACCTTCGCCATGGCTTCCTTCGAGGTGAGGCCGATGGCGAGAATCATGTCCACGCCGGCTGCGACGTATTTCTTTGCCCTGAGGACGACCTCGTCCAGGCCCTCGTAGTCGTCGGTGCGGGCCATGATGAAGAAGTTCGGGTCGCTTCTCGCCTCGACGGCCGCGCGTATCTTCTGGACCATGACGTCGCTCGGGACCAGTCTGCCGCCGCCCAGCGCGGAGCAGCGCAGCGGCCTCGCGAGGTCCTCGATGTACATGCCCGCGGCGCCAAGCTGTTCGACGAGCTGCACCGTGCGGCGTACGTTCATCGGGTCGCCGAAGCCATCGTCGCAGTCAACGATGACCGGCACGGAGACCGAGCGGATGATGCGGCGGGCGGCGTCAAGCATCTCTGTCTGCGTGATGTTGCCTGAATCGGGCTTGCCTATCATGGACCATGACGCCATGGACCCGAAGAGCGTCAGCAGTTTGAAGCCTTCCTGTGCAGCGACGATCGCGCTGAAGGCGTCCCAGACACCGAGGCTGACTACGGGGCCGGGCCGGGAAAGCATGTCTCTGAGACTCCTGGCCTGTTCGTTCATGCAGCTCCTTTCGTTTGTGTCATCGCCAGCGGCCAATTGTAGCGGTGCCGCTGCGTCCGCTGTCAACGTCCCTGCCGGCGCGTGTCACTCTCCCATCCGTGTCAGTGGTTTCCAGAGGTGACCGCCGGACGGGTGGTGCCGGTGAGGTCGCCTCGCGATGGCCTCCTCCCTGATGTCGATGCCCAGTCCCGGCTTCGTCGGCAGCTCGATATAGCCGTCCTTCAGGATGGGGAAGTCCTCCGTCAGCACCTCGTCGTAGAGGGGCTTGTCGGGGTAGAACAGCTCCTGGATGAGGAAGTTGGGAATGACCGCGTCGAGGTGCAGATTGGCTGCGGTGAGGCCGGGGCCGACGCAAGAGTGCGGCGCCACGCCGATGTGGTAGACGTCCGCCATCGCCGCGATCTTCATCGTCTCGAGGATGCCGCCGGCACATATTATGTCCGGCATTATCATCGACACCATCTGCCGCTCCAGCATCTCGCGGAAGCCCCAGCGCGTGCACGCCTTCTCGCCGGTGGTGATGGGGATATTCACCTCACGCTGGACCTTCGCCAGCGCCTCGAGGTTGTCCGGTGGAATCGGCTCCTCGTACCAGAATGGGCGGTACGGCTCGAGGGCCCGTGCCATCCAGATGGCGTCGGCGGTGCCCAGTCGTGCATGTACTTCGATGAGGAGTTCAACGCCGTCGCCCACGGCTTCGCGGACGCGTCGAACGCACTCGACCGCCTGCAGCATCTGCTCGCGCTCGTTGAACACGTCGAGAGGCGGGCTCCAGAACGGGTCCCACTTGAGGGCCTTGAATCCCTGCGCAACGGCGGCCTTCGCGCGCACAACGAACTCATCGATGGTCTTCGCGTTGAAGTACCAGGAGTTGTTGTAGACCTTGATGCGGTCGCGCGTCGCGCCGCCGAGCAACTGGTAGATGGGCGCGTTCAGGCTCTTGCCGAGGATGTCCCACAGCGCTATCTCGATGCCGGAAAGCGCGGCCAGCGGAACGTGCGATTGGTGGAACCAGCTGTCGCGGTACACGTTTGCCCAGTGCTTCTGAATCTGGCGCGGGTCTTTGCCGACGAAGTACTCACGTTCGAGGTTGTGGACGGCAATCTCCACGGCCTTGTTCAGCCCCTGCAGGCTGGCTTCGCCGAGGCCGCTGATGCCGGCGTCCGTGTCCACCTTGACGAAGAGCCAGTTCCTCCACCACGCCTCGTAGATGAACGTCCGGATGCCCGTTATCTTCACGTCGTGCTCCTTTCCTGGTCTGCGCTTCGCGCCTGCTGTGCGCCCAATAGTAGGCTTCCGGAATCGATTCGTGAAGTCGCGTCTCTGGAGGACTCGACGTGGCGGTGCTGCCGGACGGAAGAGCACCGGACGGGCCAGGTTGCAGGCTCCCGCTCCGGCGCGCAACCCGGCGCGGTTTATGTACAATCTGCGTGCCTGGAAGGAGCCATCGATGAGCAGTTGCGATGTTGCACTGGCGTACCTCACCGTACAGGGGGAGAAGCTCGTCTCTCTGGCCAGGGACATCTGGGAGCATCCGCAGGTTGGCTTCGAGGAAACGTATGCCGCGGACCTGCAGGCTGCGACGCTCGAGGCTGAGGGTTTCAGACTGCGCAGAGCCGTGACGGGTCTGAGGACGGCTCTTGTGGCGGAGTGGGGCGCCGGCGCCCCGGTCATCGGCATCCTTGGCGAGTACGACGCGCTGCCCGGCCTGTCGCAGCAGGTCAGCGCGACCAAGACGCCAGTGGTGCCCGGTGCTCCGGGCCACGCGTGTGGACATAACTTGCTGGGCACGGCGGCTCTCGGCGCTGCGCTCGCGGCGAAGCGGGCCATGTCGGCGCAGAGCATCCGCGGTACCCTGCGCTACTTCGGCTGTCCTGCCGAGGAGACGCTCATGGGGAAGGTCTTCATGGCGCGCGAGGGCGTGTTCCACGGCCTGGACGCGGTCCTGACGTGGCACCCGATGTACGCGAACACGCTCTGGGCGGCCTCTTCGGCAGCGTTGAACTCGTTCAAGCTCAGCTTCCATGGTCGTTCAGCACACGCCGCCGGAGCTCCCGAAGCCGGCCGCAGCGCACTGGACGCGGTCATGCTGACCGACGTCGGAGTCAACTACCTCCGCGAGCACGTCATCCCGGACGCGCGCATCCACTGTGTGGTCACGCGCGGCGGCGAGGCGCCGAACATCGTTCCTGAGTTTGCCCAGAGCTGGTACTACGTCCGTGCCCCGAAACGGTCGCAGGTGGAGACCATCTACGAACGGGTCTTGAACGTTGCCCGTGGCGCTGCGCTCATGACCGACACGACGCTGGAGGTTGAACTCGTGGCCGCCTGCTTCGACTTCCTGCCAAACGATGCCGTGCAACAGGTGCTTCTGAGCAACATGAAGCGAGTCGGCGCGCCGGTCTTCAGCAAGGGCGAAGTGTCATTCGCAAGAGCGCTGCAGGCGACGCTGCCTCCCGCGGCGGTGGACGACGCGCTGCAGGCCCTCGGACGGGCGAGAGACGAGTTGGGCGACCCGCTCTGCACCCGGGTGCTCGATGACGTGGGCACCCTGAGGAAGGGAACGGTGCAACCGGTCTCGACCGATGTCGGGGATGTGTCGCACATCGCCCCGACCGCGCAACTCACGGCGTGCTGCATGCCGCTGGGCGTGCCGCTGCACTCGTGGCAGGCGGTCGCGTCCTGCGGCTCGGGCATCGGATTCACAGCCATGCTCTTCGCCGCGAAGGCGCTGGCGCTGACCGCTCTTGACCTCTTCGGCGACCCTGCTATTCTGAGTGAGGCGCGGCGCGAGTTCGACCGCGCCACCGGAGGAAGAACGTACAACTGTCCCATACCGCCCGGACTCAAAGCTCCGGGACAGCGCTAGCCCGGAAAGAAGAGCAATCTCCGCGGGCATCGACTGATGACCAGGCGGGAAGGAGAGACAAGCAAGTGGACGAATACATCGCGCAGTGCCCCCAGCCGCTTCGCACGCTGCTGGCGGAGTTTGACAAGCGCGTGCGCGCCACATGTCCGGACGCGACGATGAGCCATTCGCCAACCACGGACCTGGAGGGTTGGCTTGACTACGCGCTGCCGGGAGAAGCGGCGTCCGCGGTTGTGTTCGCCGGCGTACGGTTTCGCCGGGACAAGACGAGTGCCACGGTCGCCCTGGCGAAGCGCCCCGACCATGACCCGATGGAGTGGGTGCACGAGAACCTCGGCAAGGTGCGGCGGCTGCCGTTTGCCTTCGGCCTGCCGCGTCCATTCAAGAAGGACGTCAGTGACGACGAGTGGTTGTATATTGCCGACCTTGTTCGCCAGGCATGCGGGAAGGCCCGCGCCGGCTGACCCCCGGCCGGAGGCACCCTGGTACTCCAGAGGCGGGCACGCCTACTTGTCGAACGTCCGGTACTCGGGACCGAGGTCCGCGGTAGTGGTGAATCCTCCGTCCACCGCCAGCGTCTGGCCGGTGATGAAGTCGGACTCGGACGCACTCAGAAACAGAACGGCAGCCGTGACGTCCGCCGGCTTGCCCCAGCCGAGTGGCACGGACTCTCCGATGTGCTTCCCCACCGGCGTGGCTCGCAGCTTCGCGTTGATGGGCGTCGCCGTGAAGCCCGGCGCGACGCTGTTCACGCGTATGCCGTGCGGCGCAAGCTCGAGCGCCCACTGACGGGTGAGCCCGTTGATGCCCGCCTTCGAGGCTGCGTACGCGGTCGAGATGCAGCCGACGATGCCTGCGACCGACGAGATGTTTACTATCTTGCCGTAGTGGCGCTCCATCATGTGCGGGACGACCGCGCGTGAACACAGGAACGGGCCTTTGAGGTCGATGTTGATCTCCCGGTCCCAGTCCTCCTCAGTCGTGCCGACGAGGCTGCGACGCCGGATGACGCCCGCGTTGTTGACGAGTATGTCGATGCGACCGAAGGCCTGCAGGACCGCCTCGACCATCTGCTGTATCTGGTCCGGTTTCGTCACATCGCAGCTCACGGCGATGGCTGAGCCACCCATTCCCGTGATGGCTGCAGCCGTACGTGTGGCCGCCGCGGCGTCGATGTCCGCGCAGACCACCTTGCCTCCCTCGTCCGCGAACGCCTTCGAGTAGTCCTCGCCCAGACCTGAGCCTCCGCCCGTGACGATGATGGCCCTGTCGATGAACCTGCCTCTGTGCACGACTGCCCCTCCTCGTTCAGATGTCCGCATGCGGTTGACCGGCGCCGTTCGGCGCACAGGCTGTCCGCATAACCGCCGATGCGACGTCTTGATGAAGTCGTTCTCGCGACGCAGTGTAGGACGACCACCTTGCCGCGTCAACGATAGGGAGTGGCCCGCACAGTCATCGGCCGCACTGCCGGTCTCGAACATGTTGTGCCGGCGAGGGCCTTCAAGCGGCGGTTTGGCCTGCCCGAGGAAAGGTGCTACCATGGAATTGTCCCCCGCAACGGTTCCGCCGGTGCTTCGCTGCGTTCACTCCTGCCCGGATGGCTGTTGCTGACACTGGATGCTCGCCGGGAAGGGGTGTGGTGGTGTGTCCGCCCTGTCTCTCCCGCCTGGACGTTCTCTCACGAGCGACGCCATTCCGCGTCCGTCCGCAGCGGCAGCACGCACCGGTCCAGGCGCGAACTTGGACGTGCGATGTCAGAGAGGGTGAGCGCTTCCCGTGAAGCAGATGTGTCCACCTGTGCGTTGCGGCGGACCTGGCACGGTACATCAATGAAGAGAGGTGATAGATGACGAACGTGAAGAGCCCGGAATTGTCCGGTATCCGTACCTTGAAGGAGATTGTGCCCGAGTTCGGCGGCGAGTGGCTGCGCTGCAGGCAGCTGGCGAGTGAGGGCAAGTCGGAGGAGGCGCGCGGGGCGCTCGAACATCTGCGCGGCTTGTACGAGGAGCTGGAGCGTGCAGTCGAGCCGGGGAACACGGCGCATGGACTCATACTGCGCAACCGCCGCATCGATTTGTCCACGCTGTCGGCCAGTGTCGAGAACTGCGGGGTGAAGGTGCAGGCCACCAGGATAAAGAGACAGATCCTGGCGCAGCACCGTCGTGAGGCGAGCGTCCGCGCGGCTTGAGAGGACGTAAGTGGGCGTCTGCGCTTCCGTGGCGTGGGTTGGTGGAGACTGGCCGACTACGGCGCCAGGTTGTGCAGCGCCTCGTGGACTCTGACGAGAGCGAGCGTGTCCCGGGCGCAGTAGGCGGCGAGGTCCCGGCGCACAAGGGGAGCGCGCTCCTGGCTGTAGTATCCGCCCCGCGCGAGGTAGGCGAACTGCGCGCTTGCGGTGGCAACTTCTTCAACCTCGAGATCCTCGTACGAGAATCCGGGCACGAGTCCCGTCAGGACCGCCTGCAGCGACGTCTTGCCCCCGAATCCCGGGTGGCAGACGTCCTGTCTCGTGATGCTCTCGAGGTCGACGATGCGCGAAATCAGCCCTCGAAGATGGCTGGCGAGACCTGGAACGCGTTCGGCAAGCCAGCGAATGACCCGCATCTGGTAGCCTGAGTAGACGACGATGCTGCCGTCTTCGCCGAGGTCCTGGAGCAGGCGCTCGGCCATGTCCTGGGAGGCATCCCGGTTGTGGGGGGACAGGAACACCTTATGGCTTCGTATCCTGCCCGGCTGGTCGCAAGTCCGCACCGAGTAGAGGAACGGGAATCGCTCGAACGGGGCGAGTTCGGGGAAGAGCGGAATGCCGGTTCCGACGATTTCGAAGTCGAGGTAGCGGGCCGGCCACACGACGGCGGCGAGGTCGCCGTGCAGGTCGCCTGTCAGCGTGGCCTTGCCGCTTCGGACACTCTGCCATGCGAGGGCCTGCCGGGGCGTCAGGAGTGCGGCATCCGGCACGTCCTGCACCGTCCTGAAGCCCTGTGCGATGAACCTCTGCAGTTTCGCGGGCGTCAGGTGAGGAAGGTCGAAGATGGGGTGCTCGATGCCCTTCCCCGCGCAGGACCGAAACAGCGGACAGGTGCGGCACCGCATCGTGAGGGCCGGTTCCGGGGGTTCAGTACCGCGCGTCACCGCGTCCGCCCCGGCGACAAGCTCCTTGAATCCGGCTGCCCGCGCGGCAGCATCCTGAGTGACATCGACAGTGGTGAACAGTGCCTCGTCCGGCATACCCGGGCGGTAGTCACGGGAGAGGAGGATGAGTGATGCTCCTCCCAGCCTGACACCAGCCTGCTCCAGCACCATCCACGAGTAGGCGAGGTCGTCCACGAGCTCCTTCGTCCGGTTGAGAGCTGTCTTCACCTCGCAGATGCGCCATTCGTCCCCGAGCCGAACAATGGCGTCCGGCCGCGCGCGGCAGGTCGAGCTACCGAATGCCGCCTCCAGCACGGTGTGTGTCGACGGATGGTCCATGAGGTCCTGTGTCTGCCAGCAGGCTGCCTCGTAAGCCTGCCGTGACACCGTGACCGCGCCAGGGAACAGGGCGCGAGCCCTCGCGTGTACGTCACGAAACTCCTGCAACAGGAACCGGCTCGCCAGGCTGCCCTGCTCGGGGTCGAGCTCATGCGGCGGATTGTCCAGCCGGCTGAACCAGCCGAGGCGGGGGCAGGCGACGGCGTTGAGGAATACGTTTCTCGTGAGCCTGTAAGGCATGCGTATCCGTCCTGAAAGACCCCCTATGATAGCTCGCACGGAGACGCGCCGGCCCGGTTACGAACGGCATCCGAACGGCGGCCTGGCTCATCGGGCGGTCGGCGCCTGTCGCGACGACAGTGGACAACGCGGCGCGTCGTCAGAGCCCGTACCGGTTGGGGTTGACGCGCACCTCGTTGATGAAGTCCGGCACCAGCGCCTCGATGGTCGTGTACTCTGGCAGCCAGCCCCACTCCTTGCGCGCGCACGTGTCGTCGAACGTCTCTATCCTCGCCGTCCTGTAGTAGTCCATGATGACAGGGTCCGGGTTGTACGTCACGACCGCTTCCGGGATGTGCGCCCGCACCGCCGCTTCCACCTCCCTTGCCATCGGTGTGGGGTCGAGACCGGCAACGTTGTAGTTGAGCATCTCGATGCGCTCGCGCGGGGCGTCGGCAAGCATCCACAACGACCTGACAGCATCCTTGAAGTACATCGCCGGCCCTTTCGTCTCGCGAGTGACGAAACACTCGAACGGCTTGCCGAGGGCGGGGTACTCGATCATCCAGGAGTTGTACTGTGCCACCGTTCGCTGCGTGGTCCCGGGACCGACGACCGACGGGAACCGCACCGCGCGGTAGTCAAGGCCGAACCGCGAGCGGTAGAAGCGCCCGAGGCATTCGCAGTAGAGCTTGCCGGAGCCATACATGGTCGCCGGGCGCTGGATGGTGTGGTCGGTTGCCACGGTCCCCGCCCCAAGTGCGAACGTGCCGATGGTGCTCGTGAAGATGAGCTGTGGCACGTCGAAGAGTCGCGCGGCCTCCAGCACGTTGACGGTGCCGACAACGTTCACCTGAAACGAGGCCCAGGGATCGGCCTGCGAGGGAGAGCTGAGCATGGAGCCGAGGTGGAAGATACGCTCGATGCGGTGGTCTTTCACTACGTTGAAGACTTCCGAGGCGTAGGCGGTGTTGCCGCGGACAACCGCTATATCCTTCGCGATGTCGGCGATGCGGCCCGGGTTAGATGAGGGGCCGAATGTGACCACGTCATCGCCCCGTTCCAGCAGGTGTCGGACCAGCTCCGCTCCGATGTAGCCGGTGCCTCCGGTGACGAGTGTGCGCACGTGTACGTTCCTCCTGTGACGATAGCGATGCTCCGGCGCCGGCGCCGGGATGCGGATTCCTCTCTGTCCGGTGGCCTAGAAGAGGGACTTCATCTTCCCGGTGAACAGGGCCACGGCGATGAGGATGAGCAGTATCCCCAGAACCAGGTTCGTCCACGACGGCCAGACGAGCACGAGGATTCCGAGCACGAGTGCGATGATGCCGGTTGACTGCCTGGACATGTCCGCCACCTCCTCCGTTGGTGTCTCGATTATGCATCGTGCGGGAGGGATGTGCAACGCGCGAACGGACGTGGAGATTGGCCGCGAGGCATTCGTGTGGCATAATCGCGCCATGAAGATTGTGGCCATCGATGGCAGTCCCCACGGAGAGAAAAGCAA
>JALNYR010000240.1 GCA_023229725.1 Dehalococcoidia bacterium | reverse complement strand
GCCGCGCTGCACCGTCCAGGCGCGCGTTTCGTCCGGGCCGGTGGTCAGAAACGAAATGAGTCCAAGGACATGCAGGCACTCGGAGACAATACGCTCGATGCTGCCGGCAGGCGCGCCCACCGCTTCGCGGAACTCAGCCGCTTCCTCAGATCCAAGTTCCAGTAGTTCCATCTCCAGCCTTGCGCACACCGGCAGGACGCTGAACTCGGGGAACTTCGACAACACGGCCTGCTCCACCTCCGCGGCGCGCGACAGCTCACCTTCCTTGAAGTTGGCGATGACCAGCATCGGCTTCGCCGTGAGGAACTGGTATCCCGTGAGCAGCTTGCGTTCGTCATCGGTGAGCGTCTGGCGCCGGATGGGCACTTCGCCCTCAAGCTCCACCTTGATGCGCTCGAGGAGGGCCAGTTCGATCTGTTGCGCCGCGCGTTCCTGCGGCTTGGCCGACTTCATCTTGTCCTTCATCCGCAGCAGCCGGCGCTCAAGGACGCCGAGGTCGGAGAAGGCAAGCTCAAGGTCGAACGAGGCCACGTCCCGTGCGGGGTCTATGGAGCCGAGCGGGTGCGGCACAGAAGGCTCATCGAAGCAACGAACGACCTGCAGCAACGCCTCGGCGGTGGAGAGATAGCCCAGCACCTCAGTCGAGATGCCGCCGCTATCCTGGGACTCGCGCGGGACGTAGTTGACGTCGGTGACGTTCACCTCAGCGGGCACGATGCGCGCCGAGTGAGTCAGCTTCGCGAGAACGTCCAGACGGGGGTCGTCCACCTTTCGCACGCCGATGTTGGGCTTCAGCGCCGAGGAATACGAGCCGACCTCCGCCACGCCTTTCGTGAGCGCGTTGAAGAGGGTTGTCTTCCCGCTGTGTCGTAGACCGACGATGGCCGCTTTCATTGTCCGCTGTAAGGCACATTGTACCATCGCGCGACGCCCCGCGATGCCCCAACCACCGGGGAACCGCATGGTAGAATCAGCGCGTGCTCCACGTCCTCTACGGCCCTGACACTTTCACGGTACACGAGGAGTTGCACCGTGTGCTCGCGCCGTACCTGGCCGTGGAAGGCGAGAACCCGGAGACCGTCCGGCTCGACGGCCCGACGGCGACGCCCGCCCAGATAGCCACAGCGTGCCAGCAGTTCTCGTTGCTCAGCGGAACGCGCATCGTGGTCGTTGAGGGCCTGCTCTCCCGATTCGAGCCTGAGAAGCCGGCCCGGGACCGTGCGCGCAAGGGCAAGGCGAAGAAGGCGGGATTGTCACCCGAGGGGGAGAGCTTCGTACCGCGCGTTGCGGGGCTGCCGGACAAGAGCGTGCTGGTGCTCCTCGACGCTGAGCTCAAGGCCGGCAACTACCTCCTGAAGGCCCTCAAGGCACAGCCCAACGCCGACGTGCGGGAGATGCTGCCGCCGAGAGGGGACAGCCTCGTGGCGTGGATTCGCGAACGAGCTGCCGCGGCAGATGCGCGCATCGACGACGATGCCGCGCGGCAGCTTGGCGTGCTTGCAGGCGCCGACCTGTGGCAGCTCAACTCAGAGATTCAGAAGCTTGCCGTCTACGCCGACGGCAAGCCCATCACGGCAGAGATGGTCAGGAGCATGACGGCAAGCTCTGTCTCGTCGACCATCTTCATGCTCGTGGACGCCATCGTGGAGGGCAAACAGACGGACGCCCGCCGCCGTCTCGACCAGATGTACCGCGACGGTCTCTCGGCAGGGTACGTCTTCACGATGGTGGGAAGGCAGATACGCATCATCGCGCAACTGCTTGAGGCACGGCAGCATCGCGGCGGCGCCCAGCCGGTGGGGGAGCTGGCCGGCCTCCACGAGTTTGCGGTACGCCGCGCGCGCGACCAGGCCCGCAAGTTTGACGAGCCCCGGGTGCGCACGGCGCTCGAAGCCGTCGTTGCAGCCGACCGCTCCATTAAGACCGGACTGTGCGACGACCGCACCGCCATGGAACAGATGGTTACCGACCTCCTGCCGGCCCCATCTCGAACCTGACGGGCCTTCACCGCGCCCGCCGGCCCCACTCGTGTGAACACACGTTTGTGGTAAGATTCCGTCCACATCTTTCGCAGAGGCATTCTTGTATGACAAGCGCTGAAGTTCGCGAATCCTATCTTGGCTTCTTCCGCGAACGGGGACACCTGATTCTCCCCAGTTCGTCGCTCGTACCGCACGGGGACCCGACCCTGCTGCTGACCACCGCAGGCATGGTCCAGATCAAACCGTACTTCCTCGGTCTGCAGAAGCCGCCGAATCCCCGGCTGGTATCCTGCCAGAAGTGCTTCCGCACCACCGACGTGGACTCGGTCGGTGACAACACGCACCTCACTTTCTTCGAGATGCTCGGCAATTTCAGCGTGGGCGACTACTTCAAGAAAGAAGCCATCGCCTGGGCGTGGGAGTACGTCACGAAGTACCTGCACCTCGAACCGGCTCGCGTGTGGGCGACGGTGTACCTGAACGACGACGAGGCTTTCGAGATGTGGCGCGCCATCGGGATGCCGGCGGAGAAGATACGACGCTTCGGCGACAAGGACAACTTCTGGGGCCCGGCCGGCAACTCCGGCCCGTGCGGCCCCTGCAGCGAATTACACTACGACCTTGGCGCGGAGCGCGGCTGCGGCAAACCCACCTGTGGACCGAACTGCTCCTGCGGTCGATTAGTCGAGATATGGAACCTGGTCTTCACGCAATACGACCAGAAGCCTGATGGCTCGCGAACGCCCCTGCCCAAGCCCAACATCGACACGGGCATGGGGCTCGAACGCGCCACCGCCATCGTCCAGGGGAAGAACAACGTCTACGAGACCGACCTGTTCTCCGGGTTGCTCGGCCTGGTCGCCTCGCTCTCCGGCAAGCA
>JALNYR010000239.1 GCA_023229725.1 Dehalococcoidia bacterium | reverse complement strand
CCTCTGCGTTCTCTCCAGCCTCTCCAAGTCCTGCCTCATCGCCGGCCTGCGCTTCGGTTTTGCGTACGGCAGCACACAGTGGGTCGACAACATGGAGGCCATCGTCGGTCGCGAGAACCTGAGCAGCCCCACCCCATCCTTCCTTGCCGGCACCGAGGTCCTGCGCCGTTTCCTGGACAAGCCGCAGAGCTACGAATGGGTCTGCCGCGTCCTCGCAAACCGTCTGACGATACTCGTCAAGGAGATGGGAGACCATCTGCTGCTCCCGGGGAACGGCCTCTTCGGCGCGCTCTACGTGCTGGTGAAGACCGGCCAGGAGCCGTGCAAGCCGTTTGCCGACAGGCTCATCGAGAAGAGCGGCATTGTCACCGTCCCCTGCAACCAGTTCTACGGCGGCGAGGCGCACGCAGTGAGGCTTTCGCTCGTGTCCGTCCCGTGGAGCGAGGATGAGGCTGGATGGGTTGCGAGCGTCAAAGCGCTGAAGAAGGCGCTCTCCTGAACGTCTCGGCCCTCGCTGCGCAGCGGCTGTCTCTGCCGGGCGACCGGCAGGCCGCCGGTTTACTTCCTGCGTTTGCGCTGACTATAATTGCCGACTGGAGGTGTACGCATGAGTGAAGCTCTCGCCATTGTGCAACAGATACTCGACGAGCACGCGCAGATCCACAAGAACTTCCAGACCCTCGACCAGGTGAGCGGCGACGTTGAGGCCGCGGCCCGGCTCGGCAGCGAGAAGACCAAGGACTACTTCGTCCCCAAGGGCCTCGAGACCGACGGAGAGGGTCTGAAGAAGTGGAAGTCGCAGCTGGAAGCCATCGACAGGGGTCTGAAGGCGCACTTCAAGCGCGAGGAAACCGCGCTCGCGAACGCCTTCATTCGCGAAGGTACGCCCGAGCTGGCGCAGTCGCTCAACCAGTTGCTTGCCGAGCACGCCAGCCTCAACCAGCACGTGGCGAAGCTGCTCAAGGATGCTGACGACATCGCGTCCGGCGGCGCGAGGATAGAAGTGTGGGAAGGCAAGGGCTGGGGCATGAAGAGCAATATCCTGAAGCTCCAGTCTGAGATTGAGGCGCACGCCGAGCGTGAACGCGTTCTCCTCGGGCTGCTGAAGTCTCACCTGCACAAGGAGTGAGCCGCGGTCGCGGCTCCGACCTTCCATTGACACCACGGCCCGTCGCGCCTGAGGCGCGACGGGCCGTTTCTTTGCTCCAGCGCGACGCTTCCGGTGACGATACCGAACGGAGACGGCGTGTCGCCGTCACACGGCAACCGCCTGCCCGTCCTTCCTCGGGTCCGACGCGGCGCAGTAGCCCTGCGGCATCACGTAGACCGCCTGAGCGCCGCCGAACAAGGGGTCGCCGTACCCCGACACGAGCACATCGTGGCCCCGCTGCGACAGGCCGCGGATGACGGCTTCGTCGACGCCCGTCTCAAGCAGGACTCCCCCTTGCGGCGTCACGTGCCACCGGGGCGCGTCGCACGCAGCCTGTGGGTTCTGTCCGTGCAGGCAGGACCGCACAAACATCTGCACATGTCCCTGCGGCTGCATGTGCCCGCCCATGACGCCGAAGCTCATGACCGGGCGTCCCCCCGCGGTCACGAACGCGGGAGCGAGCGTGTGGAACGGGCGCTTCCCGCCGGCCACCGCATTCGGGTGCCCACGCTCGAGGCTGAAGCACGCCGCCCTCGAGTGCAGCGCGATGCCGGTTCCCGGCACGACGATGCCCGACCCGAAATCGTAGTAGTTGGACTGGATGAACGAGACCATCATGCCGCTCGCATCGGCGGCAGCGAGGTACACCGTGTCGCCCTCGCGCGACGCGCCGTCGCCGTGCGGTTGCGGGCCGCGGGTCGCGCGCAGCTCCCGCGCCAGCCTGCCAACCCTCTCCTCCCCCAGCAGTAACTCCGGGTCCACGCTCATGGCGTCGGGGTCGGCCACACAGGCGCGGACCTCAGCCTGGGCGAGCTGCATCGCGCGCACCTGGAGGTCGATGCTCTCTGCAGAATCAGGGGCAAGCGTCATGACGGGCGTGTCGCTCAGCAGCGCAACGGCAAGAAGAGCGGCAACACCCTGGCTGTTCGGCGGCAACTCGTGCAGCGTGAATCCGCCGCACGTCGCGGACAGTGGCTCGACCCAGTCCGCAACGTGGAGCGCAAGGTCATCTTCATCCAGCAGACCACCCGTACGCCGTGACCAGCCGGCAATCAGCCGCGCGAGCCTCCCGCGGTAGAACGAGTCGCCGTACGTTTCAGCAATCTCGGCCAGCGTACGCGCGTGGTCCGGTAAGCGGAACCAGTCGCCGGCCGACGGAGCACTGCCGTTCGGGACAAACGTCGTCACGAACGACTCGAAGGCGCGGTACTTCTCGGCAGCTTCCTTCCACGTCCGTGCCACGAAGGGAGACACGGGGAAACCGCGTTCCGCGTACTCGATGGCCGGCTCGAAGAGCTGCGCAAACGGAAGGATGCCAAACCGCCGCGACAGCGCAATCCAGGCGGAGACGGCACCCGGCACCGTCACGCTCATCCAGCCGGTAGACGGCATCTCCCGCAGACCTGAGAACTGCTCAAAGGTCCACGCCGTCGGGGCGCGGCCGGAGGCGTTCAGCCCGTGCAGCGAGTTCCCCTCCCACACGAGCGCGAGTGCATCGCCGCCGATGCCGTTCATGGTCGGCTCCACCACGGTGAGCGCAATGGCGGTCGCCACCGCGGCGTCCACGGCGTTGCCTCCCTTGAGGAGCATCCGGATGCCGGCCTGCGCCGCAAGCGGCTGGGACGTCGCCACAACGTTCGCCCCGAGCACGGGGGTCCGCGTCGACGGGTACGGGAAACGCCACTCCAGGTCGTGCGGGCACATGCTGTCTCC
>JALNYR010000238.1 GCA_023229725.1 Dehalococcoidia bacterium | reverse complement strand
CCCGGCTCCCGGCTGCGACATCGAAGAGTGGCTCTGGAACTTCGGCGACGGCAGCACCAGCAGCGCACAGAACCCCTCCCACGTCTACGACCGCCAGGGCAGCTACACCGTCACCCTCACTGTCACCGATTCCTGCGGCTTCAAGGATTCCATCACCATGAGGGCCTACATCTCCATCAAGACGACCGGGGGAGAGGAGCTTGAGCCCGCCGACATGGTCGTCTCCTACCTCCTCATCGACCCGCTCCAGGTCCTCCCCGGACAGGAGGTCCTCGTCTCCGGCAACATCTGCAACCAGGGCGAGGAGCGCGGCTCGAAGACCGTCTCCCTCATGGTCAACGGCGTCGCTGAGCAGTCCCAGACCGTCGGCGTCTCCGGCGGCTCCTGCCAGCAGGTCTCCTTCCGCCTCTCCAGAGCCGTCCCCGGCACCTACCAGGTCGCCATCGACGGCATGACCGGCCAGTTCTCCGTCCTCGCTCCCCGGACCGTCACCAACAACGTCCCCTCCCAGCAGAGCACCGGCCTCGGCACGGCGGGCATCATCGTCATCATCGCCCTCGCCGTTGCCATCATCGCGGCCCTCATCTTCCTCTTCCGCAGATAGCTCTCACTCTGACTCGTTCACAGGGGGGCGGCTCAGACGAGCCGCCCCCGTCTTTCTCCCCTCCGTCAGAACAGCCGTCAGGATTCCCGTTGACGAGACGACAGAGGGCTTGTAGCATGGAAGCCAACAGGCAAGGCCTGCTGTGTATGTTTGTGTCCCGGGCAAGGAGGAGTTCAACCGATGAATACAAAGGTGGTACGGGCCCTCTCACGGGCATTCTCGACCATCATGGTCGCCAGCCTGCTCGTCCTCTCCCTCGGTGTGCCGCTCGTCTCTGCTGCAGACGGAGACATCTACACCGGCAACATCACCCTCCAGAGTACCGGGACACAGACCGTGCAGGTCCGCATCGACGTAACTGACCTCGGCAGCTGTCAGGCGGAACTCCACTTCGATAACACCGTCATCGACGTCGTCAGTGTCGCTGCCGGCAACATTCCCACCGCACCGGCCGTATCCGGCGGTGTCTACACCGGCCCTGTCGACCAGGTTACCTACGTCTCGTGCGCCTACCTCAACACGGCGTCGGCGGGAAACGGACCTTCCGGTAACTTCGTCTTCTTCAGCGTCACCTTCAGGGCTCTCAAAGCAGCCACGGCCACCTCCTTCACCCTCGAGAACCTGGTCGGCGCAAAGACCGGCGGTGCCGGTATCACCTTCACACCGGCCGCCGGCACCTACACCGTCCTCTCCCCCACCGAGGTCTGGGTGGATGACGACTGGGCCGGATCGAGTGATGGCGACGCGGTCAACGGCTACACCTTCGGCTACAACGCCTTCTGCACCATCCAGGAAGGCGTCGACGCCGTCTCCGGCTCGACCGTCCACGTGCTTGAAGGCGAGTACGATGGCTTCACGATTGACTACACCAATGGACTCGACGTCCTCGGCGAGGACGGCGCCGTCGTCAACGGGATATCGGTGCCCGGACTACCCGGGGTGGACGAAGTGCTCTGCTTCATCAACGAGTGCTCAAACGTGCTCGTTCAGAACCTCGAGTTTGACGGCGACGCGTTCGTCGATGGCACCCTGTACAATGGAGGCGCCGACGCCGCCGTCGCCTGCTTCGGCTGCACCGATACCACGCTCGAAGAACTCACCATCTACGACTGCAACGATAACCTGCCCGGCTTGACTTACGGCATCTACGTGTCCGGCGGGCTTGCCCAGACGGTCGATGTCGTCGCGCCGGCCATCTCCGCCTGTGAGGTCGGCATCTACGTGACCAAGGACTCGCTCAACGTCACCGGCGGCTCCATCCAGGGTGGGGGCACGGAAGCCTCGTACAACAGCACCGGCATCCTGGTTGACGGGTTCTCCATCGCCAACGTGGAAGGCACGGAGATATTCGACTGTGCCAATGTAGGTGCTCTGGAGGCGCCCGAGCGCCGTGCGTCCAGCAACCCCGCCGGCTGCGGCATCTACGTCGAGCAGAACGCCTCGGCCTACGTCTACGGCTGCTGCGACATCCACCACAACGACGTCGGCATATTCGTCCAGAGCTTCGAGCCCCTGAACCCGCAGCCCGGAGAACCCGGCGAGGGCACCTCAGGCTGGCTCGAGGCCAATGGCAACAGCATTTACGACAACCGCGTCTGGGGTGTGTTCTACAGCCTCGGCTACCGCGGGACAGTCGATCACGACCCCGGCATCATCCTCTTCCCGTCCCTCAACTGTGAAGAGAACTGGTGGGGCGACGAGCAAGGCCCAACCGTCATGCCTCTCACCGGTGAGGAAGCCGAACTGACGCCCGTCGGAATCAAGGGCGACTGGGTTACCTACGGCGTCGACTACACCCCCTGGCTCGACGGCCCGTGCCCCTATGGCGACCCGGTCGGCCTGAACGCCAAGCTCAAGGGCGTCGCCCGCTCCGGCGAGCCCGGCCTCGAGGTCCAGTTCACCGATCTCTCCACGCCAGCTCCCGGCTGCGAGATCGAAGAGTGGCTCTGGGACTTCGGCGACCGCGGCACCAGTAGCGCACAGAATCCCTCCCACGTCTACACGCGCGAGGGCAGCTACACCGTCACCCTCACCGTCGTGGACTCCTGCGGCTTCAAGGATTCCATCACCATGAGGGCCTACATCTCCATCAAGACGACCGGGGGAGAGGAGCTTGAGCCGGCCGACATGGTCGTCTCCTACCTCCTCATCGACCCGCTCCAAGTCCTCCCCGGACAGGAGGTCCTCGTCTCCGGCAACATCTGCAACCAGGGCGAGGAGCGCGGCTCCAAGACCGTCTCCCTCATGGTCAACGGCGTC
>JALNYR010000237.1:2414-2871 GCA_023229725.1 Dehalococcoidia bacterium | reverse complement strand
GTGCTCCTTGAAGAGGTGTCGGTGGTCGAGGTGGCCCCGTGACTCTCATCTACGATCTCTCGTTCGAGGACTACGCCGCACGGGACGCCGTCAACATCTCCTCACTCAAGGACATGCGGCGCTCCCCAGCGCACTACCTCGAAGCCGCGGCAGGCAACCGCAAGCGTACCCGCGCGAAGGGCCTCGGAGCCATCACGCACACGGCGATCCTGGAACCGGAGAGGTTCGAGCGCGACTTCGTGTGCTTCGACGGCGATCGGCGGACGAAGGAGTGGAAGCAGTTTGCCGCCGAGCACGCTGCCTACCAGATCGCCTCCCGCTCCGACTACGACGCAGCCCGGGCCATGCGCGATGCGGTGCACTCGCACCATGCGGCGTCCACGTTCCTGTCGCAAGGCCGCCCCGAAGTGTCCATGTTCTGGGCCGATCCGGTCACCGGCATCGACACTTCGGGGCG
>JALNYR010000237.1:0-2404 GCA_023229725.1 Dehalococcoidia bacterium | reverse complement strand
GCTCGATCGCGAGCTGCTACTCGGACTCAAGACGGCCCAGCGCGCGGACACGTGGGCGTTTCCGCGCCAGTCTGCGCAGCTCGGCTACCACCTACAGTGGGCGTTCTACTGCGACGGTCTCATGGCGCTTGGGCACGCGCGGCCGCAGGTGGTCGAGGTCGTCGTCGAGTCCGCTGCGCCCTACGACGTGGTTGTGTACGAAGTCGGCCTCGACACCATCGAACAGGGGCGCAAGGAATATCGTGCTCTACTGGCCAGGCTCCGGGAGTGCGTCGACTCGGACACGTGGCCCGGGTCGGCCCCGGAGATCGTCGACTTCGCGCTTCCGGTATGGGCGCTGGCAATGGACGACGTGCCGAGCCTGACTCTCGGCGGTGAGGTGATCGCATGAGCAATTTGGATGTCTCGGTGCTGTATCCGAGTGAGTACGTGAAGGCCGCCGACCTGGGCGACAAGCCCACGACCGTGAAGATCATCAAGATCGAGCGGGACAAGGTGCCCATGAGCGGAGGAGTCACGGAGATGTGCACGATCGTGCACTTCGAAAAGACGCGTAAGAAGCTGATCGCCGGGAAAACGAACGGCTACGCGCTCGCGGTGCTCTTCGGTAGCGACCTGGCGTGTGCGATCGGCAAGCGCGTCACCCTGACCGCGGACGTCGACACGTTCGGCCGCGAGCGTGTCCCGTGCATCCGCGTGCTGGGGAGCCCAGACGCGCCTCCCGAGCGGCTCGATGCCTATCAGAGGGCATGGAGAGGTAAGAGAGAGAAAGGCGCGCTGGTGGGGCGCCTGAAGCAGGCGCTGGCCAGGCTTGCGCCGGTCACCCCTCCACCGATCGACGAGGAGCGAGAGGTAGAGCGAGAGCCGGAGCCGGAGGTGGAGCCGGAGCCAGAGTTTGGGGCGGCCCGTGAGCCCGGGGACGAAGCGTGACCCGTCCCGCCCAGCGCCCGGGCTCGTCCCGTCAGGACTACGGCACACCGCCGGAGTTCCTGCGCGCGGTCGAGCGCAGGTTCGGGCCCGTCACGTTCGACCTCGCCGCGCACGCTGGTAACAGCGTCGTGCCCGGTTACCACAGTCCCGCCGATGACTCCCTCGTCCAGGACTGGACCCGGCACAATGGCACGCTGTGGTGCAATCCTCCGTTCGGTCGCCCCGAGCCCTGGGCAGCGAAGTGCGCGAGGTCGAAAGGGCCAGGGCGTCGCATCCTGCTCCTGACCCCGGCGTCGGTGTCCACTGAATGGTTCGCCGATCACATCTACGGCCAGGCCAGGGTCTATGCGGTTCGGCCCAGGCTGACGTTCGTGGGCTGCACTGCCTCCTATCCTGGGGACCTGATCTTGAGCGTCTATGACCCCGAGATGACGCCTGCATTCTGCTTGTGGAGGTGGGACCGATGAAGATCGATCGCTGTAACTCGTGCAGGGCGCCGATCATCTGGTGCATGACGACGCGAGGGAAGACCATGCCCGTGGACGCCACGCCAGACCCTGACGGAATCCTGGTCCTCGACACGCTCGCGAGCGGCGTGGTCCTCGCCTCGCACGAGACGCCGGGACAGCCCGGACTGTTCACGCGGGATCGGTACACGTCGCACTTCGCCACGTGTCCACAGGCCGCGGCTTGGAGGAAAGAGCGATGAAGAAGCGAGAGGATCGGATTCAAGCCTGGCACTTCCTCCCAGCGAACAGACGCATTCGGTGGGGCAAGTGGAAGGACCCGGTGCGTACTGGCGTTGTCTACGTGCACCGTGGGGCAGTTGAGATCTGCAATACTGGCTTGCATGCCAGCATCCAAGCCATCGACGCGCTAGAGTATGCGCCTGGTCCAGTCGCCTGCCTCGTGGAGTGCTGGGGCGACGTACAGCAGCACGATGACAAGTTGGTTTGCAGTCGGCGCAAAGTGCTAGCTATGGCCGACTGCACTCGCGTACTACATCTGTTTGCCTGCGATGAGGCAGAGCGCGCGCTGGCGCTAGTCAGTAGTCCCGATGCAAGGAGTGTCGAGGCTATTCGCATCAAGCGCCTATGGGTAGACGGAGGAGCGACCGATGCGGAGTTGGCCGCTGCCGAGGCCGCTGCCGAGGCCGCTGCCTGGGCCGCTGCCGAGGCCGCTGCCGAGGCCGCTGCCTGGGCCGCTGCCGGGGCCGCTGCCAGGGACGCTGCCGGGGCCGCTGCCGAGGCCGCTGCCAGGGCCGCTGCCAGGGCCGCTGCCGGGGCCGCTGCCAGGGACGCTGCCTCTACGCGACTTGACGCATGTCTGCGCAAGGCGGTGATGGCTTCGCGGGTGACCTAGGATGAAGACCCTTGTGATCGGCCCGTGGGTGGGAATTGCTGCACAGTGAGGGTGGGGCCATGAAGAAGAGCAAGCTAAAGACCGAAATCCAGTCATACGCCAGCATGTGGCT
>JALNYR010000054.1 GCA_023229725.1 Dehalococcoidia bacterium | reverse complement strand
ATGACCACCGAACCCACGAGGAAGCCGGCAAGCGCGTACTTGCCGAGGATGAAACCGACGACGATAGGGGCAACGATGGACATGATGGAGGGGGCCAGCATGGCCCTCAGTGCCTTCTTGGTGCAGATGTCAACAACGAGGCCGTACTGAGGTTTCGCTGTGCCCTGCATGAGGCCCGGTATCTCACGCCACTGCCTTCGGACTTCGGCAACGATGGCTTCGGTGGTGATACCCACCGCCTTCATCGTCATCGCGCAGAAGACTGGCGGCATGAGAGCGCCAATGAGCACGCCGATCAGGACTGGCGCACTCAGAAGGCTGAGCGCGCCTGGGTCGGTCGTCTGAATTGCTCCCCCCTTGATGGATACGATGCCGGTGGCAATCGCGTAGGAGAGGATAAGGCCAAGCGAGTTGAGGGCGGCAGCGCCGATGGCGAAGCCCTTACCCGTCGCCGCGGTCGTGTTGCCCAGCGAGTCAAGCGCATCCGTGCGCTCACGTATCTCAGCAGGAAGAGCGGTCATGGTGGTAATGCCACCCGCGTTGTCGGCAACCGGACCATAGGCATCGGTCGCCAGGGTCACGCCGAGCGTCGACAGCATGCCCGCCGCCGCCAGCGCCACTCCGTAGAAACTGCCGAAGTGGAAGGCCGCGAGGATAGCTGCGGCTACCAGCAGGACCGCCGGCCAGGTGCTCATCATGCCCACGGCGAAGCCGGAGATGATGGTCGCGCCGGCGCCGGAGGTCGAGGCGCGGGAGATGTCCTGCGTCGGCTTGAAGGCATACGAGGTGAAGTAGTTGGTGCTTTCGCCGAGCAGCACGCCAGCCGCGAGGCCGGCGAGCATCGCCCAGAAGAGGCCGATGCTGGCGTCGAGGAAGCGGATGATGAAGAAGGCAAATACCGCGCTGAGAATGGAGGCGGTCAAGGTGCCCCGGCGCAGAGCGCCAAGCAGCTTGCCCATCTCCACCGTCTCGCCAACACGCACCATGAAGCAGCCGATGACCGATGCAATAATGCCGCCGGCGGCGATGAGCATCGGCAGCAGCCAGGCGGTATCATCATCGGCTACGATGCCGAGCGAGGTGACCACGATCGACAGGGTCATCGTGGCGATGATGGCTTCCACGTAGGATTCGAAGAGGTCGGCGCCCATGCCGGCTACATCACCGACGTTGTCGCCGACGTTGTCCGCGACGACCGCGGCATTTCGAGGGTCATCTTCCGGAATGCCCGCCTCGACCTTTCCGACAAGGTCGGACCCGGCGTCGGCACCCTTGGTGAATATGCCGCCGCCGACCCTTGCGAACAGAGCCACGAGAGAGGCGCCTGTTCCGTAGGCAGGAATCACACCGAGGAAGTTGGGGTCATTGTGCCACAGGAAGTACAGGATCGCGATGCCGATGATGCCGATGCTGACAACCGTGAGACCCATGACCGCGCCGCCGCGAAAGGCGACGCGAAGGCCCTGGTTGATGCTGTGCTGAGCGGCAGCGCACGTGCGACTGTTCGACCTGGTCGCCATGTTCATGCCCGCATATCCGGCAGCCATCGAACACACCGCACCGAAGACAAAGGCAGCGCTCACCTTGAAGCCCAGGCCGGGCAGCAGCGCAAGGATGATGGTGACTACCACGACGACGATGGCCAGAGTCCGGTACTCCCGGCTGATGAACGCCATCGCTCCCTCGCGGATGGCCGCCGAGGTTTCGCGCACAGCCTGGGACCCCTCGTCCTGCGCCAGCACGTAGCGCGCAAAGTATGCGACGACGCCGAAGCCTATTACTCCGGCTATCACGCTAACCCACATGAGATTCATTGTGTCAGTCCTCCTTCTCACATGAGAAAAGGCGCCTCACCGACCAGAGCGCCTTCTCTCAGCTATCACAGTCGAGTCATGTCGCTCGCACACTTTAGGCAGGGCACTTCGGTTTGTCAACAGATTCTCTTCTGAAAATCCGCCAGCCTGGCCTCGAGCGCATCCTGCCGCAACGCATTCGTCAGGTCGCCGCGTGTGCGTTCGATGAGACCTCGGGCGGCATCGGAGTTCCTGCGAAGTCCGTGCGTCACCGTGTCCGGGTAGTCCATCCCCATCAGCAGGCTGTAGATGTCGTCCATAATGGCGAGAAGCGACTCGCATCGCGACGTGTCTCCCCGCCGAAGGCTGTCCAGGATGTACCGTCGCATCTCTCCGACGGCCTCGCCCAGCCCGTTCAGGTAGGCGGGCATGGGGACACCGATGTCATCGGCCTCGGGCAGGGCAACCTGGCGGATGAGTGCGAACGTGATGCACGCCTCCGCGTACTCTTTCTGAGCATCGTGCATGAAGCCTGCCTGACGTATCTCCTCGCTATCGGCAACCGCCGCCAGAAGCTGTTCATTCACGAGGCGATTGGCTTCAAGCAAGGCCCGCGCGGCCTCGGGATCAAGTCGGTGCGCCGCCCGAATCGCATTCCCGCTGTTCTGAATCATCTGCCTGCAGAGCGGCAGCGCGCGCTCCCGGGCGCGATTCTGGACCGAGAAGTACTCGTGCGCCGTCGACGCAATCACATCAAGCTGGCTTGTCTCCACTCTGTCCTCCCTGTGCAGAGACGCAAGCTATCGCCCGCGCCAGTTCGCTCGCCGCCTGTCGCACATCCGGTTGCGACACGACGGCGCTGATTACGGCCACACAATCCGCACCGGCGCGAACCACGTCACCGACGTTGTGCGCGCCGATTCCGCCTATGGCAACGAGTGGCGTGTCGCCGGCCCGCGCCCGAGTCCAGCGCACCAGGTCCAGGCCCGTGACGACCGCGTCCTCCTTCTGCGCTGTGGGAAAGACCGCACCGACAGCGATGTAGTCCGCGCCTTCCTCGAGCGCGCGAAGGACGCTCTCGTGGTCGCTGCAGGAGACTCCGACAATCGTGTCGATCGGCAGCAGCCTTCGCACCACGGGCAGCGGCAGGTCCGCCTGGCCTATGTGCAGCCCCGGCGCGCCGACGGCCGCTGCGATGTCGGCGTGGTCATTCATCACGAACAGCGCACTCCGTTGCCTGCAGAGGGCGCAGAGCGCTTCTGCCTCCTTGAGCACGTCGGCCCGCTCGCCTTCCTTGTCTCGAAGCTGAATCACGGTCGCCCCGCCGTCAATAGCTTCCGCAGCGATCCGGCAGAGGTCACCTTCTCCTATCGTTCGACGGTCAACGACCACGTACAGGCCCCGGACGCCGCGACGGCGTTCAAGGCGCAGCAGTCGACTGACAAGACGCTTCTCAAAGTCATACGTGGCATACCGCAGTCGCTCGACGCGCACGGCGTCGATGCAGCCGGCGGTCTCCGTGAGGCGCGCGCACTCCTCGATAACGCGGAGAGACTCCTCGGTCCGCTTTGCATTCGCCCGGACAAGAGCGACATGGACATTGTCCGCCTCAGACGGAATGCCGGATTCCCTGCCGACGTCGCCCGGCGAATCGCGCAACGAAAGAAACTGCGCAGCGAGTGGCTCCGCCAGCGTCGAAACCTCGTGACGAACAGCCTTCAGTTCCCGGCTGAGGAGTTGATCATCGAGAATGAATCGCGCCACGTCCTCCAGCACACGGAGACCTTCGGACGCGCGATTCAGATTGGCGTCCAGCAGACGCATCGTACGCGCAGACATGGGCGAGCCATTCTACCACACGCGTCTTGTGCGCGAGGTCGCTGCAGCGCGACGCAGTCTGCCCACCGCTCCAGTAAGGATGTGCCCGTACCCACAGGGCGCTCGAAGCCCGGAACGAAAGGGGCGGCCCTGGAGCCGCCCCCTCCGCATCAGACGCAGTGAAACCGGAGTCTCACCCCGCCCTAGTCCTCCCAGCCTCCGCCACGACTGCGGAGCTTGCCGAAGCACCACCCCAGCATGCCGAGGTAGATGACCCAGACCACAATCGCCGTGATAATCGCTTCAGTCGTCATGGCATTTCACCTCCTGCTAGTCCTTGCGGCCGCGCGTCTTCATGCCGCCCAGGACGAAGCTGAGAATGAGCGTAATCACGAGCGTCGCCCAGATTGCGTTGCTTGCCCAGCGCGGGTAGCCGCCGTACGAGTTCGGGATGTCCTGAATGAACCCACCGTAGATTGCGACGAACAGCAGCCCCAGCGGAACCACCACCTTCACCATCACGTCGAACCACGCGCCGATGTGGAAATCCGATGTGCTGTTCACGTACTCACGCAGTCTGCTGGCGGGGAAGACCCAGCCGACAACGAGACAGGACAGGGCACCGGTAATGAGCAGACCGTAGAAGGACACCGCCCTGTCGAGGATATCCGGCCCCCAGTAGAGACCACCATTGGTGGTGAAGAGGATTCCGATGGCGAATCCGACGATGCACACACCCGCCGTCGTCCTGGTCCGGCTCCAGCCGAACTTGTCCATCAGCGGAGCGATGGTTCCTCCATAAGCGAGGAAGTACGCCGACGACAGGCCGACGAGGAAGAGGCAGGAGAAGAAGATGACGCCGAAGAGCGCATTCGCTCCAGGCAACATCGACACCGCCACCGGCCACGTGATGAACGCCAGCCCCACGCTCTTGGTCGCCACCTCGTCCAGAGGGACATTGAGAGCCTGCATGATGAACCCGACAGTGCTGAACACCGCGAATCCGGCGAAGAAGCTCGTGGCCGAATCGCCGAACACCGTGATGAAGGCGCTGTTGTTCACGTCACCCTTGCGCTTGATGAAGCTGCCGTACGCGTACATGCCGGCCATGCCCACCGAGAGGGAGAACGCTATCTGGCTGAACGCTCCGAACCAGAGGTCAGGGCTCGCCAGGCTGCTCCAGTCAGTCTCGAGGTAGCTATTGAGACCTTGCGCTGCACCGGGAAGCGTGACTCCCCTCACTACCAGAATGGCAAGGAATGTCCACGCCACAATCATCACCACCTGAGATACCGGTCCGATGACCTTCGCGCCCTTGAAGACGACGAGGAAGATGACCACCCAGATGATTGCGAGCCCGATGAGCAGCTCAAGAACGGGGCTGCCTATCTCGGCAGGTCCGCCGGACAGCTTGAGTACCGTCCCGAAGAAGTAGTCGGCCGCCCCTTCGGCGCCGGCCTCCCCCATACCCCACGCGACGGTGGCAGACGACACCGCGTAGCGGAGCGTCCAGGCCATGACCACCGTGTAGTAGGTGTTGATGAGGAACGCCACCCAGACCGGCCACCAGCCGAGCCACTCCCACTTCTTGCCGATGCCGCCGAACACGCCGGGTGCGCTCGACGCGAAGTACTTGCCCATGCCGAATTCGACGACAAGCCACGGGATGCCGATTACGAACAACCCTATGACATACGCAACGATGAATGCTCCGCCACCATTGGCGTAGCAGAGGTAGGGGAATCGCCACAGATTGCCAAGACCTACGGCCGAGCCCAGCGCAGCAAAGATGAAGTAGCTGCGCTTGCCCCAGCTTTCTCTCGTCACCTCAGCCAATTGCTCACCTCCTTATTCTCGCAGTTGATGCACACACCTGTTCGACAGCTCGACCTTTTGTCCTGTTGTAGGGGACAGCTCTCGCACACGTCGCTACCGGTACTGAAGAAAGAAGACCTACGCGGCGACCAGAAGCAGAACGATCACCGCACGAAAGGCGCCCGCAGACCGCGGGGCCACGAACCTGTTGCCGGCCACATCCCCCCTGCACAACGCACGTCCCTGACCGCAAACCGAAGGACAGCTACGCAACGCACTCACACTACGAGTATTATTCGACTGAGCGGCTCGTATTGTCAATACCTGCAGCTTCAGAAACGCCCCGCTCGTGACACAGGAGCGCTCCGTTGCCGCCACCGTGTGAGTGGTATACTGTCGCGGCGCACGTGAGGAGGGGTGACCGAGCGGCCTATGGTGACGGTCTTGAAAACCGTTTTCGCGCAAGCGAACGTGGGTTCGAATCCCACCCCCTCCGCCACCTGGACGACCGAGGGCCGGCTCCCGTGCCGTCAAGCCGGCGTGCGGCTCCGGAGGTAGCGCGCCTTGCCTTCCTCATAGAGGTCTCTCCCCGTCGTGTCGTTCACAACGGTCACCGGCATGCCGTCAACCTCAAGCCGGCGCAGAGCTTCGGGTCCGAGGTCATCGTAGGCAACGACTACGGCGCTCTTGATACTCCTGGCGAGCAACGCGCCCGCGCCTCCAATGCCGCCCAGGTACACGGCGCCGTGCTCGCACATGGCATCGCGGACAGCCCGAGAGCGCATGCCTTTGCCGATCATCGCCTTCAGGCCGAGCTGGATGAGCCGGGGAGAATAGGAGTCCATCCTGCCCGAAGTCGTCGGTCCGGCGGCGCCGATTGGGCGTCCCGGGCGGGGCGGCGTCGGCCCCATGAAGTAGATGGTGGCTCCTCTGACATCGAACGGAAGGCGCTCACCTCGATCGAGAGCCTCCACCATGCGTTTGTGGGCCGCATCGCGGGCCACAAACACCGTGCCGGTCAGCAAGAGGCGGTCTCCCGCACGCAGGCTGCGAACAACTTCATCGGTGAACGGGAGAGTGACACGTCGCGGTTCGTCCATTCCGTCACATCCTTTCACATCAGAGCTCAATATGGCCGCGCCTGGCGCTGTGGCACTGGAGGTTCACGGCGACCGGAAGGCTGGCGATGTGGCACGGGAAGGACTCGACGTGAACAGCCAGCGCCGTGACAATGCCCCCGTAGCCCAGTGCGCCGACTCCGAGGTCATTGATTCGCTCGAGCAGGTCGCGTTCAAGTGCGGCATCCTCCTCGTTTGAGGCAGGTTGACCGACCGGTCGCAGCAGCGACTTCTTCGCCAGCATCATGGCCTTCTCGGACGTGCCGCCGATACCGACGCCGACGACGAGAGGCGGACACGGGTTCCCTCCCCCTGCATCGACCACGCCGGCAACGTAATCGATGACTCCCTGCCGGCCCATCGCAGGCGTGAGCACGGTGAGCCGGGCGAGGTTCTCCGAGCCCCCGCCCTTGGGCAAGACGCTGATCCTCACCCTGTCGCCCGGAACAATGTCTACCCAGAGGTCGGCCGGCGTATTGTCACCGGTGTTGACCCGAGAGGTGTACGGACAGCGCACGACGGACTTGCGGAGGTAGCCTTCCCCGTAGGCTTTCCGCACGCCCTCGTCGACCGCCTTGCGAAGGTCGCCACCCACAAGGTGCACATCCTGCCCGACCTCGATGAAGACGACGGCGAGTCCGGTATCCTGGCAGACGGGAATCATCTCACGCGGCGCCACCGCCGCATTCTCAAGCAGCCTCTCGAGCACGTCGCGCGCCACCGGAGAAACCTCCCGGTCGCGCGCCTCCGTCAACGCGCGGACGACATCGTCCGGCAGACGGTAGCAGGCCGTCTGAAAGAGGCGTGACACTGCTTCTCTCACTTCAGACACATCGAGTTCCCGCACCATCGCTTGTTCACCACCTTTCGCGTCCCGGCCACGAATTGCGTGAGGTGCAGCAGCCGTCTGCTGACAGCTCTCAGCCTTGAGCACTATACTACACGTCCGTGCGGCTGCCGGCACGCGGCGAGTCACGACTCTGGTATACTCTGCTCTCAGCTTGAATCTACGACTTATCACCATTGATGGGCCGGTGGCGGTAGGAAAGAGCAGTGTCGGCCTGTTGCTGGCGGAGAGACTGAGCTTCCAGTTCTTCGACACCGGCGTCATCTACCGGACGTTCACCTGGAAGGCGCTCGATGCCGGCCTCTCGACCTCCGACTCCGCTGCACTCATCCAACTCGCACGCCGCACCGAGTTCCGGTTTGTCCCGGGCTCCGGATCGCGCCTCACTGTGCTCATAGACGGAGAGGACGTGTCACGGCAACTGTCCGCCCAGCAGGTTGAACGAAGCGTCGCCCTCATCGCCAAGATTCCGGAAGTACGGGAATGCATGGTGGCCGAGCAGCGCCGTATGGCGATGGATCACCGCCTCGTCATGGCGGGACGAGACATCGGCACCGTGGTCCTGCCGTGGGCGGACCTCAAGGTATTCCTCACGGCAACGGTGCAGGAACGCGCACGGCGGAGACATGCCGAACTCGTGCAGCGCGGCGCAGGCATCCCATTCGAGACCGTGCTTGCGGAGCTTGAGCAGAGGGACCACAATGACATCACGCGCGCGGTATCCCCTCTCAAGGCTGCCGCCGATGCCATTGTTATCGACACCGATGGACTCAGTCTGGGAGCTGTCGTCGACAGGATCTTCGCCCTGGCGCAGAGTCGTCGGCAGGACTGCTGACCGGGCGGGGAGGTTCCGCGCTCCGTGACCCGCACCTATGTGAAACCGTTTCCCCGCATCGTCCTGGCCATCGCCAGGGTGCTCCACCGAATCCTGTTGAGGTGGACGATAACCGGGACGGAGAACGTCCCCGCGGATGGAGCGTTCATCGTCGTCGCCAACCACGTGCATCTTGCAGACCCGATTCTGCTGTTGCTCTCACTGCCTCGGTGGATAACCTTCATGGCGAAAGAGGAGCTATTCCGGAATGCGATTCTGGGGCGGTTGCTGAGAGATGCAGGCATATTCCCGGTCGCGCGCGCCGGCAGCGTACAGCAGAAAAGGGACGTCATGAGGCAGGCGGAAGAACTGCTTGCCGCGGGGCGTGTGCTCGCCCTCTTCCCTGAGGGCAGCAGATCCCGTTCAGGGCACATGCAGGCAGGCAAGGGAGGCGCCGCCATTCTCGCCATTCACGCCGGCGTGCCCGTCCTCCCTGTCGCCATAGACGGCACCGAACAACTGTACCGCACTGCGTGGTGGTTGCGCCGCCCCAGGGTCACAGTCACCGTTGGCGCGCCCTTCCGCCTCCAGACCGGCTCCGAGCGCATGCCGAGGTCCGAGCTGTCGCGGCTGACCGACGAACTGATGCACCACATCGCAGAGCTAATGCCAGAGGAACGACGGGGGCCGTATGCAGGTTGAGAAGGCACGCGAGCTCGGCCTCTGCTTCGGCGTCCGGCGGGCCGTCGACATGGTGCGCGACGCCGCTCTTCGCCACGGCAACCTGCAGACTCTTGGGCCGATTGCCCACAACAAGGTGCTGTTGCAGGAACTCGCGGCGCTGGGCGTCGAGACCGTCGACTCCGTTGAGCAGCTGCGCAGCCCGGCGGTCGTCATCTCAGCTCACGGAGTATCCCCCTCCGTATCGCGACAACTGCTGGCCCGCGGCCTCACCGTCGTTGACACAACCTGCCCCAATGTTGCACGGGCTCAGCACATCGTCGCCCGTCTCGCTGACGAGGGTTTTACAATTGTCATCTTCGGCGACTCCACTCACACGGAGGTGAGAGGATTGCTCGGCTGGGCGGGAGAGAAGGGGATGTCCGCACTTGGCGTTCCGGGTCTGCCGGAACTCACGCGGCCCGGGCACCGCAGGAAGCTGGCCGTCATCTCGCAGACCACGCAGAGGCTTGAGGAGTTCACGGAGTTCGCCCGAGAGCTATGCAGCGCCGTGATGGAGGGAACAGACGAGCTGCGAGTGGTCAACACGCTGTGCGACGCGACCGTGCGCCGGCAAGCGGCGGCAGCTGAACTCGCGCGGCGCGTCGACATCATGCTCGTCATAGGCGGCCGCCACAGCGCGAACACGAGACGCCTCGCTGAGACGTGCGCCGCAGTGGTAGAGACGCACCACGTCGAGACCGCCGAAGAGATGGACGAAGGCTGGTTCGCCGGCAAACAGCGAGCAGGACTCACGGCGGGCGCATCGACACCAGACTCAATCGTCGAAGAGATAGCGTCGCGGCTCGCCCGGCGCTAGCCGAGACTATCGCCGAGCTTCCTGCCTCCGATGAGATGGAGGTGCAGATGAGGCACGATCTGCCCCCCGTACACTCCGCAGTTCAGGACGAGCCGGTAGCCCCGCTCCGCCACTCCCTCCTGTTCCGCGAGCGCCTTCGCGCGAAGAATCAGCCGGCCGATGAACTCTTCGTCACCGCTCTTCAGATCCTGTACGGAACCTATGTGTTCCCGCGGCACCAGGAGGATGTGCGTTGAGGCAACCGGGTGTATGTCCCGGAACGCCACCATCTCGTGGTCCTGGAAGACGAAGTCGCCGGGAATCTCCCCGGAAACGATGCGGCAGAACACACAGTCAGCGGTCATCGCACTCCTCCGCATGTCGCATGCTTCGACTGGCGGTACTCAGCGTGCCACTCCGCATTCGTACTCGCCGACCATGAACTCGTAGGTGTTCGCGTCAGTGACCGTCACCTTCTGCCCGTCGAAGGCGATAATCGTCTGGCCGACTGCCGCATCCCGGTACATGCTGTCAAACCACTGCCAACCCTCGGGCCAATTGCCGTCTTCATTCGGGCCGGACTTGCCGTCGATGACGCCGTCGCCGTTGCCATCGATGAGGTGCACGGAGTTGACGACTTCGCCGTCGCGCAGGTACTCGACTCGTGCGAAGAGGCCGGTCACGTTGACGGGCTCGGACGTGATGCGGATAGTCCGCGCGTACGTCTTCGATTCGCAACCCGCCACCGCGAGCACTGCCACGAGCGCGAAGCAGAGAGCCAGGCGCGCAAGCCGAGGCAGTACCCGTCTGCGTCCGCGTCCGTCCGGACGGACGGCAATAGTCTCACGTACGTACATGGCCCTCATTGTACCATCGCCGCCGGGAGTGAGGTAGCGGCGTGTGGACGGAGCACTCTCACTCGCCTACAATACGCGTGCCCGCCCCGGAGAGCGCAGGGAGATAGGCGGAACGCGGGAGGAGAACGACGATGACAGGGATTTCATCAATGGACGCCGAACGGGAGGCCGCGAGGACCGTTGCGTGCCTCATGGCCGCGGCAGCCAGGACTGCACCGAAGGCAAGAGGGGTGGACACAATCCATACGCTGATTGTCGAAGGCGAGGACAAGGAAACGCTCGCGCGGGCGATGGAGGACGCGGCGCCAGGACGGTCGGACATTGTGGAGAGCGCCTTCCGGCGTGATGCCCGCAACGTTCGCAACTCCGCATACGTGGTCCTCATCGGAGTCACGGGGGCTCCGAAGAAGCCTGAGAAGGCGTTTGACTGCGGCGCGTGTGGTCTGCGGACCTGCGCGGCACTCATCAACGCGCGGTCGAAGCGGGCGCCCGGCAGCGACTATGCAGGGCCGGTGTGCTCCTTTGCCTCAATCGACCTTGGCGTGGCCCTCGGCTCTGCCGTCAAGGTGGCCTCGGACCACGACGTCGACAACCGCATGATGTACACCATTGGCGTCGCCGCCTGCCGGCTCAAGTGGATGGAGGCAGACATCATCATCGGCATTCCACTGAGCCTGACAGGGAAGAGCATCTACTTCGACAGATGACGCCCCCGGCAGGACGCGTTCCTCACGCGCTGCCGCGCGCGCGGCTCTCCTGAAAGTCGGCCGCCTGTTTGCTGTACTCGCGGATGAGACCGTGGTCGGCGAAGCTGAAGTGCGAGTCCGCGCCGACGACGATGTGGTCGAGGACACGCACGTCCATGAGGCTTGCTGCCAGGACAAGCTCCCGGGTTATGTCCCGGTCATTCGTGCTGGGCTCCACACACCCGGACGGGTGGTTGTGAGCGAATATCAGGGACGCGGCGTTGTGCATCAGGGCGCTCTTGAGTACCTCTCGCGGGTAGACCGCGCTCGAGGTCAGCGTGCCTTCGAACAGTGTCTCTGGCTCGGCCGTCGGGCGGTTCTGTGCATCGAGATAGACGACTCGGAACGTCTCCCGGTCAAGCGTTCCCATCGACACGCGCAGGTAGTCGACGACCTCCCGGGAGTTGGTGAGCGGCGACGCGCCCGGCTGCAACCTCTCGCCGTAGTAGTACTCCGCGAGAGCGCGGACGAGCTTGATGGCGAACGAGCTGGCTTTCCCGATGCCGGAGATCTCCTCGAGGTCGGCCCGCGGCGCATCGAGGACTCCCCGCACGCTCTTGAATCGATTGATGGCCTCTTTGCCCTCGGGCTTGACGTCTCCCCGTTCGCGGGCGAGCGTCAGCAGCAGCTCGATGACTTCGTAGTCGTGGAACCCGGCGAGTCCATCCTTCTCGAACCGCTCTCGCAACCGTCCCCAGTGACCATCGCCCGACTGCTCCGACGCGCGTTTGCCCGACACGATTGCATACTCTACTATATGTCGCCCGCCTGCAGGAATAGAGCTTCGCATGCGCCACTTCCACCTCTGGACCATCGGCTGCCAGATGAACAAGGCAGAATCCTGGCACCTGGCCGGGATGCTGGCTGCTGCCGGGTACGCGGAGAGCCCTCGCCTCGATGATGCCGACCTTGTGGTCCTGAACACGTGCGTCGTACGCCAGAGCGCCGAGGACCGGATAGTCGGGACTCTTGGCCTGCTCGAAGGCATCAAGAGACGTCGCCCCGCGATGCGCATCGCGGTGACGGGGTGCTTTGCCGCGCGCGACAGGACCGCACTGCTCGCGAAGTATCCGCACGTCGACCTGTTCTTCGGCTCGGGCGAGTACGCTGCGTTCTCGGAGTGGCTTGACGGCTCGCAGGCCCAGGATGCTGCCGGCGACTCTCGCGCACGCCCCTGTGACGAAGTCGAGGTTCGCCCGCCGGCGCCGGCGGACGACGCCGAAGATGCTTCCGGCGTCTCGATGTATGTCCCCATCATCCAGGGCTGCAACAACTTCTGCACGTACTGCATCGTGCCCTACACGAGAGGGCGCGAGGTCAGCCGACCGCCGGAGGACGTCGAGGCCGAGGTGCGGCAGCTCGTTTCGCGGGGGACGAAGGAAGTCGTGCTCCTCGGGCAGAATGTTGATTCCTACGGGCACGACCTCCCGGGGCATCCCAGCCTCGCGGGGCTCCTTGAACAACTCCAGCCGCTGACCGGGCTGCTCAGGATTCGCTTCCTGACAAACCACCCGAAGGATATGAGCCCATCGCTGATTGAGACCATGGCGCGCCTCGGCAAGGTGTGCGAACACGTTGACCTGGCCCTGCAGTCGGGGGACGACGACATCCTCCGCGCGATGGGGCGAGGCTACACGGTGCAGACATTCTGCAGGCTCGTGGATGACCTGCGAGGCGGGATTCCCGGCATTGCTATCAGCACCGACATAATCGTTGGTTTCCCGGGAGAGACGGACAGCCAGTTCGAGAACACGTACGAGTTGCTTGAGCGGCTTCGCCTCGACGTGGTTCACGTCGCCGCCTACTCCCCGCGTCCCGGGACCGCAGCCGCACGGAGACTCGCGGATTCGGTATCCGAAGAGGTCAAAGCGGAGCGCCTCCACCGGATCGAGGTGCTGCAGGAACGCGTGTCCGCCGAGATCAACGAGACCTACGTGAGCCATCCCGCTGAAGTACTCGTCCTCGGCAGGAGGAAGGGCAGGTGGTTCGGCAGGACGCGCACGGACAAGCTGGTCTTCTTCGATGCGGAGGATGAACTTGGCGGCCGGCTCGTTTCAGTCCACATAGCGCAGGCAAGTCCCTGGGCGCTGCAGGGTCAACTAGTCTACAATAGCCCTGTCACAGTAAGGAGGAACCCGTCACCATGAGCGAACAACTCGCTGGCATCCTGCCACTGCTATTCTTCTTCGTCCTCATGTTCGGCGCCATGTACGTCTTCACCATCCGGCCGCAGCGGAAGCGCCAGAAGGAGCAGGAGGAACTGCTTCTCAGCCTGAAGAAGGGAACAAAGGTCATCACGAGCGGCGGTCTGTACGGCGTGGTCGAGGAGATTGCCGACACCAGCATCGTGCTCAAGACCGAGTCAGGCGCACTGGTCCGGTACGCCAAGATGAGCGTGATTGCGCGCCAGCCGCAGCAGTAGCCTTCTCGCTCTTCCTGTCCTAGACGAATCTGCCTGAAGAGAGCTTCTCCTTGAGGTAGCGCAGGAACTCGTCCGCCTTCTCGAGGGGGGCGCGAGTGACAAGGCTCACCACCACGAACACGACGATGCAAAGGACGAAGCCCCACACGCCGGGCCACCAGCCGAGGGGCTTCGCTCCTGTTACCTGCAGTACGAGCACGAGGGCGGCGCCCGATACGATACTGGCTACTGAGCCCGCCGCTGTGGCCCTTCTCCAGTAGAAGGCGCCGAAGATGCTCGGCACCACCATGAGCAATCCTGCCGATGCCGCCGACGACAGCGGCGCAATCATGAAATCCAGCCCGGACTTGTTCGAGACCTGCCAGGCGAACAGCAGCGCCACCACGGCCATCACGGGGATGACCCACTGCCCCATGCGAAGCTCGCGTTCCTCACTCGCGCCACGCTTGAACACGCCGCGGTAGATGTCGCGCGCCCACACGGAGGACAGCGTGAGCAGGATGGAGTCGATGGTCGATACCGCCGCCGCCATGATGCCAACCATGGCAAGGAGCGCGAGCGCCTTCGGGATGAACGGCATGGCAAGCAGCGAGGGAGTTGCCATGTCGGCATTTGCCAGTCCCGGCACCAGCAGGCGCGCCCCCAGGCCCCACAGGACCGCAATCAGCGTGTAGATGAAGCCGAACACGAGGAAGCCCCCGAGCATCTGCTTCATGGCCTTCACGGACTTCGGGATGAAGAACCTCTGGCTCACCTGGGGGTTCGAGAGACAGAAGAAGAACCACGGGAGCGTCAGTCCGAGGAACATGTGGATGCTCCACATGCCGGAACCGGACGGGATGGTCAGCAATCCGGCCTGCTCCGTCTCGAAACGAGCCAGGAAAGCGCCCAGTCCGCCGAGCTCAGCCATGATGACGACCAGCAGAACGGAAGCGCTCAGTATCATGATGAGCGCCTGGAAGGCGTCCGTCCATGCGACCGAGCGCAGTCCCGCGATGCGAGACCAGGCGATGGCCAACAGCGTGGCGACGAGTATGCCGGCCAGAACGGGGATGCCACCTTCGCTGAGCCCATTGAGCAGGAGTCCGATGCCCAGCAGTTGCGCGGCGCTGTACGGCACAAGGAACACCAGGGACAAGACCGCAGCCACCGCGCCGACGGCCCTGCTCTGGTACCTGTCCGTCAGCAGGTCCATGGGCGTGATGTAGCCGTAGCGCCGGCCGGCGAACCAGAACCTGGGCAGGAAGAACACGGCGAGAAACAACCCGCCGAGGTATGTCAGTTCGAAGCCGAGCGCTCCCACACCGCCGGTGTAGCTCAGCCCCGCGAGCCCCACGAGCATGAACGCGCTGTAGGTGGTCGCACTGTACGTCAGCGCGGAGATGAAACCACCAACGCGCCGGTCCGCGAGAAAGAACTCGCTCATTCCCCCGCCGACGTGACGGCGGGCGGCAAACGCAATCCCGAAACCGAGGACGACGTACAGCCCTACTGCCAACCAGGCCCAACCGGCGCCGCTCATTCCCGCCACCTCAGAAACAACACAGACATGCTGGCGACAGCCACGGCCGTCCAGATGACCCAGAAGAGGAAGGGGCCGGCGAAGCGGGGAGTTGCTCCAATCACGCCCCAGGGAAACACGAGGTCGACAGCCACGAGGAAGGCCAACCAGGCCCAGGCAATCCTGCTCTTGCTTACCATGTCGGGACTATACCAGCGTCCCTTTGCAACTTCCAGCCGGGATTACGAATGGCTGCCTGTCG
>JALNYR010000236.1 GCA_023229725.1 Dehalococcoidia bacterium | reverse complement strand
TGCAGCTTGATGAAGCCGATTATCTTCTTTGCCACGATGGCACTCCTCGGGTTCGAGCGGACGCCGCATGGCGCCCTCCCCGTTCAATTCGGCCGGGAAACACGCCCGGCCACCGCGCGCCGCCTGAATCCAGGCGGCGATGAAAGCTTCAGGCCTTCTCGACCTGCCCGAAATCCAGCTCCACCGGGGTCGCGCGGCCGAAGATCAGCACGGACACCCGGATCTTGCTCTTCTCGTAGTTCACTTCCTCGACGTTGCCGTTGAAGTCGGTGAACGGCCCTTCGGTCACGCGCACCGACTCGCCCACCTCGAACAGCACCTTGGGCTTGGGCTTCTCGACGCCCTCCTGCACCTGGTGCAGGATGTTGGCCACCTCCTTGTCGGAGATGGGCGTGGGCTTCATCGCGGTGCCGCCGATGAATCCCGTCACCTTCGGCGTGCTCTTCACGAGGTGCCACGTATCGTCCGTCATCTCCATCTGGACGAGGATGTATCCCGGGAAGAAGCGGCGCTCGGAGAGCGCCTTCTGCCCGCTCTTCATCTCCACCACTTCCTCGGTGGGGACGAGCACCTCGCCGAACTTGTCGGCCATGCCGGAGCGCCTGATCCGGTCGATCAGCGCCGCCTGGATGCTCTTTTCCTGGCCGGAATAGGCGTGGACCACGTACCAGCGCATGCTCATGTCAGCCCCCCTGCCCGAGTAGCCGCTGGGTGACCCAGAGGAGCCCCGCGTCGATCATCCACAGCATCATGGCCATCACGAACACGAACGCGAAGACGATGCCGGTGGTCTGGAGCGTCTCCTTGCGCGAGGGCCAGACGACCCGCTTCGCCTCGTCCCACGACTCGCGGGAAAAGACGGCGAAGTCGCGGCCCGCCGTCGTGAACCACATGACGCCCGCGGCCAGCGCAAAGGCGCCGACCAGCACGCCAAGCCGCACGATGGAGGCCTGGTCCGCGATGGCGTAGAAGCCCCACAGGCCCGCCACCGCGATCAACGCCGCTGCCGCAATCTTTATCTTTTCTGCCATGTCCTCTGCCACCGGGTGGCAGGCCAGGAGGGTCTCGAACCCCCAACCTGCGGTTTTGGAGACCGCCGCTCTGCCAATTGAGCTACTGGCCTAACCTTCGAACTCGTTTACTCCAGGATCTTGGATACGACGCCGGCACCGACGGTGCGGCCGCCCTCGCGGATGGCGAAGCGAAGCCCATCCTCCATCGCGATCGGCGCAATCAGCGTCACCGTCATCTTGATGTTGTCCCCGGGCATCACCATCTCCACCCCCGTGGGCAGGTCCAGCGAGCCGGTCACGTCCGTCGTGCGGAAATAGAACTGCGGACGGTAGCCGTTGAAGAACGGCGTGTGACGCCCGCCCTCCTCCTTGCTCAGCACGTACACCTCGCACTCGAACTTCGTGTGCGGCGTGATGGAACCGGGCTTGGCCAGCACCTGGCCGCGCTCCACCTCCTCGCGCTTCGTGCCCCGCAGCAGCACCCCCACGTTGTCCCCCGCCTGCCCCTGGTCCAGAAGCTTCCTGAACATCTCCACCCCCGTGCACACCGTCTTCAGCGTCGCACGCAGGCCCACAATCTCGAGCTCCTCGCCCACCTTCACCACCCCGCGCTCCACCCGGCCCGTCACCACCGTGCCGCGCCCCGATATGGAGAACACGTCCTCCACCGGCATCAGGAACGCCCCGTCAATGGCGCGCTCCGGCTGCGGAATGTAGGTGTCGAGCGCGTCGGCGAGCTTCATGATCGAACCCTCGCCCATCTCGCTCGTGTCCCCCTCCAGCGCCTTCAGCGCAGAGCCGATCACGATCGGCGTCTTGTCCCCGGGAAACTTGTACTTCGACAACAGCTCGCGAACCTCCAGCTCGACCAACTCCAGCAGCTCCTTGTCGTCGACCATGTCCGCCTTGTTCATGTACACGATGATGTACGGAACCCCCACCTGGCGCGCCAGCAGGATGTGCTCGCGCGTCTGCGGCATCGGACCGTCCGCGGCAGACACCACCAGGATCGCGCCATCCATCTGCGCCGCCCCCGTGATCATGTTCTTCACGTAGTCGGCATGGCCCGGGCAGTCCACGTGCGCGTAGTGACGGTTCGCCGTCTCGTACTCCACGTGCGCCGTGTTGATCGTGATCCCCCGCGCCTTCTCCTCCGGCGCGTTGTCGATCTGGTCGTAGGCCCTCGCCTCGCCCCCGAACTTCTTCGAAAGCACCAACGTGATCGCCGCCGTCAGCGTCGTCTTCCCGTGGTCCACGTGACCAATCGTCCCCACGTTCACGTGCGGCTTCGTCCGCTCAAACTTGCCCTTTGCCATGGTCGTCTCTTTCTGTGCAGAGCCTTGGATGAGAATCTCCAGCGCTAGACGCTGGCCTTGCCTGGTGATGCGCGATTCCTGGTGCCCATGATGCGGATTGAACGCATGACCTCTCCCTTACCAAGGGAGTGCTCTACCACTGAGCTACATGGGCTCGATGCTGCTCCCGTCCGTTTCCGGCGCGGGCGTTCGTGGAGCGGGTGAAGGGAATCGAACCCTCGTCGTAAGCTTGGAAGGCTTCTGCTCTACCATTGAGCTACACCCGCGCGAGCCGTTCGACCCTTCGACCGTGCGCGCCCCCTCGGGGCAGGCCGCGCGGCACAACGATTATCTGGTGGAGGAGGTTGGATTCGAACCAACGTAGGCGCAAGGCCAACAGATTTACAGTCTGCCCCCTTTAACCACTCGGGCACCCCTCCGGGAAACTCTCAATTATCCTGTTTTCCCCGAGTAAGGTCAATCAAAACAAGGTTTTCCGCGGAAGGTTCCGCCCTGCGGAGAGTTTGGTGCCGGCACCCTGAATCGAACAGGGGACCTACCGCTTACA
>JALNYR010000235.1 GCA_023229725.1 Dehalococcoidia bacterium | reverse complement strand
AGTCGCTAGCACTCCTGGCCGTCCTGCTCACGCAGAGCTTCCCCCTCGGGCACAGCACGCACCGTCTCATGCTGCAATAGTTCTCGCCCAGTCGGACCAGGGCCACCTCGAACTCAGCGTAGGTCCTGCCGCCGTGCTCGCCGCGCTCCCAGACGGAGCGCAACTGGTCGACCGCTTCACCGGCGCGCGCGCTGTCGATGACGCCCAGGCAACGGGCCGCCTCAAGAGCGGAGAGAGACAGCCCGGGCTGAGCCTTCTCCCACACTCCGCGCATCTCGCGCAGGAACAGGGCCACCGCGCGCCTGGGGACCTTGTTGCCGAGCTCACGAACACGCACCACCAGATTCTCGCCGTCCTCGGCGAAGAAATGAAGGCGGTTGATGTCTCCATCGTAGTCGTTCACCAGTGACTCGACTGCGGAGTGGAGAACACCGGCGATCCTGCGGGTGTAACCGGTCACGCCGGCAATCACGAGCGCCTCATACAGCACCGTCTCATCCGCTTCCAGCAGACCGCGAGGAGTCAACAGCTTGCGCCGCTCCATCTCACGAAAGGCGGAGAGGGCGCTGCCGGTTCGGACGGGAGAGCCGAGAAGAACAGCGGCAACGAACCACTTGAAGGTCTCGTCCGACTCCATGCCGCCCAGCTTGAGACCGAGCAGTCGCGAGTACGACCCCCCGAGCCGGGTCACGAGCACGCTGCACACCGCGCCCATCTCGGCTTCGGTGAGCCGTTGTTCAAGAACCGAGTTCTTCAGCATGGTGAGTGGTCCGCCGAGCAAGCGCTACCTGGAGTCCCGACACGGCACACCCGGTCGCCACGGTGGGCTTCCTGCGCACCGAGGCGCAGCGCCCTGCGTGCGGATGTGCAGCGACAGGCGACAAAACGAAAATCGGCATGCCGGCCAGCAATGGCCCTCGGCATGCCGATCAGAGGGAGCAAATGGAGTGTCGACAAGACAAAACCGACGAAGAATGCCGACAGGCCGGCAACTGGTGCGACGGTCATGCCGTCGTAGCGCTTGCCTTCGTCACCCTCGTCAGTCACAGGAACACCATCAAGACAGAGAGAGAACGCACGACCCACCGGCTTCGCCGACTCTCAACTGATGTCTTGCGGGAAGTGTACCCCCACTCTGCTAGAATTGCCTTTGTGCTGACTGCTCACTCCCCAAGAATCACCTTTGATTTCCATTAGCAGGGAAGAGACCGAGAAAGGACGTATGGCACAGGACCCGCGGACGCAGCCGGTGTCAGGCCATCAGACGCCCCTCTTCGAGGCGGAGCGAGCTACTGCGACGGGCAGTCCGCAACGCATCACGCCGGGACCGGTTACCGTCATCACGCATAGCGCCGACGGCATCGTGGGTCTCGACGCTAACCGTCTGATACGCGTCTTCAACCCTGCCATGGAACGCCTCACGGGCCTGGAACGCGGCAGCGTGCTCGGTCGGCCGTGCCACGAGGTTCTGCAGGTACTCGACATCCAGGGTTCGCGACTCTGCGACACGGTATGCCCCGTCGCGCGCTGCGATTCCGGGACATTCGACGTGGAGGGGACCATTGCGACGTCCAATGGCCAGAAGCTGGCGGTGGACCTGAACTACTCGGTACTGTGCTCCAGAACCGGCGCGCTCAAAGCCGCCATCGTCAACGTGCGCGACCTGGGGCAACTCCACCAGGTCAACCACATCCGGTCGGTCCTGCTCGCTTCCGTCTCCCACGAGCTTCAGACCCCTATCTCCATCATAAAGGCGTATGCCAATACCCTGGCGCGTGCGGATGCCAGATGGAGCGAAGAGACGGTCCGTGATAAGCTCAAGGCAATTGAGGAGGAGAGCGATCGCCTGTCCAGACTCGTCACCCGCCTGCTGTACACGTCCCGGCTTGAGGCCGGGGCGGTATCGCTGAACCCGATGGTCATCGACCTCGCCAAGGAGGCGCAACGCGTCGCCCTGCGTCTCGCAGAGACCGATGAGACACACGAGATACTCGTTTCATTCCCGGGGGACTTCCCGCCTGTCATGGGAGACCCCGAGAAGGTCGACCAGGTGCTCATGAACCTCATCGAGAATGCCATCAAGTTCTCGCCGCAGGGCGGCCCCGTGACCGTCGAGGGTTCCGTGTCAGGCGATGAGGTGCTCGTTACCATCGCCGACCAGGGAATCGGCATCGGCGCGCGCGACCGCGAGCACGTCTTCGACCTGTTCTACCGCGCCTCCGACTCGACCGCACGCCAGTTCCCGGGCACCGGGCTCGGACTGCACATCTGCAGGAACCTCGTCCACGCCCACGGCGGACGCATATGGGTGGACTCCGAACCGGGCGTGGGGTCGCGCTTCACATTCACTCTACCCATTCGCCACGATGACTGACGCACGTAGAGACGAGAACATGAAGAGGACGCCGTGGGCGCACCAGGCCCGCGTGGCCCTCGTCGTCGATGACGAGCAGCGCATCGCCGAGGCAGTGGCGATGAACCTCGAACTCGAGGGCTTCCAGGTGCTCACCGCATCGAGCGGCGAGGAAGCTCTGGAGAAGGTCACCGAGGAGCTGCCGGACATCGTCATCCTCGACGTCATGATGCCCGACGTGGATGGCTTCGAGACGCTACGGCGCATCCGCGAAGTTTCGACGACGCCGGTCATCATGCTGACGGTGCGCGGCGACGAGTCGGACCGGGTGCGCGGGCTCGACCTCGGAGCCGACGACTACATGACGAAGCCGTTCAGCCCCAGGGAGCTGGTTTCGCGCGTGCGGGCCGTGATGCGCCGTACGGAGATGCCGAGCCCCGTTCCCAAGGCAGAGGTGCGCGTGGACGCCGACCTCTCCATCGATTTCAACCGCCGGAGAGTGCTGGTACGCAACAAGGAAGTCCATCTGCGCCCGA
>JALNYR010000234.1 GCA_023229725.1 Dehalococcoidia bacterium | reverse complement strand
GAAGATGGACGGCGACCATTCGGACTGGCGTGCGTGCATGCTGAACACGTGGGTGCACGACGAGGAGTCCGACGGCCCGGCGAAGATCCGCTTCTCGCAGGCGATCGATCACTGCCTGCGCTGGGACGAAGCAGGCGACCTCAAGCGCGAAAATGCCCCGACCCCGGCCGACGCGCAGCAGTACCAGAAGTACCAGCAGCCGCGCGGGGTGCGCCCATGCGGGACCAGCTATGTGCACGATATCATGCACTCGCGCTTCGGCGAACGGTCCGATCCGTGGCACCTGTCACGCACTTTCGGGTGTTTCTGCCCATATCACCACTTGCCCGACAGGTTGCTCGGAGACTGCGCACGGACGATGGTGACTGGCCTGGCCGAGCGCGGCTACGGTCCGGACAAGGCAGAGCGCATCGTGACCTCGCTCCGCAGCCTCATCGACGAATCCGACAACAACACCGCTCCCGATATGTGGTACTGGAGCAAGCTCCGCGATGAGAACGCGGCATTCTATCAGTCCACCAAAGATGGCTTGGCGCTTCCGCCGGGCACCCTGATGACCATCCCGCCACGCGCGACCTCGGAAGCCGGCGAGTCTGACACCGGCGCCACCCCACCTGGCATCTCCACCTGGATGGCGCTCAAATCGTTGGCGCAGCACCGCGGCAACCCGCTGAGCGTTTGGCGCAAGTCAGGATCCGTGGCCACCGAGTGCGTGGAGTTCATCAAGGCGCTCTCCGGCCACGTCAGGGCGCTCGTGGGCCACACGCCCACGCACAGCGATACCGTCCAGAACATCATCAAGGCGTGGGTCCCCGACTGGCAGAGCGCGCTCTGCGACGAGTCGGACCGCCTGTCGTGTGCGCTGTTCAACATGCTGGCGGGGAAAAACCCGAGGCCTCCCATCTTCATGGCCATTGGCACGACCGACCAACGCAGCGTCCGGTACCACAAGCCGGGTGTGGTCACGCCGTCGTGGATCGACACCGCCAAACTCCTGACCGAGATTATCGGTCCGTCCCTTGGCACAGTGAGCACGGAGGTTGCAGGATCCATTGAGCCCGTCTCGGTGCCCACGGAGGTTCTCGACTGGCTCCACAAACAGCTCCCAGACGATGCGTACACACGCAAGATGGATGGCTTCAGAAGTGGATTCCCGATACCGGCCGAAGATATCGTGGTGATCCAACGCGGCCTGGGTCGTGCCGAGAAGGACGATGAGGTGTCGGCGGAGCGGTACGCCGATGTTGTGCGCTACGTGCTAGCTATGATGTCCGGTACGGCCGACCGCGACACGTGGGTGTTCAACGTCACGGTGCACATTACGTGGTACGCGGTCCGCACACAGGGGACCACGGACGAGCTGCGCGCAACCGCGGAGCGGGTGTATCGCGATCTCCACAAGGTCTACCCGGGCGGGGAGACATTAAACGTCCACTATAACGCGATGCTACGGGGCAGCGTGGACGGGCCCACGGGCGTGATCGGGAAGTACCTACCGGAGGTCGCACTGGCCTTGCAACAGCCTGGCGGCGCTGGGGACCTTACACTTGACAGTGTATTCGGAGTCCGGATTCTCGAAGCGGACAAGCCCGCTTTCCAACGCTGGTATGACATGGCCACTGAGGGTAAGGTGCCCGGCTCGATAACCGATGCCCGCCGGATGATCAACGGAACTGGACCCTCCCGGGAGGGTCAACCCACACCGGCGACGTGGGTCGTCACGGTATTCGGACTGAGCCGCGGGTTCGTCAGTCTGCTTACCGATAAGTACCACACGCCGGTCAGCCTGATCGTGGCTCCGGCGGACGAGAACACCGGCTGGACGTCCCCGTTGACCGTGCTGTGGTCGGAGACCGCCGAACGCATGCGCACCGACCCATCGCTGCGCACAGGTGGACGGCCGGGGTTCACCCCGGCGCCACGGACCGTTCAGCCGCCAACCATCGGCGGATGGAACGGCTACGGTGTGGTCAGCATCACCGACGAGATCAGCGGCGGCCGCGTAGCCACCGACCGCATACGCCGCCTGTTCACCGACGAGTGCCGCCTACCCTCGCTGCGGCGTGCCCTTGCGTGCGTCCTGCTGCTGACCCGCGTGCACCGCGACACGATCAAGGCGATGCTCTCCGTCGATGCGCTTCCTCCGTTGGCCGTCAGTATCGTCCGTCCGTTCATCGAGCACCAGACGAAGGGCATATGCATCTGCAGGAGGGGGTACGCGCTCGGTGCGACGTTCTACGGCCAGGAGAGCGTCAGGAAGGCATGGGACTCCAGTCGCAATGTCCTGGAGATCGGATTGTGGTACCACGCAATGGCGTTCATCTGGAACCCGCGGCTCATGAAAGTCGTCCGCAACATAATCGACACGCAGGCCTGCCGCAACTTTGGCGTCGATTTCTGCCACACCGACGATGATATCGTGGAGAAGCGCGCCTCGTGCATTGCCCGGCTGTGCAGCTACTGCGACCTCACGACCGAGCCACGCGCCGAGAACGAGGACAGGGGCAGGCCGTACCTCATCTCCGCCACCGGCCACTTCGGGTCCATCGGCGGTACGCGCCTCGCAGAGCCTCGTGAACCGCAGTTCAGCAGCGACATCGTCTACGCTCGCATTCACAGGCGCTACTGCGACATGGCCGACGCAGAGGTCCCGTTGTTCAACGACGACCAGGGCTCGGTGCGTCTACCGTTCATGTGCCACCAGGGCGAGCAGTACGTAGCCGACACCCCGACCACGTGTGACACCGTGATCAGGGGCACCGGTCCACTCGCCGACGCGAGCATGCCGGGCAGTGCGACCGCCCGCAAGTGCAGTATGCCTTACCCCCCGTGGACCCAGCTCACCGGCCTCGTTCCATGAGTCCCATTTTGCACCGCCACTGGCACCCGTTTCGCCCCCCCCCCCCCCC
>JALNYR010000233.1 GCA_023229725.1 Dehalococcoidia bacterium | reverse complement strand
ACTCAGGGACTCACGTTTGATGAGGCTTCATCTACGAGGGGACGGGTCAGAAGGGGAAGTCCTCGCTGCGGAAGGTGGCCCTGGAAACCGGGGCCGTGGCCGCGAGTGTCGCCCTTCCAGATGACTACTTCGGCGAGGGCATCGCCATATGCGGAGACCGTATCGTGCAACTGACGTGGCAATCCGGAACGGGCTTCGTCTACGACAGGAGCGACCTCCGTCTGCTCCGCGACTTCACCTACGATACCGAGGGCTGGGGCATCACGTTCGACGGCAGCCGCCTCATCATGAGCGATGGCACGTCCTCGCTGTACTTCCTCGACCCCGAAACCTTCAAGGTAGAGGGCCACGTCGACGTCCGTGACGGGGGCGCAGCCCTGACGGGGCTCAACGAGCTTGAGTTCATCGATGGCCTGGTATACGCCAACGTATGGCCAACTGACAGGATAGTGATGATTGACCCGGGCGATGGCCGCGTCACGGGCTGGCTCGACCTGTCGGGTCTGCTCGCTTCCCGGCCGGCCATCGGGCGGGTCGATGTGCTGAACGGCATCGCCTACGACGCCGCCGGCGACCGCCTCTTCGTCACGGGCAAGTGGTGGCTCTGGCTGTTCGAGATCAAGCTCGTCCGGAACTGACCGCGCCCTACACAACGACCGGGCCGGTCAGCCCTTCCGGTAGGTGAACTTCCCGCCGACCATCGTCGCCAGCACCGGGATGCCGAGTATCTCGTCTGGATCGGCCGTCGTCGGGTCTTTGCCCAGGAAGGCGAAATCAGCCAGCTTCCCCACCTTGATGGACCCCTTGATGGTCTCTTCAAAGGAGGCGTACGCGCTGCCCAAGGTGTAGACGCGTATGGCTTCCTCGGCGGTGATGCGCTGGCCCAGTCCTATGCCCTCGCCCGCACGGCTCTTCCTCGTCACACAGCTCTGGATGGCCACCAGCGGGCTCCATGGGCCGCAGGGGTAGTCCGAGCTGCCTGCCACCGGGATGCCCGCGTCCAGGAAGGAGCGATGAGGCAGCATCATCTCCAGTCGCTTCGGCCCGTATGAGCTCATCTTCTCTCCGTGGTAGTAGATGTACTCGCCGAAGGGAATCGCCACCAGCCCCAGCCGCTTGATTCTCGCCAGCAACTGCGGGGTCATCACGCTGCAGTGCTCGATGCGGTGGCGGTGGTTCGGCCGGGGGTACGCGGTGATGGCGGCCTCGTAGGCGTCGAGGACCATCCCGACGAACCGGTCGCCGTTTGCGTGGATGCCTATCTGCAGCCCTGCCCTGTGGGCGGCCAGTATCTGCGCGTTCATCACATCCGTGCGGATACCCTGCACGCCGTAGTTGTCCGTGGTTCCGACGTACGGCTCCTGCAGGAATGCGGTCCTGCCGCTCAGCGCGCCGTCGCCCAGCAGCTTGATTCCACCGAAGCGCAGCATGCAGTCGCCGAACCCGCTCTGCAGGCCGGCGCCCGTCACCTCATTCAGGTAGTCGATGTAGATGTAAGCGGTCACCCGCACGCTCAGTTCGCCGCGAGTTCGGGCCGTCTGGAATGCCCTGAGCATCGTGGGGTCGGACAGCATCTCGTGCCAGCCGGTGATGCCGAGGCCTGCGGCCCCGGTACACGCCAGCTTAAGGGCCTTCCTGTCCTGCTCCGGCGTCGGGTCGGGTATCAGCGCGTGTCCCCGGTATGAACCTCTGCCGATGAACTTGTCCTGGCCGGTCTCGAAGACGCAGCCATCGAGGTCTCCGGCGGCATCCCGTCCGTAGCTGCCGCCCTCAGGGTTGGGCGACTCTCTGTTGAGGTTGCCTCTCTCCAGCCCGGCACTGTTGAGCATGCTGATGTGCCCGCTCGAATGCTCGACGAACATGGGGTGCTCACGGGTGACCTCATCGAGGTCCGCACGCGTGAGGAGGCGCTTCTCGGGAAGCTTCGCCTCGTCGTACCCGAAGCCCAGGACCCAATCCCCCGGCGGCGTGGCCCGCGCCTGCTTTGCCAGCGCCTGCTTCACAGCGGCGATGGACGGTGCCTTGTCCGGTCCGCAGTCGGCCCGCAGCAGTGAGCGTCGCCCCGCGTCGAGCGGGTGACAGTGGGCATCGATGAAGCCGGGAGTCACGGTCATGCCCCGCGCGTCGACGACCTGCGTGCCGGCGCCGATGAGCGGCTTCAGCTCGTCGTCCGTGCCGACCGCGACTATCCTGTCGAACTGGACGGCTACCGCCTGCGCCCTGGGGTTGGCAGGGTCAATGGTGACCACGTTGCCTCCAAGAATCACAACGTCAGCGTGACTGAGCATCGCATCTCCTCTTGTCGGTGTCGCTGGTGTGTGGAGCGCCGGGCCCGTCTCCCCCGGGCACCACGCTAGCACAGCAGGATTCGGAGGAACAGTGGCTCTGCGGCGGGAACAGTCGAGTTATCCGTAGGGGTCGGCTCCCACGTCTGCCCGGGGTGCGGCATCACCGTTCTCCTGTAGGGGCGGGCTCCCACGCCCGCCCGCCATTCCGGTGGCGCACGCCCGCCGTTGGCATTGCCTGCGACCGCCCCATCTGCTGCAGGGGCCGGTCTCAGACCGGCCCGCCGGGGCGCGTGGCTGGGTATCGGTAGGGGAGAGGCATGCCTCTCCCGTCGGAGCGTGATTCGGTCACGGTCGAGGCACGTCATGGCACCGGCACCTCCCTCGGGAGGGTCTGAGACCCTCCCCTACACGAAGGCGCTTTGTCCCCGGTCCCGCGCTCGCCCGCCATCCCGCTTTCATTCGCCCGCAGCCGGTCGCGGAACGTGACACACTCTGTTCCTCGTAGCGGCAGGCTCCCATGCCTGCCCGTGGGGCGGGTGCGTTTCTCGTCGGTCTTCCCGTCCGTGTCCCTCCGTGCTTGTCCGTGTCTGTCCGTGTTCCCAAAGCGGTGTCAGTCTGCCCCGAAATG
>JALNYR010000232.1 GCA_023229725.1 Dehalococcoidia bacterium | reverse complement strand
ACCGGCGGCTCAAAGAAGAGTGGCAGAGAACCAATCCGGCCCAGAGCTGAAGAACACAGGGGAGGACAGCGCATGAAGCGGGGAACACTGGCCGCAGAGGAACACGTTGGCTGACGTCGCACGGCGGCCTCGACTCTACTACGGCTACGTGATTGCAGCTCTTGCGTTCCTCATCCAGGCCGTCTTCTGGGGCACGTACCGGAGCTTCGGACTGTTCTTCAATCCGCTCGTCAACGAGTTCGATTGGTCCCGCGAAGAAGTGGCCGGAGCGGCCTCCATGTGCTGGCTCATCGTCGGCCTCATGAATCTGCCGGCCGGCGCGACGGTCGACAGGTTCGGACCGCGCCGGACCCTCGTCATCTGTGGGTTCCTCTTCGGCCTCGGCTACCTTCTGATGTCGCGCATCGACGGGCTGTGGCAGATCTACCTCTTCTACGTCATTCTCGCGGTCGGGATGAGCGCCGCCGACGTGGTGCCCCTCTCAACCATCGCCAGGTGGTTCGTGAAGGGGCGGGGAACCGTCACCGGGCTTGCCAAGATAGGCGCCGGGGTCGGCATGATGGCGACGCCGCTGGTGGCGAGCTACTTCATCGAGACACACGGCTGGAGAACGGCGTACGCGGCGCTGGGGGCTATCGCTCTCGTCGTGCTGCTCATCATCGCGCAGTTCATCCGTCGAGACCCGTCGACCATGGGCCTCGCGGCCTACGGGGCCTCCGCGCAGCCTTCATCCGTGCGCCAGAAGGAGGAGGGAACGCCCCTGCGACAGGCGTTGCATATGCGCCAGTTCTGGACCGTCTGCGTGGCGTACTTCCTACTCATAGCCTGCTCCGAGGTCGTCATGGTTCACACGGTCCCGCACGCGGAGGACCTCGGCATATCCTCCACCGGCGCCGCTGGCATCCTCTCGTTCCTTGGAGGCGCCAGCATCGGCGCACGAGTCATCGTCGGAGTCGTGCTCGACCGGCTTGGTTCGAGGCAGGCTCTGCTGCTGTGCTTCGTCCCGTCGATCTCCGCACTCGTCTGGCTGCAGTTCGCCGACTCGGTCTGGATGCTCTACGTCTTCGCCGTTCTGTACGGGTTGAGCCACGGAGGATTCTTCACGCTGCTGGCCCCGGTCGTGGCACAGCTCTTCGGAACCGTGTCGCACGGCGCAATCTTCGGAATCATCATGGCGGGGGGCGGCATCAGCGGCGCACTCGCGCCGTTGCTTACGGGTCGCGCCTTCGACGTCCTGGGCAGCTACCGCCTGCCGTTCCTTATAGTGGTCGGCATGGCCATCGCGGCCCTGGTCCTCATCGCGTCGCTCAGCCGCACACCGTACCAGCTTGGGAACGAGCAGCGCGCCCGGTCCGGAAGCGCCTAGTCCACTGCCAGCGGTCGCCTGCGTGACAGAACCTCGGAGTTCACCAGGTTGGGAGGCGTTTCCCGGCTGAGCGCAGCCACGATGTTGTCCACCGTCATCGCAGCCATCCGGTCGCGCGTGCGCCTGGAGTTCGCGCCCAGGTGGGGAATGAGAATGGCATTGTCGAGCTGCGCAAGGCCATCGGCAAGGCGCGGCTCGTTCTCGTAGACATCCAGCGCCGCTCCCGCTATCGTTCCCGCCTGCAATGCACGCACCAGCGCTTGTTCGTCCACGATCGGTCCGCGGGCGGCATTGACAAGGTACGCGGTCGGCTTCATGAGTGAGAGTGCTCTCGCATCTATCAGGTGCCTCGTCGCTTCGAACAGCGGCACATGTACGGTGACGAAATCGGACTCCCTGAGGAGCGTGTCCAGGGAAATGAAATGGGCGCCCCAGCGTTGCTCAATTTCGGGCGTTGCCTGTCGCACGTCGTAGTAGAGGATACGCATGTCGAAGCCGGCCGCTCTCTTCGCCACTGCCTGACCTATCCGACCCATTCCCACGATGCCGAGCGTGGCGCCGGTGATGTCCGCCGCGATGAACGCCTCGGGTCGCCACTCCGTCCAGCGGCCCGACCTCGTGAACCGGTCCACGACACACACGTTGCGCGCGATCCCCATCAGGATAGCCCACGCGAGGTCGGCGGTGGCGTCAGTCACCACGTCCGGCGTGTTGGTGACCATGATGCCACGCTCTGTGGCTGCTTGCACGTCGACGTTGTTGAAGCCCACCGCGTAGTTCGCAACGACCTTGAGCCGGGGCGCGGCGTCCAGCAGTTCCGCATCGACGCGGTCAGTCAACATGCTGACCATGGCATCGGCATCGGCCACGGCACGAAACAGACCCTCGCGCGGCATCTGGCCCTCGGCCGGGTTCACAGTGACGAGGAATCGCTCCCGAAGTCGCTCAAGCAGTCCCGCCCCGGGCACCCTGCGATACGTCACGAGCACATGCGGCATGGCAGCAGCTCCTTTGCGACGATGACTGTAGCAGAAACCGGCCGCCGGCGTGAGCGACAAGTGCGGCTGCCGCGCGGTCTCCGCGCGGGCGGAGACAGAGAGTACGGGATGTATAATGAAACGACAACGCGATTCACAGCGGAGTTCGGCGATGGGCACACACAGCGCAGGCGGCCGGGCCCCGGGCGAAGACGAGCCGATCGGGGAGGGCGAGAGGCGGCTGATGAACAGCCGTGGCAGGGAGCTGCTCCTTCGGCACTGGGACTTCCCGCTGTTTGCCTCCTCGCTGCGTCGCCACGGCATCTCTCTCGCCAACGCCGAGGTGCTTGATGCCGGGTGCGGGTCGGGCTACACCCTGACACTCATCTGGGAGAGGTTTCATCCCGGCCGGCTCACCGCCTTCGACATCCTTCCCGCCCAGGTACAACTGGCGCAGTCCCGGAACGTGCCGGCCACGGTGTTCGTGGGCGACATCACCGCGATGCAGCTTCCGAGCAGAGCTTTCGACGCCGTGTTCGTCTGCGGCGTCCTCCACCACTGCCGGGAGTGGCGCGCCGGCATCGCC
>JALNYR010000053.1 GCA_023229725.1 Dehalococcoidia bacterium | reverse complement strand
GATCGACTTCATGGCGGTGTCCAGCTACGGGAGTGGCACCGAGAGCTCGCGGTGCGTCACGATGGTGAAGGAGCCCAGCAGCGACGTGAGAGGCAAGGACGTCCTGGTCGTCGAGGACATCGTCGACAGCGGCAACACAGTGAGCTTCGTGATGCAGCATCTCAGTGCGAGGGGCGCGCGCTCGGTGCGCCTCTGCGCATTGGCGGATAAGCCGTCCCGTCGCGAGACCAGCGTGGTAATCGACTACCTCGGGTTCACGGTGCCGGACCGGTTCCTGGTCGGCTACGGTCTGGACTTCGACAACAAGTACCGATGTCTGCCGGACATCTACTGCATGGAGGAGCGTGGTTCGGAAAGATGAGCTGATCCGGGTGGCGCGGGGGCAGGCGCCGGCCGACCTCGCGCTCCGGAACGCCCGTGTCGTGAATACACTGACCGGCTCGGTTGAGCCGGGCGACGTGCTCGTCCTGGGGGACCGCATCGCCGCAGTCGGCTGCGGCAGCGCAGCGCGACAGTCCGTGGACCTCGACGGGGCGTATCTGCTGCCGGGTCTCATCGACGGTCACACGCACATCGAAAGCTCGATGCTGCATCCCGCCCGCTACGCAGAGGCGGTGGCACCCCACGGCACCCTCACCGTGGTGACCGACCTGCATGAGATTGCGAACGTGTGCGGAGTGGAGGGAATCGAGTTCTGCATGCGGTGGAGCAGAAAGCTTCCGCTCGACATGAAGTTCATGGCGCCGTCCTGCGTGCCGGCGACCCCGCTCGAGACATCCGGAGCCACAATCGCAGCCGATGTCATACGTGAGTTGCTGACGAGGCCGGACGTCATCGGATTGGGCGAGGTCATGAACTACCCCGGCGTTCTCGCCGGCAGTAAAGACGTGCTCGAGAAGCTGGAGGCAGCGCGCGGAAGGCCGATCGACGGCCACGCCCCGGGGCTGCGCGGCCGCGACCTCTCGGCCTACGCCGCGGCGGGAATCATGACCGACCACGAATGCACGTCCCTCGACGAGGCGAGCGAGAAGCTGGCCATGGGCATGCGCATCATGATCCGGGAAGGGTCTTCCGAGAAGAACCTTGAGGCGCTCCTGCCGCTCGCGGCAGGAGAGACGTACCGGCGCTGCATGTTCGTGGTGGATGACAGGAGCGCCGCCGACCTTTCCCTGGAAGGTGACATCGACCACGTATTGAGGAGAGCTATCGCGCTTGGACTCGACCCTGTGCGCGCCGTGCAACTCGCCACCATCAATCCAGCCGAGTACTTCAGGCTCCACGACAGAGGCGCGGTCGCCCCGGGCATGCTCGCCGACCTCATCACGGTGGGGGACCTTGCCACGTTCGTCGTCGACCGCGTCTACCACGGCGGGGAGCTGGTCGCAGTAGGGGGAGAGTCGCTCTTCGCATTCGCCGAGACGGAGCCGGAGTTGACCGATACGGTCAAAATGGCGCCCCTCGACCGTCGCGACCTCAGAATCGCGCGGAACGGCTCCGAGTTCCCCGTGATTGGACTCATCCCGGGACAGATTGTGACGCGCAAGCGAATGCTGTCGCCCGGCGTCTCCGGTGACGAGTTCGTCTCCGACACAAGTCGGGACATACTCAAGCTCGTCGTGGTCGAGCGTCACCACGCGACCGGACGGGTCGGCAAAGGGTTCGTCACCGGGTTCGGGCTCAGGCGCGGCGCCCTTGCCGGCTCAATCGCGCACGACTCACACAATCTCGTGTGCGTGGGGGTGTCGGACGACGACATACTTGGCGCCCTTCGCGCGCTGGAGCGAATGCAGGGAGGGCTCGTTGTCTTCGCGGATGGAGCGGTTCAGGCCGCGCTTCCGCTCCCCGTCGCCGGCCTGCTGTCGCCGGAGCCGGTACAGGCTGTCATCGCAGCCCAGCACAGCGTTGAAGAAGCAGCAAGGCTGCTCGGGGCACAGCCGCCGGCCCCCTTCGCCCTGTTGTCCTTCCTCGCCCTGCCTGTCATCCCCGAACTGCGCGTCACGGACCTCGGAGTCGTCGACGTCGGAGCTTTCCGGGTCATCGCCTGACAGCGGGCGATGCCCGCCTATGAGAGCAGCGCCCGCGAGATGACGAGCCGCTGTACTTCGCTCGTACCCTCGTAGATCTCGAGGATCTTGGCGTCGCGATAGTACCGCTCGAGCGGCAGGTCCTTCATGTAGCCGTAGCCGCCGTGAATCTGCAGCGCCTTCCGCGTCACGTCCATGGCAGTATTGGCAGCGAACAGCTTGGCCTGAGCCACTTCCTTCGTGAATCTCTGTCCGCTGTCCGCAAGCCTGGCCGCACGATAGGCCATGAGCCACGCAGCATCGACCTCGTTGGCCATGTCGACGAGCATCCACTGGATGCCCTGGAACTCGCTGATGGTCTGGCCGAACTGCTTCCTCTGCTTCGAGTACGCTATTGCAGCGTCGAAAGCCGCCGAAGCGACTCCGACACCCTGCCCGGCCACATCAAGGCGCCCCTCGTCCAAAGTCGCGAGCGCGATGCGCATGCCCTTTCCAACCTCGCCGAGGAGGTTCGCAGCAGGAACACGCACCTCGTCGAACACGAGTTCAGCCACGCTTTCCGCCCGGATGCCAAGCTTGTCTTCCACCTTGCCAACGGAGAAACCAGGCATGGTCTTCTCTACGATAAACGCGGTGATGCCCCTGGCGCCGAGACTGCGGTCCACTGTGGCGAATGTCAGGATGATGTCCGCGGTGTCGCCGTTGGAGATGAAGCACTTGCCGCCGTTCAGGATCCAATCATCACCGTCGCGACGGGCGGTGGTGGCCATCCCCGACACATCGCTGCTGGCTTCCCGCTCGGTCAGGCCGAAGGCGCAGAGCTTCTCCCCTTTGGCTGCGGGCACGACGTAGCGGCGTCTCTGCTCCTCGTTTCCGTAGTGATACATGCCGCTCAGCGCCAGCCCAAGGTGCGTTCCCATGATGGAGGCGACTGACACGCTTGCACGCGCCAGTTCCACGGACATGAGGAACGAGTCCATGAGTGAGCCACCCTGCCCGCCGTACTCCGGCGGAACAGTAAGGCCGGTGAGCCCCGCGAGCGCCAGCCGCCGGAAAGCCTCGTACGCGAGCTGATTCTTGCGGTCCCATTCGTCGGCGCAGGGAGCAATCTCGCCCCGGACGAAGTCCCGCATCTGTTGCCGGAACATTCTCTCCTGCTCATTGAGCAACAGTTCCATGGTCCCGTGTCCCTCCTTCGAGCACGTCGAGACTCGGCCTCGTCTTATGTGCTCTCCGGGCAGTATACACGCGCCCAGGGCCGATTGACAGACCCGCGAGTCCTGTCTAGAGTACAGCCGCGATGGGTACAACAGACAGCGAGGTACGTTTCTGCGTCATTGCTGATGACCTCACCGGGGCTATGGACACCGGAGTCGGGCTGGCTCAGGCGGGACTCGCCGCCATCATCACCTTCTCAGCAGCGACCCACGTTGTCTCGGACGCAGTCGTCGCCACGACAGACAGCCGGGCTGAATCCGCAACCGAGGCCTATCGCAGAGTGAAGGCCGTCGCGGAGCGGTTCCGCGACCACTACATCTACAAGAAGATTGACTCGACGCTTCGCGGCAACATCGCCGCCGAACTCCAGGCAGTGCTGGACGTGACCCACGCCGAGCATGCCGTGGTGTGTCCGGCGTTCCCATCGATCAAGCGCACCGTGGTAAACGGCACGCTGCTGGTCGACGGGGTCCCGGTGCACGAGACCGGATTTGCGCGGGACCCGGTGAGTCCCGTCACGCGCTCGGACATCGCCGAAGTGCTGCGCGCCGGCTCGGGCATCGCCGCCGAGAACATCTCCGTGACGGATGTACAGCAGGGAGCCTCACACCTTGCAGACCGCATTCAGGCATGCGCGAGTCGAGCCGTCGTCATTGACGCATATGAGGACAAACATCTGCGTACGATCGCCGAGGCGCTCGTGCTGGGCAGGGACCACTGGGTGCCCTGCGGCTCCGGGGGTTTGGGCGCTCAGATTCCGCTCGCGTTCGGCTTCTCGACATGCACGGACTCCATCCCTCCGGCTCCGAAGGGCCCTGCTTTGCTCGCCGTGGGCAGCCGAAACGAAGTCACCGTGCGGCAACTCCAGCGCGTCATAGATACCACGAAGCCGCCGGTAGTCAGTCTGGAGCCACGCCACTTCCGGACGAAGATCGGCAGAGGGCCCCGAATCAACCAGGTAGCCAACGATGTCCTGCAGATGCTGCAGGAGCGAGGGGTCGTGATTCTCACATCGAGTCTAGGCGACTACGCGCCACAGATGCGCCACATGATGGCGCCGGTGCTTGGCGCCATCGTGACGAGGGTCCTAGAGCGCGGAACGCTCGCCGGCCTGTTTCTCTGCGGAGGAGACGTGGCGCGCGCCGTGTGCGGCGACGAGGGCATCCAGGCGCTGAGAATCCTTGGCGACCTGCAGCCAGGCGTCATTGTGGGCGAGGCTGCCGGCGACCGGTACCAGGGGCTCAGAGTAGTCACGAAGGCCGGCGGTTTCGGGAACGAAGACGCCATCGCTGACGTCGTGCGACATTTCACGCAGGGAGGATGACCATGGAGCGCTACGTGCCTCTGCTCGCCATCACGATGGGCGACCCGGCCGGAGCCGGGCCGGAGATTGTGGTCAAGGCGCTGGCGGACCCCCAGGTCCGGCCCATCTGCCGTGGGCTCGTCATCGGCGACGCGGGCGTGATGCGCGCTGCAGCGGACATCGTCGGGATTCCCGTGCACGTCCACGCGGTCTCAGCACCGGCGGAGATGAGTTCCGATCCGGACACCCTCAATGTCCTTGACCTGAAGGACGTCGACCTGTCCACACTTGTTCGGGGACGCGTCGACGCTCGCGCGGGAAAGGCGGCGTACGAGGCCATCGAGAAGGGAACGATCCTCACCATCCAGGGCGCCGCAGACGCAATCGTCACCGCGCCTCTCAACAAGGACGCACTCAACCAGGCAGGTTACCACTTCCCGGGCCATACCCAGATCCTGGCGCATCTCTGCGGCGCGACCGATGCCGTTATGATGCTGACTGCCGATACCCTCCGCATCGTCCACGTGTCGACCCATGTCTCGCTGCGTGACGCCTGCAACCTCGTCACGCGCGAACGCATCCTCCGCGTGATGAAGCTGGGAGATGAAGCCACGCGCGCCATGGGCGTCGAGAAGCCGCGCATCGTCGTTCCCGGGCTCAACCCGCACTCCGGCGAGGGTGGCCTCTTCGGTCACGAAGAGGAGGAGCACATCATACCCGCCATCGAGGAAGCCAGGAAGCTCGGCATGGACGCCAGAGGACCGCTACCCCCGGATACTGCGTTTCTGCGAGCGTTCCGAGGTGAGTTCGACCTCGTCGTCGCCATGTACCACGATCAGGGTCACATCCCCATCAAGATGGTGGGATTCGACAAGGGCGTCAACGTCACGCTTGGCCTGCCGATCATCCGCACGTCTGTCGACCACGGCACGGTGTTCGGAAAGGCCGGCAAGGGCACCGCCAATCCGGCGAGCATGATCGAAGCCATCAAGCTCGCCGCGAAGATGGTCAGCACATCGCGTGGGACGCGCTAGTCACGCATTGCCAGGGTCCGTCTGCCTGGCGAGGAAGTGCGCCCTCGCCCTGAGGTGCATCAGGGCGCGCGCAGCACGCTCCGGCGAGGGAAACGCCAGCGTCGTCCCGGTGCTCTCAAGCGTCCTTCGCACCTCTTCAAAGTGCGGCCCGTACGCGAAGTACACGAAGGGCTTCTCCGGGTGAGTCTGCGCGGCCTCACGAATCATCGGCAGGTGCTCCTCGCCCATGTGCGCATCGTACGCGCCGATGACCATCATCGCCGCATGCACGCTCGGATCCGCGAGCACGTAGCGAAGCCCCGTCCGCTCGACTTCGGTCCTCGGAAGGCCCACGATGGACACGCCCGGCCAGATGTCAAACGGGTTGCCAACCCCCATCCAGTCCGGAGACAGCGCCCGGAGCCCCTTCAGCGTCGGCTCGGCGAACTCGACCAGCTCCATGCCGTACTTGCCGCACGCATCCGCGGCGATGATGCCGAACCCGCCGGTGTACGTGGTGAGGCCAATGCCGGCGCCGGCCGGCGGCCTGAGTGTCAGGAAGGCGCGCATGGCATCGGCCAGCTCCTCGATATCGCCCACGCGAACCACGCCGGCCTCCTTCAACGCCACGTCCCACAACCGGTCGCTGCCCGTCAGCGCCCCCGTGTGAGACTGTACCGCGCGGGCGGACTGGGGCGTGCGTCCCGTCTTCAGGGCGAGGACCGGTTTCTTGAGAGCAACCCGGCGCACGACACGCAGAAACTCGCGCGCGTCGGCCATTCCCTCGGTGTGTATCACCACCACCTTTGTCTGGTCATCCTGTTCGAAGTACTCGAGGCAATCAACAACGGTGATGTCGCAGGCATCACCAACATCGATCGCCTTGCCCGCCAGCCTTATGTCATTCAGCCCGATGAACGTGCCCCCGGTCTGCGAGATAGTGCCGACCGCCACAGGCTCCATGGAGATGCGGATGTAGGACGTGCTCATGTTCAGCCGCGCATTCGCGACGCCGAAGGTGTTGGGGCCGAGGATGCGCGTTCCCGTGCCCCGCACGATATCCACGATCTCACGCTGCAGTCGCTTCCCCTCCGCGTCGTCCGCGTCTGCGAAGCCCTGGGTGATGATGACAATCGCCTTGATGCCCTTCTCCACGCAGTCCCTGACCGTGGCCGAGACGAGGTGCCGCGGCAGGCTGATGAGAGCCAGGTCCGTCACCTCGGGCAGAGCCGCCACGCGCGGGTACGTCTTCACGCCGAGTATCTCGCCTGCATTGGGGTTGACGGGATACAACCGACCCGGGAATCCGTAGCCCAGCAGGTTCTCCAGCAGGTTGAACGTGCCGGGGCCGGTGGCCCTCGACACGCCGATGGCCGCGATGGAACGCGGCTCCATGAACAGCTTCATCTGGTCCGCTCTCGTCATGACAGCGCCTCTCCTCAAGCCCAAAATGGGCTCGCACATGTTCCACGACAGCGAGAAATCTGTCAATGTGCGGCAGAAGCGAGGCGCATGACGCAATCCGCTCTGGTAGACTTGTGCGCGCTCCCTTACGTCATCCAAGGACAGGAGGCAAGCCGTTGTTCGAGAACAGAGTCACCGAACTGCGCCCGGTGTTCAATCCCCGTTCCATTGCGGTCGTCGGAGCGACTACGGATGAACACAAGTCGGGATCCAAGTGGGTGCTTGGACTCCGGGCTGCCGGCTACAGAGGAGCACTCTACCCGGTGAGCCCTCGCGGGGGCAGCATCGCCGGACTCACCATCTATCCGAGTCTCGAGTCGGTGCCCGGTGATGTCGAGCACGTCATTGCCTCCGTGCCTGTGGCGTCCGCACTGCAACTCATGGATGAGTGCATCCGCAAGCACGCGCGGGTGGTCATGTTCTTCACTGCGGGATTCGCCGAGACCGGTTCCCAAGCCGGCCGCGAGCTTGAGAGGGTGATGCTGGAGAAGGCGCGAGCCGCCGGCTTGCGCATCATCGGCCCCAACTGCATTGGCAGCTACTGTCCCGGGGACCGCATCCCTCTGGGCCCGGCGGCCCCGGGAAGACTCGGCATACCCGGCAAGACAGGGTTCATCTCGCAGAGTGGCGGCATCGCCGCGAAGCTCGTCGAGAACGGCATCGCCCGGCGAATATGCTTCAGTAAAGGGGTCAGCGTTGGCAACAGCATCGACCTCGATGCATCGGACTTCCTCGAGTACTTCGGCGGAGACACCGGCACGAACGCCGTCGGCGTGTACCTGGAAGGCACGAGGGACGGGCGACGGCTGTTCCGGACGCTGCGCAGCGTCTGCGGCCTGAAGCCGGTGGTGGTGTGGAAGGGGGGACGGACAGCAGCCGGTGCGGCGGCAGCCCGCTCTCACACCGGCTCAATGGCCAGTTCGGCCCCCGTCTGGTCCGCGGCGCTGCGACAGGCCGGCGCCATTGAGGCGCGCAGTCTCGAAGAGCTGACTGACTGTCTGCTGCTGCTGCAGCAGCTCGGGCCCATACGCGTCCGGAACGTGGCGGTCGTAGGGGGACTGGCCGATGGTGGCGGCGGCATCTCCGTCTCCGGCAGCGACGCGTGCAACGACAACGCTCTCGCAGTTCCGGAGCTCTCGCTCGGTACGAAGGAGACCCTTCAGCAGCTCATCGGGGAAGTGGGCAGCATCCTCAGGAACCCGGTCGATGTGAGCCCGGCCCAGTTCCGGGGGCCCGACACCCTGTTTCGCGCACTGGAGACGGTGGCGCACGAGCCCGGCATCGACGTCATCCTCCTGCAGGAAGACATGGACATCATGCTCAGCTTCCTGGGCAGAGCCGAGACTCAAGTCATCAACGCGTATCTTGCGACGCTGCCGAAGGTGTGCGGCAAGCCGCTCGTGATGGTGCTGCCCTCCGGCTCGGCGGAGACTGAGCGCGTGGAGGTGGAAGCGCAACTCCTGGCTGCCGGCGTGCCGGTGTTTCCCACGATGGCGCGGGCGGCACGAGCGCTGGGACTGCTGAGTCACCGGCCGGTTCCGGCACAGTAGCCGCTCCTTTACAATCGCCACGACACGGTACTATAATCGTGTCCTATGCCCGTGTCATCACATACCCGCGCTTGTGCCTCCGTAGCGCGGGCGCTCCAGATGGCTGACACGGAAGCACATCCGTGCCACGTCGTTGGAGGCTTCGTTCGCGATGCCGTTCTCGGCCGCACCTCCAGAGACATCGACCTGGCCGTTGCGGGCAGCCCTTTCCAGATTGCGCAGGAGGTCGCGCGAGCACTTGGTGCCTCCTACGTGCCTCTTGACGAGGCGCACTCCGTCGCGCGCGTGGTGCTGCAGCTGCCCCGCGGTACAGTCAGGGGTCTTGGAGAGGCGGAGACGACGCAGGTTGTCATCGACTTCGCGGGATACGAGGGCACCCTCGACACCGACCTTCGCCGCAGAGATTTCACCATCGACGCGATTGCGGTGCCCGCCGCGGTCGTAGCGTCGGCGTTCACGGGCGAGCACGTGGCATGGGAGCGCATCGCGCAGCATGCAGTGGACCCGACGGGCGGACTGCAGGACCTCAGCGCGAGGAAGCTGCGAGCCACCGGACCGTCGGTCTTTGAGGCGGACCCGGGGAGGCTCCTGCGTGCTGTGCGGCTCGCGAGAGAGTTCTCGCTGAGCATCGAGCCGCGCACAGAGGCGGCGATTCGGGCATCCGCGGGCCGCCTGCCGGAGGTGGCGGCGGAGCGAACAAGAGAGGAGCTGCTCAGACTCCTTGCGCTTCCCGACGCAGGTGAGAGCCTGCACGCACTTGACCGGCTCGGGCTGTTGACGTCGTTGTTCCCGGAGCTTGAGCGCTGCCGGGGCGTTGAGCAGCCGACGGTGCATTTCTGGGACGTGCTGGAGCACTCGATCCAGACCGTCTCCACGTTCGAGATGGTCACCGCCGAGAGCGACTGGCGCTACGGCAACGAGGAGATGCTCGATTACGTGCCGGACGATCCGGCGTGCCGGGTGCACCTCGAAGAGATGGCCTCCACCGAGGCATCACGCGGCGTCCTCATCAAGCTGGCCTGCCTGCTGCACGACATCGCCAAGCCTCAGACCAGAGTGCTCGACGACACCGGCCGCGCGCGCTTCCTCGGGCACGCGGCTGACGGTGCGGCAATGGTGCGGGACATGCTCCAGCGCCTGAGGTTCAGCACCAGCGAGGCCTCGTACGTTGAGATGCTGGTACGCCAGCACCTGCGCCCGGCGCAGATGTCGTGCGAAGGAATGCCCACGTCGAGAGCCGTGTACCGGTTCTTCCGGGACAGCGACGGCGCTGGCATCGGAGTGCTCTACGTGGCCATGGCGGACTACCTCGCGTGCCGCGGTCCGCTCTTCACCATGTCCGAATGGCAGGCCGTGTGCAGCCTCGTGAGATTCATCCTCAGCGAACATCGCAGGCAGGAAGCAGTAATCGCTCCCTCGAAGATCATCGACGGACACGAACTGATGCGGGCTCTCGGGCTTGGCCCCGGCCCCGCAGTGGGAACGCTCCTCGAGACCATCAGAGAATCCCAGGCAGCCGGGTTGGTCAGTTCCAGCGAGGAAGCGATACAACTCGCCAGGAAGACGCTCGAAAGTGAGCGCTCCACGGTAGTGAGGACGGCGAAGTGAAAAGAAGAGAAATCGTACTCCTGACATTCATTGTGGTGCTGTGCGGCCTCTGCATCGCGGCTATAGTGCCGCTTCGGTCGAACCTCGTGGGCCCTGAAGGCTTACGGCTCGGGCTCGACCTCAGAGGCGGCAGCCAGCTCCTGTACATGGCCGATCTCACGAAGAAGGACCCGTCGGTCTCCGACGAGCAGGCGATGGCATCCGCCATCACCAAGATACAGCGTCGCGTGAACGAATTCGGGGCCGCCGAGCCGGTGATACAGAAGCAGGGCGAGGACCGGATTCTGGTCCAGTTGCCCGGCGTCAAGGACATCAGCAGGGCGGTGAAACTCATTGGAGACACCGGTCTGCTGTACTTCCGCGAGCTACAGGTGGACGCAAGCGGCAGTCCCGTGCTTGACAGCCAGGGCTACTACACGTTTCAGGAGGAGGCCGCCACCGCCACGGCCACCGATGGCAGTGTGCGCGCGCTCACCGGCCAGTACCTGAGAAGCGCCGGCCAGGACTTCGACGAGTATGGAGCTCCAATCGTGGTGTTTGAATGGAACAGCGAAGGAGCTCATCTGTTCGAGCAGATTACATCCAGGAACCTGCAACAACCGCTCGCCATCGCGATCGACGAGGAGATCATCTCGGCTCCGACCGTCAGCGCCGTCATCTCGAACCGGGGCCAGATCGAGGGCCAGTTCACCGTGGACGAGGCAACCGACCTGGTCAACAAGCTCAATTCGGGCGCTCTGGATGTGCCCCTGGAGATTATTGACCAGAGAGACGTCGATGCGACGCTCGGTTCGGATTCCATCCGGAAGAGTCTCATCGCTGCCGGAGTCGGTCTCATACTTCTCATCATCTTCATGCTCGTCTACTATCGATTCCCCGGGCTCCTTGCATGCCTGAGCCTTCTCATCTACGGGATCATCCTGCTGGCGGCCTTCGATGTCTTCTCCTCACAGCTCACTCTCACGCTTCCCGGTATCGCCGCGTTCATCCTGTCGTTCGGCATGGCCGTGGACGCGAACGTCCTCATATTCGAGCGTCTCAAAGAGGAACTGCGCGCAGGGCGGAGTCTGCCCATCGCCGTGGAGATCGGTTTTGCGCGTGCGTGGTCGGCCATCAGGGACAGCAACATCACCACATTCATCGCGTGTGTCATCCTCTTCTGGCTTGGCGGCACATTCGGCGCGTTCATGGTGCGCGGGTTCGCGCTGACGCTGTCTATCGGCGTGGCGCTGAGCATGTTCACGGCGATTGTCGTCACCAGGACGTTTCTCCGCATCGTCGTCACGAACGGCATGGTCTCCAATCTGCGTGAGTACGGGGTGAAGTCATGATCGATTTCGTCGGCAACAGACACTGGGCGTTTCTCGGATCGGGGATCGCTGTGCTCGTCGCAGTCGTCGCGCTTGCCGCATTCGGACTGCGCCCCGGCATCGACTTCACGGGCGGAACTTCGATGACGCTCCACTTCGAGCCTCAGGTCGAACAGATGGCTCTGAGGCAGACAGTGTGGGATTTCGGGCGCACCGAGGCGGTAGTGCAGGGCAGCGGCGACGACTTCCTGCTGCGTCTCAAGGAGCTTGAGGCGGATGAGCGAGAGGCGCTGATCGCGACGCTCGGGACCAAGCTTGAGAGCACCGTCACGGTGCTCGACTACAGCACGGTCTCGCCCGCAGTTGCGACGGAGACCGCCAGGCAGGCCGCTCTGGCGCTGGTAATCGCATCGGCGGCGATGTTGCTGTATATCGCCTGGTCGTTCCGCCGCATGCCAAGCCCGTTCAAGTGGGGTACATGCGCCATTGTGGCACTCGTCCACAACATCGTCATCGTTGCTGGTTTGTTCGCCCTCCTGGGGAAGTTTCGCGGGGTCGAGGTCGACGCTCTCTTCATCACCGGTCTGCTGACCATCGTCGGCTACACAATCAACAACACGGTCGTTGTATTCGACCGCATGCGCGAGAACCGGGCGAAAGGGCTCAGCACGGACCTCGCAGTCATCGTCAATTGCAGCCTGGTCGAGACGCTCGTCAGGACAGTCAACACGTCACTCACCACGCTGTGCGTCATCCTTGCCCTTCTGCTCTTCGGAGGCGCGACAATCCACTACTTCATCCTCGTTCTCTTCGTTGGACTGCTCGTGGGGACATACAGCTCCATGTTCATTGCGGGCCCGCTGCTGGTCACCTGGGAGAAGCGGGAGTGGAGCGCAACCGTCTCCAGACTCCGCCCATCCCGACAGTCAGTGTGACCCGGTGATGTCTTCTCTCCAGACTCCGGGTTGGTGTTTGGCTTCCGTCAGGCCCTCCGGCGGCTGACGGAAGCCCTGCGGCGAAACAGCGTCGGCGTCACGAATGTCCCGGACCTGCCTTGCACCGAACCGACCCGAATTCCCCCGGGGGCGGCCCCATTCGCCGCAGAAATGCTTGACTCGCACGAGCCTCGACGACTATCATCGATTGCGACTACTCCGAAGGTCCACCGGAGCATCACTCGTAGTCGAATCAAGGAGGTGGAAGGTGAAACACAGGCAGTTGCTGGCACTTCTGGCCGCGGTCATGACAGTCACAGTGTTGCTGATTGTCGGCTGCGCACCGGAAGCTACCCCGACGACTCCCACGACCCCAACGACTCCAACTACCCCATCCCAGCCGAGCACCACCAAGTTCACCTGGCGCATGCAGACGCCGTTCCCGGTTTCATACCCCATGTACACAGGTGGCAATATGCTCGCTGAGATGGTCAGCGACATGTCGGCCGGCCGAATCACCATGACCAACAACCCGTCCGGCGCCATCGTCGATGGTCTGAAAGAAATGCGCGCGGTGCAGGAGAAAGTCCTCGACGCATCCATGACTGCATCGCACTACCACACCAGCGAGGTTGGTCTGGTCGGAGATCTGTTCAACCTGCATCCCGGCGGTCCCAACCCCATGGAGTTTGCGGTATGGGTGTATGAGGGTGGCGGCAAGGCCATGTGGCAGGAGATGTACGACAGGAAGAACCTCGACATCCATCCGGAGATGGCGATGTGCACCTCCGCGGAGTTGTTCGGCTGGTTCGCCAAGCCGGTGACCAGCATCAACGACTTCAAGGGGATGAAGTTCCGCACTGCAGGAATCTGGGGGGACATGTTGACCAAGGCCGGCGCGGCCGTGGTTACGATGCCCGGCGGCGAGATCTACGAATCCATGCAGCGGGGCGTCATCGACGCCTTCGAGTTCAGCACCCCGGGCGTCGACTATGCAGCGGGCTTCCATGAGCTTGGGGCCTATGTCCACGGCCCTGGCATCCACGCACCTCAGTCCGCCTTCGAATTCCTGGTTCACACGGACACATGGGACAGTCTGCCTGCCGACCTGCAGGCCATTCTCGCCCACGCATGCGAAGCCAACTTCATCCGGTCTCTTGCGATGGTCGACTATGGTGACACACTTGGAATGCAGCAACTGAGGGATTACGGCACTGACTTCGTTTCCCTTCCCGAGAGCGTGCAGATAAGCATCGTCAAGATCGCCAATGCCAAGTACGATGAGATTGCAGCTACAGACGAGTTCTTTGCCAAGGTGCTGAAGTCCCAGCGCGACTTCCTCACCGCGTACCGCGACATGAAGTCGTTCGCCCAACCCAATCCCAACATCATGGAACAGTACAAGTAGCCACGTAACCGGGCGAGTCAAGCTCAACTAGCTTGACTCGCCCCACCTCTTCTCAACCGAACTTTGAGGCTAGAGCCAGTGAGAAAAGCAATTAGGGCAGTATTCAGTGCCATTGACAAAGCAAGTATCTGGGCGGGGAAGGCAGTGGCTTGGCTGCTCGTCGCCCTGATAGTCGCCCTCACGTATGACACCTTCATGCGCTATGCGTTCAGCAAGCCCTCTGTGTGGTCGTTCGACGTGTCCTACATGCTTGGTGGCACGATCATGCTGATGGGGATGGCATGGGTCACCACACGCAGGGAGCAGGTGCGCGTCGATGTCATCTACGCGAAGTTCTCTGCGAGGGTCAAGCTGGCTATCGATATGGTGCTCAACACCATTCTCTGTTTGCCACTCTTCGCGATGATCTTGGATCGTGCGATTCCGCGCACCATATTCTCCTTCACCAACCATGAGTTCTCCGAGGTCGGTTTCTGGCGCCCCCTTCTCTGGCCATACCGTAGCATGCTCCTCATCGCGCTTGTGCTTTGGCTTCTCGCCACTATCGTGTGGATCGTGCGCGACGCCTACAAGTTGAAGACGGGAGCAGACCTATGATAGACGCGAGTCCCGAAATCATCACCATCGTCATGTTTGGGCTCCTCATCCTGCTCGTTGGAAGCGGTTTCCCGCTGGGCCTCGCCCTTGGCGGAGTCGCGCTCATCGCCGGCCTCCTGTTCTGGAACCAGTCAATCTTCTCCTTGTTCTACGACAGGCTGTTCGGCGTCACCACGAACTACACGTTCTTGGCTGTGCCCCTCTTCATCTTCATGGGCATAATGGTTGAGAAGTCCGGCATGTCAGCCCAGCTGTTCAACAGCCTCTATCTCTGGCTGGGCGGCGTCCGTGGAGGCCTTGCAGTTGCGACGATCTGGTTTGGCACGATTCTTGCCGCCACTGTGGGCGTCATTGCAGCATCGGTGACGATGCTCGGCCTCATCGCACTACCCTCGATGCTTCAACGCGGATACGCAAAAGGGATTGCGACAGGTGCGTGCACGGCAGGGGGATCCCTGGGCATTCTGATACCACCGAGCATCATGCTCATCATCTATGGTCCCATGGCCAACATCTCCGTGGGCAAGCTGTTCATGTCCGCATTTCCGGCGGGCCTCACGTTGTCTCTTCTCTACACCGTTTACATACTCGTGAGGTGCGCTCTCCGCCCGAACGAAGCACCGGTGATGCCGCCAGAGGAACGAAACGTGCCTCTCCAGCACAAGCTCCGTCTTCTCTTTGTTGCGCTGCTTCCGCCGGTGCTCCTCGTCCTGGCTGTACTTGGTAGCATCTTCTTCGGCATCGCCGCCCCGACCGAGGCGGCGGCAGTTGGTGCCCTCGCGTCGGCACTGATGGCTGCGGCGTACCGCAAGCTGAACCTCCGCGTCCTCAAGGAAACTTGCTTCACCACCGCCGGCACGTTCAGCATGGTCTTCATCGTGGTGGTCGGCGCCACGTTCTTCACCAGCGTCTTTCTGGGGCTCGGCTGCGGTCAGGTCGTCAACAACTTCGTACTTGCCGCTCCCGGCGGCAAGTGGGGTGTCTTCTTCATCATCATGTTCATTGTTTTCCTCCTTGGGATGCTGATCGACTGGATAGGCATCGTGCTGATTATGGTTCCAATCGTAACGCCGATTGCCGCGCAGCTTGGATTCGATCCGCTGTGGTTCTCGATGATGCTCATCGTGAACCTCCAGATGTCGTTCCTCAGCCCGCCGTTTGCCTACGCCATCTTCTTCCTCCAGGCTATATGCAAGCCCGAATGGAACATCAGCAGCGCGGACATTATTCGCGGGTCGGTTCCATTCATCGGTGTAATTGTCCTTGCGCTTGTCCTCATGGCGGTATTCCCCGAGATCATCACCTGGCTTCCGGCCCAGATGATCAAGTAGCACACACTCAGGGAGGGTGGCCGGTCTATTCCGCGCCACCCTCCACCGGTCGCCTCCTTCCATCCCCACACGACGCGATTGCCACATGCGGAGTCGACAGGCGG
>JALNYR010000052.1:6062-16130 GCA_023229725.1 Dehalococcoidia bacterium | reverse complement strand
GATCTGCGGCTCACCCTCATCCCACTTCCCGTTGTTGTCGACGTCGCCGTAGCTGAAATAGGAGGAACTCGCCCACAGGTCCACGCCACCCTCAACCTCCAGCCACGTGCCGTGGTTCAAGACAAGCGACAGCTCGCCGGCGCCGGACGTCGTTCCCACGACCGCCTTCGGCATGGTCTCATTCGTGTCACAGTGGAGAGGATCGACAAGGGGCGCGCCGGAGAATCTCACAGGAGCGCCCAGCGCTTCCAGCACTTCGTTGCCCCGTCCGTAGTCATCCAGCAGCACGAGGACTCCGCCGTCACGGACGAAGGTGCCGATGCGTTCCGTCACGTCCGCCGCGAGCGGCTCGGCAGGCACGAGGATGAGCGTCCCGGGTGATGCCAGCGAGTCGTATTCGTCGGCGGCGGCGAGTGGCATTGCGTCGAGCTGGTCCGCGGCGTCCCGCAGTCCGTTCCAGCCGCGACCAGCTACGCTGAAGTCAGCATCGGCTGGATGGAGCCACGTGAGCATCGCGACGCCGACGCCGGCCACGAGGACCGCGTTGAACCACACCCGTGACATCACGGCTTGCCACCCTCCGCGCGGGTCGAGCCTTCGCGCGCTGCTTCATCTCCGACGGCCCCGGCGAGTTCACGGGAGCGCGCCACATCGGTGGCGCCGATGTCGTGCTTCGAGTATAACGCCTCCTCGGCCAGAGTGGTCAGGCGGGCAAAGACCGAGCCCGCGCGACCGATGAAGACGCTGCAGGCCGCAAGGAACTCCCGCAGCGTCACCGTCCGCCCGAAGGCAAGGCCCGTGAGGGCTTCAACGCGTCGGGCTGCAGCGAGGTACAGTCGCACCACCGCCTGGCGATGCGACGCAGCAGCCGTTTCTTCCACCGGCAACGCACTGACGAGGGCACCCACCGGGGCGGTCACCCCTGCCGGAACGCGGACCACTCCTTCAATCTGCCTGCGCCGCACAAACGCCATCATGAGCACGACGCCCACCAGCACCACCAGAGCCAACCCCACGAGCAGCAGGTTCACCACCAGGAAGTGCACTTCCCGCCTCACGGGACGGTGCCACGGCTCGTCCGGCACAACATCCAGCCTGGCGCTCTGCACTCCGACGGTCCAGATCGAGTACCGCAGCGGGAACGTGACCCACGACTGACCCCGCTCACCGGTGAGTCGCACAGTCTCATCGCCGATGCGAGCCACGAGTACCGGTTCCGAAAACGGCAAAGATGACTCAATCGTTGTCCGCACCGGCAGCCCGTCTTCCGACAGCCCGCGTTGTCCGAGGTAGAGGTCAAGCAGCCGAATCCCCGGCACCAGGACCACGCTCGGAAACCCGAGGGACACCGAGGGCGCAACTCGACCCACGCGCAGCGTCGTGCTCCTGTTCGCCGGGCCTGTCTGGGCTTCATCGACCGCCGGCATCTGCACGACGAACTGCGCTTCCCCCTCCACAGCAGCGGCCGGAGTCTCCATCCTGCAAAAGAAGGCGCCATCGTCGAACGTTGTCGTTTGCCCGACCACATCGTCATCGAGCAGGACCTCCACGGGGCGTCCGGCGACGGCGCCCATCGAATGCACCTGGCCCGTGAGCGTGGCCGACAGGCCGGGATGCAACTCGCCGGGGATGTCAACATCGATGACCGACTCGTAGTAGCGGACCGTGAGAACAACCGGCACGCTTGCAGCCGATTGGACAAGGTCGAGATCAGCGTTCTGCGGTGCGAAGCGCGCCTGCAGAGTCAGCCGCGGTGCGTACGAGAACGGGGTCGTGACCCGTACGAGAAACGCTCCGCCGCTGTCCGTGACGGCCTCGTAGGTCGGCACGCCGTCGACGAGCAGCTGTACGGTGCGCCCGCCGAGCGGCCCGCGGCGCGTGGACAGCGCGCCCCGGGCAATCACGTCCTCGCCGACCCAGACCGCATCCGCGCCGGCCGTGCACGTCAACGCAGGCATCTCGAGCGCACCGCGGCGCTCCAGTTGCTCTGAGTCGACGTCGAGCCTCTTCAGATACTCGGCGGTGAGTTCGCGCAGCCGTTGCATGGCCTCATCCAGTCGGGCTTTCGCTTCGGTCACAGCCGCGCGGGCCGCGCCCGTCCCGTACCGGCCGGCGAGCGCCAGCGCCTCGTCGGTTGCGCTCTCCAGCGAATTCAGCTGCTCTCCGGCGACGTCGATGAGTTGCCGCGATTCTTCGAGTTGAGCACGGGCCGGCGCCGTCTCGTTGGTTTCCAGCAGGCGTTCGGCCGCCGAGAGCGCAGCGTCAAGGTCGTCAAGAGTCCGAGCCAGTTCATCGCACAGCTCCACGTAGCGTACGCAGATACGCCGCAGCGCCTCAGGCACGTGTGCCTCGTCGGCGCCCACCTGCGACAGCATCTCCTGCGCGGTGCCGTACTCACCCAGGGCAAGCTCCTGCAGCGCCCTACCAACGTAGAGGAACAGCGCGCCGGGGCTGTAGCGGGCGCCAGCAGTGGCGGGATTCTCGTGCGGCACGAGCGTTGCCGGGGCCGCTGCCGAGCAACCGGAACACAGCAGCACCCCAACGCACACGATGGCGGACAGCACCCGACCGCCGCGGCGGCGCCGCGCCGGCCTGCAACCCGCCTCCGTGCCCGTGTTCACCTACATGGCTCCCACGATGCGCGCAACCTCCCACAGGACGAGTACGACGAAGCAGGCAACGAGCACTCGCTCCACCCGCCCCGTGCAGCCACGCGCTCGGCGGCTCAGCATCACGGACAGCTGGTTGAACGCCAGCGTTTCGATGAGATACACACTGAAGAACACTTGCGTGCGGGTCTCCCCTGACCATGCGAACAGCACGCTTGTGCCCAGAAGAAGGGCGGCAAGCGCGAGGATGTAGCGGTCCGTCACGGAGAGCGAGCTGTTCATGCCATCACTCGCAGGCGCACCGTCAGTGTGTCCCCGCTGGCGGTCTCGGACTCGATGACCACCGGCCGCTGCCGGCTTTCGGCGGTGAGCGTGGCCGCTATCGCAGCCAGCGGGCTGCCCAGCGTCTGATACACCGCCATGGCGGGCGCTCCGCCGTCTTCGCTCACGCCCCGGTACACCACCGAGACAACTCCGTCTACTTCGTGCAACTCGGCACTGCGGACGAGGTCGAGTGTGCCCGCGGTCAGCATCTGTACGCTGGCGCTCAGCTCGTCCATCGAGGTTCCGACCCCGGACGGCAACAGTCGCAACGTCTGCGTTCCGGGAGTGCTGACGAGCAGCCCGACACCATCCGGCGCATCGCTGAACCGGGCGATGAGACGGTCTTCGCCGATGGCGAGCGACGAGGGTACGAGACTCTTGTCACTGAGCGGGATGAGCGCACGCGGCACACCGTGGCACAACGACGACGGGAGGTAGACTGCGGCGCTGCGCAGCCCGAGTTCCTCCAGCAACCGCGCCAGGTTGTCGTACCCGGCGTGCAGCAGGAGCTGCGCCAGCTCCGGCGACACGCGCGGTCGCGAGTCGCCCAGCACGAGCATGATTGCCCCCAGTACCAGCAGTGCGATACCGGTGGACGCACCGGGGGCGGAGCGCAGCAACAGCAGCGAGGCTGCGAGGATGGCGACGCCGCTCACGAGGAGCATCACCCCCGAACGATAGTAGCGTGTCTGTCTCACTCTACCTCACTTCCGTGTCCGCCCGCCGGAAATACGGGGACATCATCGTCTGATCGCTCTGAGCCAATCAGGTGCATGGTGTCCCCGTATTTCGCACGCCTGTCTCCTGTAGGGGCAGGCTCCCACGCCTGCCCGACATCCGGTTGTTGCACGCCCGCCGCTACCGCTATCACGCATCCCTCAGTTCTGCTGTAGGGGAGGGTCTCAGACCCTCCCGCAATCCGGTCATTACGCGCCCACCGTTGTCAAACGCACGCTCCCCTCTCGTAGGGGTCGGTCCCCGTACCGACCCGGCGAGGCGGCGAACCTTCAGCTTCCCAACCTGTAACCTGTAACTTTCTAACCTGCAACTCGCTCTCCCGGCCTCATTCTGCCCTTCCCCCGAGCAGCGCGGCGAATCCACGTACTCCACCCACACGCCACAGCAGTTCATGATATGTCATGTCGCCCTTGAGGAGCGCGAGAGCCGCCCGGCGCGCCCGGGCGTCATGCTGCAGCAGGAAGAGAGCAGCGGGCTCAAGCCGGAAGAGAAAGCGCAGCAGCACCATGGCCGTCCTCAGCTCGGAAACAATCGTCTCGTGGATTGCAGCCGAGTACCCCTGCAGCGCCGCGGGTCCAGTCTGCAACGCCGGCACGATGGCGTCCGCGGCAAGTCTCGCACTCAGCAGGGCATGTCGAACGCCCTCCCCCGTGAGAGGGTCGCACAGTCCGGCAGCATCTCCCACGAGCAGCACACGGCCTGAAACGACCTGCGCATGCCTGCCAACCACCGTGGGGATGGGATGCACGCCGCGGTAGGCAACGCGTCTTCCCTGCATGCCCGCAACTGCACAGACGTGCTCAAGCGCAGCCTCTCTCTCTCTGAGTCGCCCGTGTATCTCGATGCCCACGGAGACCACATCCCGCCTCGGGAAGACCCAGCCGTAGGTGCGGCCGGGCAGACCGACAACCAGCTCCACTCTCTCGGAGCGCTGAGCGTCGACCCCGGATTCCCGCTCATACTCAAGCGCGACGCCGACGGCAACGTGTCGGCGGCGTCCCGGGAACACCGAGCCGGCAACGATTCCGGTCGCACCATCGGCTCCAACAACGACGCGACAGCGTACGGCAAGGTCAGCGCACGTCAGCACCACGCTCTCGGTGGTCTGCTCGATGCGCAGCACGTCGTGACAATCGAGCGCCCTTGCTCCGCAGCGAGCTGCCTCTTCCCAGAGAACAGCGTCGAGCCGCTCCCGGCTCGCCGTGTACATGAACGGACTGTCGGAGGACCACTCAGTGCTTTTGCCGTCAACCGATGACACCCTGATGCTCCGAATCTGCTTCTCGATGACGGACAGGGTCACGGGGGGCAGAAGTCCGGCCGCCGCGATGGTCAGGCCGCCGGCGCAGCACTTCCGGCGCGGGACTCGCATCCTCTCGAGGAGGACCACATCGACCCCCCGTCGAGCAAGCTCCGCCGCCACGGTGGCCCCGGCCGGTCCGCCGCCAACCACCGCGACTTCACACGATACCTCTTGAGCCGTCATCGTTCATGTCGCAGGCGCGTCCAGGCCGCGCTGCGATTGTCCGGACGACCAGAGTATATGTCAGCAGAACAGGCGACAGGTAGTGGTCGGGAGCCTCTCCCTCTGTGGGGTCGAGTCTCACACCGACCCGCTGCGGGGTGGTGCGCTATTGTGGGGGCGAGGCATGCCTCGCCCGCCATCGCCTCATCACACGCCCATCGTTGCTGCCTACACGCACCACCGCCATCTCCCACAGAGGCAGGGAGAACAGCGGCAATTCGGTGTAGCGGCAGGCTCCCATGCCTGCCCGGGGGGGGGGCGGCGGTCTCCTGTAGGGGCACGCGGCTGCGTGCCCGCGGTGGTGGATGTGGTGTCCGGATGTAGGGGCGGACCTCCGTGTCCGCCCACCCGGGTGGCGCGGTGCATCAGCGACGATACACGACTGATTGAATCCGACAAATAGCGGAAGAAATGGTGGAGGCGGGGGAGGGTCGAACTCCCCGTCCAGAAAAGGGTTGCCAGAATGTGCTACAGGCTTAGTCGGTCGCCAATTAGTCGCCTGACCGTCGTCCGCCGACCGAGTTCGATCAGGCCATCCAGCTTCTCTTTCCCGGACGTCGCTGGCCCACATCCAGGGCACCCCGGCATTGTCTCGCCCACTCTCAACCCACCGGAGAGAGATTGAGGTGGACGCGCAACCTTACTTAGGCCGCGACGGGAACTAGATCGTTCTCGTTTGTTGTTTGCCACCTGATTAATGAGGTTGATGGCGCCTCAGCCTGCAATCCTGTAGGCCCTCCCCTGTCGAAACCACGCGCCCCCATGCCTGCATGGCTCGCCACAGCCGCCGGCCGCTACCTCCTCCGCTCCTTCATGACGCGGTCAAGTTCCCGTTCCTCGTCACGCTTGGCGATGCTCTCACGCTTGTCGTAGAGCTTCTTGCCACGCCCCACTGCCAGCGCCACTTTGGCGATACCACCCTTAATGTACAGTCGAACGGGAATGAGCGTCAAACTCTTCTGCTGCGTCAGCGCCGCAAGTTCCAGGACCTCCTTGCGGTGCAACAGAAGCTTGCGCGGCCGGTCGGGTTCGTGCCCGTGGTAGCTGGCAGCGTCGTACTGCGCAATGTGGCAGTTCATCAGCCACAGCTCATCCTTCTCTACCCGCGCGTAGGCGTCCTTCAGGTTGACGTGCCCCGCCCGGATGGATTTTATCTCCGAGCCCTGCAGCACGATGCCGGCCTCATACGTGTCGCCTATGGTGTAGTCATGGTAAGCTTTGCGGTTGACGGTGATAGTTCGCGTCTCGCTCCCCATACGCGCATTCTACCGCACCGGGCGCCGATTGAAGAAGGCTCTCTGGAGCCATGGGCTCTGAGACCGGCACCCGCGTGTATGTCGTGACTGCCATCACGGCAGTCGTTGTCGGATTCTGCTGTCTCGCTCCTCACCTTCAGGCGGAGAGGTTCACGCCCGTCCTGCTGCAGCCCGACCTCTCCGCCATCGGGACAGACACCGTCTGCGTGGCAATCACCGGCGATGTTGAGCACCCGGGACTCTACACCGTCGACAGCGACACGGCTCTCGCCGACCTGCTCGCGCTCACGGGAGCGGGGATCGACTCTCCATCCGTGACCCTTGCTGTGACAATCGGTCCGTCATCCGCCGGCTCGCCCGCACAGAAGGTGAACATCAACCTTGCTGAAGCGTGGTTGCTCGAAGCGTTGCCGGGCATCGGCCCCGACAAGGCACAGGCGATTGTCGATTTCAGGCTCCAGCACGGCGACTTCACGCACACGGAGGAACTGATGCTCGTCCCGGGGATAGGCAGCACCATCTTCGACAACCTGAAGGACTGCGTCACCGTCACGGGATAGCGCGCACGATGTGGCTGCTCGCCGCCGGTTGTGCCTTCGTCGCGGGTGTCGCGATCGCCGCCACACGCGACCCGTTGTGGGCGGCCGTCCTGTGCCCGGTCGTCGGCTTCGCATTCCTCCTCTCCAACCGGACACGCACCACCGTGGCTCTGCTGGTCGCCTGTGTCGGTGCATTCGCGCTCCTCGGCGCAATTCGTTATGACGAATCGATTCCCGAAGACTGGAACGCATTCGTTTCGTCCTGGAACGGGTCAGAACCCGTCACCATTCAAGCCGTGGTGGCCGAGGAGCCCGAGCAGGGCAGTCGTTACACGCAGGTCCTGCTGGACGACGTCCACGTCGAGCAGAGCGACGGACTCCGGCCCGTCGAGGGCAGGGTCCTCGTCACGACGCCTGACCCCCGGCCCCTGCACTACGGTGACACGGTCTCGCTGCACGGCTCGCTCGAAGAACCGCGACAACTCGGCGACTTCGATTACGCCGCCTATCTCGCCCGCCAGGGCGTGTACTCGACCCTGTTCTGCCAGGGCATCAGCGTCGTTCCAACCGGGAACCGCCGCACGGTGACAAGTACCCTGCTGTCGCTCAACCGCAGGCTCGGCGATGCGATGGCAAGGGCGCTCCCCGAGCCGGAGTCGTCGCTCGCACAATCGCTCCTGCTCGGCCGCAGAGGACGCCTGCCCGACGCCGTGATGGACGCCTTCACGCGTACCGGCACCGTACACCTGCTCTCAATCTCCGGACTGCACCTCGCCGTCGTTGCGGCCGCGGTGCTGGCAGTCATCCTCGCCGCAGCGGGTCGCAGACACTACCTGTACGTCTGTCTCGGCATCGTCGCTCTCTGGACCTACGCGCTGTTCACCGGCATGAAGCCGCCCGTCGTGAGGGCGGCCATCATGTTGACGGTCTTTCTTCTCGCCGAACTCGCCGGACGGCAGAGACACGCGCCCACGGCACTCGCGCTGGCAGCCGCCGTCATGGTCGGCATCGAACCGCAGGTGCTGTGGCAGACATCATTCCAGCTCAGCGTCCTCGCTATGGGAGGATTGGTTCTGCTCTACGGCCCGATACGTGCACTACTCGTCCGGTGCCTCGACTGGGTCCAGAGGCACACTCGCATGCCGCCCATCCAGGCGGGAGCAGCCGCGGACATCACCGCCGCCACTATCGCCGCCACCGTTGCAGTGTGGCCGGCATCCGCCGGAACGTTCGGCCAGATATCGCTGGTGGGCGTGCCGGCATCGCTGCTCACGCTGCCCATCCTTCCCTTCGCGTTGGCCTCAGCGTCGGCCGCCGCCGTCATTGCACTTGCCTCTCCCATCCTCGTAACTCCGTTCGCCTGGGTTGCCTGGATGTTCCTTTCGTGCATCATCGGCGTCGTCGAGGCGCTGTCCTCAATCTCCGTGGCTACAACCGGGACTCAGGCCTGGGCAGACGGGTTCATCGCAGGATACTACGCTGTCCTCGTCGCCGCCGCCGTTCTGTGGCAGCGTTCCCGGCGGCCAGACGACGAACGCCACGCCCCTCCGGCTCCATCACCACTGACTCGTCCGGTCGTGCCTCGCTGGGCATTGCCGTCGCTGGCGATGGCTGCCGTGCTGGTGTGGTCAGCCGTCCTCTCTGCGCCGGATGGGCGTCTTCACGTCGTCTTCCTCGACGTTGGGCAGGGTGACGCAACCCTGGTTGTAACCCCCACGGGCAGGACGGTACTCATCGATGGGGGTGCCGATGGTCAGCAGACGTGCACGCTCGTGGACCGGTATCTGCCGTTCTGGGACAGAAGCATCGACGTTGTTGTGGCCACACATCCACACGTAGACCACCTTGGAGGCTTGCTCTCCGTCGTCGAGCGCTACGACGTCGGCCTTGTGCTCGATTCCCCTGTCGAGTCGGCGTCCCTGCCGTCGGCCGAATGGGAGCGGCGCATAGCTGATTCCAACGCCACACGCGAGCACGCCACAGCCGGCCAGGAGCTTTCGCTGGGAGACGGAACAAGTCTGACGATACTCAATCCGGCCGCCTCTGTGGCGGCGGGAGTGCCGGACGCCGACGACAACAACGGCGTGGTGCTGCGGCTCAGCTACGGAGACGTCAGTTTCCTGTTTGCCGCGGACATCAGGGCGGAACGGGAGGTCACGCTCCTGCACCGCGGGGCAGCCTTGCAGGCAAACGTTCTGAAGGTGCCTCACCACGGCAGCAACACGTCAGCGTGCCCGCAGTTCCTCACTGCGGTCAACCCTGACGTCGCCATAGTGTCCGTCGGAGCAGAGAACCGCTACGGGCATCCGCATCCCAGCGTTCTGGAGGCGCTGGCCGCTTCAGGCGCAGCGGTGCTGACGACGCAGGACTGCGGTACCATCGAACTCGTCACTGACGGGCATGGACTGAGTGTCCGGACCGGCATCCGGGCTCCGGCCGCCGACGCACCCGCGCCATAGAGCGCTACCACACGCCACATCTCGTGCCGCCAGTATTCTCGACGCGCGGTGCGCCTCGTTCATCGCCACAAGCCGCGCTTGCGCGAATAGTAGAGCGCCAGCCCAATCAGGATAGCGGCGACGAAGACGAGGAATGTCCACTTGAGAGCAACCGCGAGCACCGCCATGTACACGACATTGAAGGCGACCGCCGCAATCGACGCTCCAACCAGCAGACGGGGTCTCACCGTAACGGTCGACTGCGCGAACACCTCGGGGTGTCGCCGCAACACTCGCACCGCACCACACACGACGAGCGTCACCATGAATAGCAGCCCGAAGTTGAGCACAGCGCCGAGCGTCATCAGTGGCGGGTTGAAGAGCAGCGCGGCAATCGTCAGCGCGTATATGAGCGCCAGGCCGTTGTGCGGCGTGCCGAACCGCTCGCTGACATGCGAGAAGACGCGCGGAAAGTACCCATCGAACGAGAACGCGAGCGCGTACCTTCCGGCCGCGGCGAGCGTCAGGTTGATAGTAGTCGTGCTGGCCATGATGCCGCCACCTATCACGAAGAAGCCCAGCCAGAAGCCGGGAAGGAACGCGCCGGCCGCGTCGCCGAGCGTCCCCTTTGAGAGCTGT
>JALNYR010000052.1:0-6052 GCA_023229725.1 Dehalococcoidia bacterium | reverse complement strand
CCAGCCGACAGCCCCTACGGCAACTGTCTCAATGAGTATGTAGAGCCCGAGCACGATGAGGATACTGACGACCAGAGCACGCGGAATCGCGCTCCTCGCATCGCGCACCTCATCGCCCATCTCGATGCCGAAGAGTCCGCCGGCCAGCAGCGTGTAGAGCAGGGCCGATGCGCCCAGCAATCCCACGGGTCCACCTACGAACTCAGGCGTGAGCCTCGACATCTCAACTGAGGAAGCGCCGCCGATGATGAAGGTGAGCAACGCCGCCAGCAGGATGGCCACTCCCACGAATTGGGTCTGCGTGGCGAGACGCACGCCAAGCACGTTGATCACGAACAGCACCGTCATCACGCCGACCGCCCACGCCGTGACCGCCAGTCCGGGAATGAGGACCGCCAGCAGCTTGGCGGTCGCGACGGCGAACAGCGGCAGCATGCCGAGCGGGATTGCGATGAAGAGCACCATCCACGCGGCAACGGCGAGGGGACGCGAGAACAGCTTCGCATACTGGTAGTTGGCGCACGTGGTTGGAAGCGCCGACGATAGCGCCATGTACGCCGGGAGACTGAGGAGTATCGGCGCCGCGGACACCAACTGGGCAATGATGAGGGAGGGACCGGTCAGTCCCGCCGCAACGGTCGTCAGCATGAAGAGTGACCCGCCGATGTTGAGGCCGATCATGATGCAGACCAGCCCGACCATGCCGATGTCCCGGCGCAGGTTCGAGGAAACCTGCCGTCCGACCATGAATCTCAAATCGTATCCGGTGTCCATGTGTCTCCTCTTGCTGTCACGTTTGCTCCCGGCCATCGGTTTCTCCGAGCAGGCGGCGCGTTATCGACCGCGGGTGTCTCAAGCGCTCGCGATTGCGGAACGCGACGAAGCCGATCAGGGCAAGGGCATACAGGACCAGCAGCCACGACTGATACACCACGTAGATGAGCACCGGCAGAACCGGAGCCGCACACGCGGCAGTGAGGAACAACCGCCGGGAAGCCCCGGTGTGGATGTTGAGCAACAGGACGATGCCCATGACGGCAAGAGTGAGACCCATCGCCTTGGGAGCAAGTGCGCCGAACACCCCAATGGCGGTTGCCACGCCCTGCCCCCCGCGGAAGCCGATGTACACGGGGAAGATGTGGCCGAGCACTGCTGCGAAGCCGGCGCCAAGTATCCACACGATGCCCACTTCCATGGCACCGGCCAGCAGGACCGCCGCCGTGCCCTTGCCGACATCCCCTATCAGCGCGGCGATGCCCTCGCGAAGCCCCACGGTACGAATCACGCTGCCGGCGCCGACATTGCCGATATCGACGCTCCTGATGTCGATGCCCAGTCGCAGCCTGGGAATTGCGTAGGAAAACGGCAGAGAGCCGATGAGGTAGCCCGCCACAATCGCCGCGAGTTCCATCATGCTCACACCAATTGCAGCGCCATCATGCGGGACCTTGTCGTGAAACGACGGACAAAAGCGACCGGGTCCGCCCCACAAGAGACCGCCGTCGCGGGCACATCATATCGCAAAGCCCGGCACCTGTATACAAACGGGCCCGCCGGCATTCCCGGCGGGCCCGTCAACAACGGCCCTCGCGAACAAGGCAAAGCCTCAGATTGAGCGTATCTCTTCGCGCATGAAGCGGATGTACGAAATCGCGAAGCAGATGACGCTCAGCGCGATGAGCGACACTATCTGCGGCCATACGATGATGAGGCTCTCCTCAAGCGGCAGGGGATTCGACATGCGGCCCGAGTAGGTGCTGACGATGAGCATGGCCGGATTCAGCGTCCCCAATTCCGGCGTCAGCAGCCCCATCGTGGCTTCGCCGTACAGCGTGCACGGCGATATCCGCGACAACGCCCCCTCGATAGTTGCGTTGCGCGTGAAGTCCTCGATGCTGGAATTGGAGTCAACCGGCACCACCCCATCCGCAATCGCGCCCGCAATGACGCTCAGGAAGAAGAAGAACACAATCCACACGGCCAGCGATGCGAGCATCGAGGTCGCGGTCCTCCGGAAGAACACGGAGAACAGGACGGCGAGCGCCAGCCAGAAACCGCCGTACAGGATACTGATGGCCACGAAGCCCAGAATCCGCACCACTTCCTCGCCCGTCGGGGGCACACCCACGATGCGCAGCCCCAGGCCGGCAACGATGAGGACGACGCCGACAATCATGATGGACAGCACTGCCAGCCCGGCGAGGAACTTCCCGTTGATGACCGAGTCGCGGTAGATGGGCTGCGACATCAGTCTGCTGAGGTTGCCGGAGTTGCGTTCATTGTTGACTGCGTCGAACCCGAGGGCGATTCCGACGATCGGGATGAAGAGGGAGAGGAAGAACAGGAACGACGGCAGGTTGCTGCTCGACGTCGTGAATATCTTGAGGAAGATGAACTCCGTGGTCGGGTCGACCATGCTCCGGATGGTCTGGATGGCGATGTAGATGGCAAACACTGCCGACAAGAACACGAGCGCAAACAGGATGATGAACCTCTTGCTGGTCAGGTGGTCCGCTATCTCTTTTCGAAATACGGCATACATGCTGTTCAGGCCTCTTTCGAGAATCGCTTGTAGATCTTGTCCAGGTTGTACTCCTCGATCTTCATGCCGAGAAGCAACCCGCCGCTATCGATGATTGCACGCGAGATCTGCCCGCGCATGTCGCTGCGTGCCGTCACCACCAGGATGTTGCCGGTGGCCTCCACCTCTTCCACGCCCTCGGTCTTCCGAACCGCCTCTACGACCGAAGCCTTGAGGTCTTCAACCTCCGCCTCCATCCTGTAGCGGCCCGCCGCGGCGGCGTCACGGCCGAGCCGGTCGATCGGCCCGTCCGCCACAAGGTTCCCCTTGGACAGGATGCCGACACGCGAGCAAATCTTCTGCACCTGCGGCAACACGTGTGAGCAGAAGATGATGGTGATGCCGCGCTTCGCCATGCTTGAGATGAGCTTCAGGATGTCGTCGATGCCGTTGGGATCGATGCCGGTTGTCGGCTCGTCGAGAAACGCAAGCTTCGGGTCCTTCAGCCACACGTCCGCGAGGCCCAGGCGCTGCTTCATGCCCCGCGAGAACGTAGCGACGGGATGGTCCATGACCTCGCCCAACCCAACGGAGCCGAGCAGCGAGGTTATCTTGTCTTCGGCCTCGGCACGCCTGATCCGGTTCAAGTCCGCAGTGTAGCGAAGGTTCTGCTTCGCGGTGAGTTCCTCGTAGAAGCCGACGCGTTCGGGCACATACCCGACGAGCCGCTTCACTTCGAGCGGCTCTCTGGCAGGGTCCATGCCGCACACGCGGGCGGTTCCCGAAGTAGGCTCGGTCAGACCAAGCAGCATGAGCATCGTGGTCGTCTTCCCGGCCCCATTGGCGCCGAGAAAGCCGAATACCTCGCCTTCCTCGATCTTCAGGTTCAGCCGGTTGACGGCCGTGAACGTGCCGTACTTCTTGGTCAGATCCGTGGTCTCGACAACGAGCTGTGCCACGGCTTACCTCCGTCCGAACGCTCGGAATGCCCACACGAGCCCGCCGACAACGACGACGACAATCAGCGCGCCGATGATGCCCCACGCGGTTCTCGTCGCCACCGACACGCGCATGTCGAGCGCGGGCGGCTCTGAAGACAGCGCCGGGTCGCCATCGAAGTTGAGTGTCACCATGTAGTCGCCGGCCACCGTCTTCGACGGCGGTGTAATCGACACCTGTACTTCAACCGCATCGCCGGCGGCAAGGTTCTCGATGGTCTCAGGGTCGAATGCGACCTGCCACTCTTCGCTCGCGATGCCTGTCGGAGTCGTCGAGGAGAGCGTGACCTTGTCCAGACCCGCGGTGCCGGTGTTGGTGACGTTGACACCGAATTTCGCCGCCTTGCCGGCGGTCGTCTTCGTATTGAGAAGGCCACTGGTGGTCTCGGCAGTCAGGCCATACCGAGCCGTGATCGTCGCGGTCAGGCTCACCGTCTGCTTGAGGTCGCCGGAAGAGACCAGCAACTCCAGAGGATAGTCGCCCGGTTCCGGATAGAGCCAGAAAGGCGCCACCGCAACGACGACGATCGGCGTCTTCACCGAGTAGGGTTCCAGGAAGATGGCGGATATCTGGCTGTCCAGTTTGTAGGTTGACTCAGCGATGTACGTGAGCCAGCCGGTCGGGCCGGAGACCGTCAGGTCAAAGGCTCGGCCAACCGGATCGCCCGTGCGAAAGGTGAACTCCACCTCGAACTTGAAGGTGGAATCCGCTGAACCCGTCATCGACGGGAACTTGGCATTCGCGAAGAGCTGGTCCGGTATCTCCGGAATCGTGTCCTCGGCGTCCTGGGCAAGAACCGCGGCAGGAACTAGCGCCACTGTGCCAAGCACAAGGAGCGAGAGCATCGCGGCGAACAGGCGAATGTGTCTGGAGTTGCGCATAAGCTATGACCTCCCGAAAAGTCAGCTTTACATGATAGCCCAACCGCGTTTACCATATCAACACACGAGGACGACAGCGTAGCAGTTGAATGTCAATTTCTCGTGAAGAACCCCTCTGACAGGAGCGTGCATGGCAAGGATTGACAACCGCGCCGACGACGAGCTTCGCCCCATCCGCATGACGCCCGGCTACCAGAGCTTCGCCGAGGGCTCAGTGCTCATCGAGCTCGGCAAGACCATCGTACTCTGCTCGGTGACGATGGAAGACCGGGTGCCCGCATTTCTGAAGGGTTCCGGAGAGGGCTGGGTGACAGCGGAGTACTCGATGCTGCCGCGCTCCACGCTCACACGGACGCCTCGCGAGCGCGATTCAGGCCGCAGCCACGAGATACAGCGACTCATAGGCAGAAGTCTGCGGGCGTGCACCGATCTGACCGCCTTCGGGGAGCGTACGATGACGGTGGACTGCGATGTCATTCAGGCGGATGGTGGAACGCGCACGGCCGCAATCACCGGCGCCTACGTGGCCCTCTGTCAGGCGTTCCACCGCATCCGCAAGAACGGAATCGTGCGTGGCAACCCCATCACCAAGATGATTGCCGCCACCAGCGTCGGCATCGTCGACGGTGTGCGCCTGCTTGACCTCTGCTACGAGGAGGACTTCAGAGCGCAGGTGGACTTCAACGTCGTCATGACCGACAAGAACGAGTTCGTCGAAATCCAGGGGACCGCCGAACACCGCCCGTTCACGAAGGACGACGCCGATGCTCTCCTCGGGATAGCACAGACGGGAATCGAGAAGCTGTTTCAACTTCAGCGCCAGGTGATGCGCGAGTTGAAGTAGTCACGCGACGTCGCCCCCGGGCAACCGGAGCCCTATTCGCGGATCTGTCCCGTCCCGAGTGCGACCCACTTGTAGCTGGTGATTTCTTCCAGCGCCATCGGCCCCCGGGCGTGAAACTTCTGAGTGCTGATGCCGAGCTCGGCGCCGAGGCCGAACTGCGACCCATCGGTGAAGCGCGTGCTTGCGTTCACGTATACGCAGGCTGCGTCTACTTCGGTCAGGAATCGATTCGCCGAACCGTAGCTCTCGGTGACTATCGCCTCCGAGTGCCCCGAACCGAACCGCCGTATGTGCGCCAGCGCCTCGTCCAGGCCGGCCACAACCTTGATGGCCGCCACGAGGGCGAGGAACTCCTTGCCCCAGTCATCGTCGCGCGCTGCCACAACCAGGTTGCCGTCCGGTCCGTCAAGCATCCTCAGCGAGACCTCGTCGCATCGCATCTGGACGCCCGCCTTCCGCCACATCTCACGCAGTTGCGGCAGGAAGCGGCCCGCGATGCCGCGGTGCACCAGGACGCAGTCGAGCGCGTTGCAGACGGTCGGCCGCTGCACCTTCGCGTTGTTCACAATCCTGAGCGCCATGTCTGCGTCCGCGCTCTCGTCAACGAAGGCATGGCACACGCCGATGCCGCCGGTGACGACCGCCATCGTCGCGTTCTCCGCGACCAGCCGGATGAGCTCGGCCCCGCCGCGGGGGATGACGAGGTCCACGTACTGGCGCATGCGAAGCAACTGCATGACGAGCGACCTGTCGGTGGACTCAACGAACTCCACCGCACCCTCGGGCACTCCTTCGGCACGGCAGGCA
>JALNYR010000231.1 GCA_023229725.1 Dehalococcoidia bacterium | reverse complement strand
TGAACTATGGTCTTCTCGTCTGTGATGACGAACTGTCGCCGCGCCAGCAGCATACGCTGGAGGAGGCTCTCGACGTGCGCGTCATCGACCGCACGGCGCTCATTCTCGACATCTTCGCCCGCCAGGCACGCACGAAGGAGGGTAAGCTGCAGGTCGAGTTGGCGCAGCATCAGTACCTTCTTCCCCGGCTGGTGGGACGCTGGCAACACCTCGAACGGCTCGGGGGTGGCATCGGTACTCGTGGACCTGGCGAGTCTCAGCTTGAGACGGACCGCCGGCAGATCCGGCACCACATCAAGCGGTTGGAGGATGAGCTCGATGATGTCCGGCAGCACCGAGAGGTGTATCGACAGCGGCGGCGCACGGAAGGCGTGCCACTGGTCGCACTTGTCGGCTACACGAACGCAGGAAAGAGCACGCTCTTCAATACACTGAGCCAGGCCGGCGTTATCGTCGAGGACAAGCTGTTCTCGACCCTTGACCCCGTGACGAGGAAGGTCCGCTTGCCCGACGGAGTCTCGGTGCTTCTCACCGACACCGTGGGATTCATACACAAGCTGCCTCATTCCATCGTGGCGGCGTTTCGCACGACGCTGGAAGAGATCGGCGAGGCGGACGTGCTGCTGCACGTGGTGGACATCACACATCGGGATGCCGCACGCCAGCATGCGACCGTGGAACGTGTCCTCGCTGAGCTTGGGCTCAGCCAGCGCCCAATTGTCACGGCGCTGAACAAGGTGGACCTTTTGCAGGGTGGCGCGACCGGAGAGGACCTCGCGGCGGTTCGGGACCGTCTCAATCTCTCTCGGCCCGATTTCGTGCCGATCTCGGCGGCGACGGGGTGGAACCTGCCCGAGCTTCTGGAGCGTGTTGCAGCGACGGTCAAGGCGGTTGGAACCGCTCCCGCAGCCTGAACGCGCCCGTCGTGTCCATTTGCTCAGATGGGCTTTGCTCCGCAAATCGGCTAGAATAGCGTGCCCGTACATGGACTACGTAGACGTACTCTGCCGGCTCATCAAGTTCGACACAAGTGCCGCAGATGGGACGGGGTGCCGCGAGGCCATGGCGTACCTCGCGACCCTGTTTGAGAGGGTGGGGTGCGACGTGGCTCGTGTCGAGATACCTCGGGAAGCCGCTGACGGCCTCGATGCCCGGATGGCGCTCGTGTGCCACCGGCGGCGGGAGCGGGCGGAAAGGCTGCTCGTCTACTCTCACATCGACGTCGTGCCCGCGCAGGGGTGGAATGCGTTCACGCCGCGTGTCGCCGGCGGATGCGTGTACGGTCGCGGCGCAGCCGACATGAAGGGTTCGATTGCGACGCTCCTTGCTGCGCTGTGGCGGCTGCGCGGCAGCGAGCTTCGATATGACGTGTCGGCGCTCGTGACGATGGACGAGGAGACGCATCAGGTGTCTCAGTTGAGGTACCTGACTCCGTTCCTGGAGCCAGGCACTCGCCCCCACGTGCTGAGCCTGGACAACGCATTTGGGTATGTCACCATTGCGAATCTTGGCTTGCTGCAGCTCGACATCGCCGTGCACGGCGTGTCGGTGCACTCCGGCCTGGCTCACCTCGGGCGGAATGCCGTCGAAGGAGCGGCGCGCCTCGTGTCCGCCGTCCTCGCACTCAAGGAGCGGGTGCTGGAGCGGCGCTCCGGTGTGGAGACGCATCCGGACACCGGGCTGCTGCTGATGGAGCCCCGGCTGAACGTGAACCTGATTGAGGGAGGCCTGGCTCGCAACATCGTGCCCGACCTGTGCACGTTCAGCATCGACCGCCGTCTCCTTCCGGAGGAGAGCGCGGAGACTGCCCGCGAGGAGCTGCTTGGGACGCTCCGAGGTGTCCCGGGCGTGGAGTGGGAGGTGGTGAGGGAGTTCGTCATTCCGCCGGTGCCGTGTTGCGACGACCCCGCTGCCGGCGTCATGGCCGGCATCATTCGGGACGTGACCGGGGCCAGCGGCCTTTACGGCGCCATGATGTCCGGCGAGTTGCCGGGCGCGGCGTGCGGGCCATGGGGAGGACAGTCGTTCGGCGTTGGGCTGATCAGACCCGACAGTCATATCCACGGTGTGGATGAGCATGTCCGTGTCGCGGACATGGATCGGCTGACGGAAGTGCTCGCGCGCTTTCTCAGCGGAGACCGAAAGGAGGCAGCATGACGGTCAGCATCCTCTACAGGGAAGAGTTGAAGGAATACGACTTCGGCGTTGGTCATCCGTTCCGTGGTGATCGCTACGAGGTATTCCCGAAGGTGCTCAAGAAGTACGTTCCTGAGGACGGGAACTACCGGATTGTCGCTGCCGACACCTGCACCGAGGCCGACCTGCGGCTCATCTGCAGCCAGGAGTACATTGATTTCTGCACCTCCTACTTCCGCGCCGCAAACCGCGGTGAGGTCTTCTCGGGCAGCATGGACTTCCCCAGGTATCAGTCGCTCGACAACCTTCCCCGCGGGAGGCCGGGCAAGCTTGAGGAAGCCGCCAGGATTGCGATCGGCCAGGCGAAGAAAGCGACGGCCCTCGTCGTGGAGGAGCGTGAGGAGATCGTCATCTGCATCGGAGGAAATCTCCATCACGCCAAGCCGAACTACGGAGAGGGATTCTGCATCTACAACGACAATGCCTTCGCCGCAAAGTACCTCCTGGAACACTACGGACTGAAGCGCGTCATGGTGCTCGATACCGATGCGCACCAGGGGAACGGCACGTGTGAGTACTTCTACACCGACCCGCGCGTCCTGTTTGTCGACCTGCATCAGGATCCGTCTACACTCTATCCCGGCGTCGGCTTCGCGAACGACATCGGCCAGGGAGAGGGCAAGGGCTTCACCATCAACGTCCCGATGCCCGTGTATGCGGGGCTCGATTCCTACAGGATTGCGTTTGAGGAGATAGTGGAGCCGGTCGCGCGTGAGTTCAAACCGGAGGTCATCATCCGCAACGGTGGCTCAGACCCTCACTTTGCTGACGGACTCACGAATCTCGGGT
>JALNYR010000230.1 GCA_023229725.1 Dehalococcoidia bacterium | reverse complement strand
CCGGCGTTCACAACGCGCACAGTCCTGCTCGCAGACAGGCGCAACGTTCCCGCTGCTCTCCGCCGCGTGCACAGCAGAACAAAGCGCCGACAGCCGGCGCCGGCGTGCTAGTCGAGCTTCTTCCTGAACCAGGTCGCAACAGCGCACATGGTCAGTCCAGCAATGCCGACGAAGGATATGCCCACGCACTCGAGCGGCTCATACCTGTTGAGCATGAGTGCAAGACAGCCGGCCACCACGCCCAGGGTACCCTTGATGAACAGCAGCCAGACAGCGATGGTCACGATGGACTTCAAGGACTTCGACATCTCCACACCTCCCCCCTCGCAGCCGGCGCAACCTCCGGCTGCACGCCTCCGGCCCCACCTGCTTCAGCGTATTGATTCCATCATAGTCCCCTCAGTGTCCTTGTCAACGTCACGATGCGAGGACCGGAACGCCATTCCCGATTCCCATCGCGTTGAACTACTGGCTCCAGCCGGCCGGCCCTGCCGCAGTAGCGCCCCCTGCGTCAGAGCGCCGGCGACGAGCAAGCTGCCGCCACGTTGTAGTAAGCTATGCGGAGCATTCCGCGGCAATCAAACGCCACAAGAAGGCAGCCTGGAATGTGTCTGTGCCGCTTCGTGGCCCCTGTCCGGGCGCGAGACAACATGCGGTCACGCGACGAGGCCCACCGAACGGGCAAGCAGTCCGCATACAAGAGAGGGAGGTACACCGTGAAAGACTCCAGGAAAGTGTGTGTGGTGCTCGGCGATGACGCATCGCCGGAGGTAGTGACTCCTACCGTTCGACTGGTGGAGAAGATGGGGCTGCCCATCACTTTCTCGTGGGCGGTCACCGGAGAAGAGGCAGCCAAACGGTACGGCGACATCTTCCCCGCGGCTGCGAAGCGCGCCATTGATGGGGCCGACTGCTCCATCATGGGCTCGACCCGCAGCATACGCGGCGTCCACGGCTACCTGCGCTGGGGCAAGGAATGCTACGCCAACATCCGACCCGCGAAGTACTTCAAGGGGCTGAAGACCTCCTCCCGCAAGCCAACGGGCATCGACTTCGTCATCGTCCGCGAGAACCTCGAGGGCCTCTACCCCGCGGGTTGGGAAGGCGATATCGCACAGTTGCGCCCCCTGGGCCTGGTCAGCGAGAAGCTCGGCACCCCGCTGAACACGGACGAACCGGGCAAATTCGCGGTCAAGATAACCACCGAGAAGGGCACCCGGAGGATATGCCGCAGTGCCTGCAAGCTAGCCATGGACCGGAAGCGCAAGGGGGGACCGGGCAAGCTCACGGTGGCAAGCAAGTACAACGGGCTCGAGTCCGACGAGATGTTCCGCAGGATTGCCGAGGAGACCTGCAAGGAGTTCCCCGAGCTGTCGTTCAACAGCCTCATCATCGACAACTTCTGCTATCAGATGATTCTCAATCCGCACCAGTTCGACGTGGTGGTCATGTCCAACGAGTACGGAGATATCCTGGCCGATGGCGCGTCCGCGCTCGTGGGAGGCCTCGGCATCGTGCCGAACGCCTGCATCGGCGACAACTATGCGTACTTCGGCTCGGTACATGGAACGGCCCCGGACATCGTCGGCTTGAACGTCATCAACCCCACGGCGATGATACTGGGCGCCGCCATGATGCTCGACTATCTCAAATTCGCCGACGCGGCAGCACAGCTGGAGTCAGCGGTGCGGCAGACCTACGCGCGCGGCGAATGCCTGACGCGAGACCAGGGCGGGACCGCCAGTACCACGGAGTTCTGCGACTACGTAGCCAAACTCAGCGTGTAGAGACGCACGGGACCGACTGCAGGAAGTCGCGGCAGTCCGAAGTAGTGTGAGTTTCGGCGGCGGGTCGCCCGACACTGGACGACCCGCCGCTTCGCTCCGGGTGAATAGACGTGAAAGCTGCTTTCGTACCGAAGACGAAGCCGGGCAGATGGTCGCTGTGGCTCGGCATCGCCTTCATCGTCCTGATGTGGGCGAAGACGCAGGTCAGGTTCCCCTTGCCTAGCCCCGCCATCGCCGTTGTAGGGTTGCTCGGCTTCGTGCTGGCCCTGGTAGCGGTGTTCAAGAGCAAAGACCGGTCTATCCTGGGCCTGGTGCCCATCCTGGTCGGCGCGCTGATTGTGTTCTGGATTGCCGCCGAGCTGATGTTCCCGCACTAGACGGTACTGCAGACACCGTTCCGGATTCCCGTCAACGTTGGCAATTTCGCGGCCGCCGTACTAGACTCTCCTTCCCGGTCAGGTCGTGGCACGCATCGATGAGAGCCTGTCCGGGTCGCACATCGTTCTCCCGCTTCGAAGCCGCGGCGATGCGCGAGGGTGTTCCCACCGTGCCTTCTCGGCGCTGACGGGCTGGGTGGGAACCCATCTCCGCCCGAACTGAGACGAGCTCGAATGGTGCCGGTGAAGCCACGACGCTGCCTATGAACGCAAGAGAACCTCGAATCTTCTACGGCTGGTGGCTGGTCGGTGCAACCGTCATCGTCGGGCTGTATGTCGGCGGTATCATCGTCTACGGCTTCACGGCCATCTTCGACCCGATAGTGGCGGAGTTCGGCTGGAGCTATGCCTCCGTATCCGTTGCCGCGTCGCTGCGAGGAGCCGAGTCCGGGCTCCTCGAGCCGGTGGTGGGCAGGTTCGTCGACCGATGGGGTCCGAGGCGGCTCATATTCATCGGCGGACTGTTCACCGCCGGGGGGCTCTTCCTGCTCTCCCACACGACGTCGCTCGCGATGTTCTATGCCGCCTTCGCTCTCCTCGCCGTGGGCATGAGTTCCTGCGGGACCACGGTGCTCGTGACGGGGGTTGCCAACTGGTTCCGGGCACGGCTCGGCCTGGCAACGGGCATCGCACTGTCCGGATTCGGACTCGGCGGCCTTCTGCTGCCGGTCATGGTGGCGCTCATCGCGGAGTACGGATGGCGCCTCACCTTCGACATACTGACCGTGGGCGCACTGGCATTGCTGCTCCCCATCTCACTG
>JALNYR010000051.1:431-16313 GCA_023229725.1 Dehalococcoidia bacterium | reverse complement strand
TGTCCCAGCCATTTTTCTTTCTTCGCTTTATTTGTCTCCCAAAACACAGAAAAACGTATCGGAGGATGTGCGATATCGCGGCAACTTCGCGATTAGACGGGATTTCACTGGCCGAGTACATCTCGGTGCTGCCGACGGACGGGGTCCGGTCGCGCGTGCTGGCAAGGTACGTGGTCGGTGTCTGTCATTCATTTTTTGACAGTCCGCTATCAAGATGCATTGTGTGTGTGTGTGTTTGGAATGGAAATGGTCGCGATTGGTCTGTTTTTTTGTTTGAGTGGGTGAGAAGACTTGATTTTAACCCCCAAAAATAAATCGTCATGTCATTTTGGGGAAGAGAAGATTTCCAGCACTTTCGGTGAGAATTATGGGCGTGCTGCGGAGTCTCAGAATGGTGGTGCAGCTTCTTCTTGGGGCTTGGCTGCCGATGCCGTGGCAGCAGTTTCAGCAGCAATGTCCCTATCGGATTTGAAGCACCCAGCCAAAGGGAACATTCTGCGGCACTTGGCCCTGAGCATCTCCCTCTCGTCTTCCGTGCCAAGTGCGGCATCGCGGGAGAGCTTGTAGACCCTCTCCCAGGCGTCGAGGGCACGCGGTGCCGGGTTCGCGGAGTCGGGGAGCGAGAGCAGGGCGGAGAGGCAGGCCTGCTTCTTCTCTGGTGCGATGGCTGCGAGGGCCTCGGATACTGCAGCGACGTGAGTGGCGGATCCCGAGTGGGACTTCAGGAACCCCTCTGCGACGGCCACAGCGGTCGCGCCACCCGCCGCGATCGATTCGTGCTCTTCCTTGAGGACGTCCACGAGGGTTGCAGGCTGCGCCTGGGAGCTCTCGTGGAACAGGAGGACGGACAGCTTGAGAACCTCGGGGCTCTGGGCGTCCAACTTCTTCGCCGCCCTGAGTTCCTTCGCCGCGAGCTGCAGGTTCTTCCTCCACACGAACAGCTCGCACACCGCGACGTGGGCCTCGATGGGCAGCCTGGCGGCGACGGCTGGAGAGTCGATCAGGGTGTGAGCCAACCTCTCGGCATCCTTCAGGGGATCCTCTGCCGCCAGAAGCTTCAGGCCATCGAGGTCTTCGAGCTCCTTCGGTTTCTCGTCGTCGTCTTTCCTCTCCTTGCCCTTACCTCCTTGCTGCTGCTGTTGTTGTTGCTGCTGCTTGGCCGCGAGTGCTTTCGCTTCTTCGGCCTTCTTCTTCTTTTTCTGAGCCTTTGAGAGCTTTCCGGTTTCCTCGGCAGTAGCGGCAGCCGGGGCAGAGGCGGGAGCCGTCGCCACTGCTGCTGTTGCTGTTACGACTGCTGCGACGGGAGCGGCAGCCACGGGGGCAACGGAGGCGGGACGAGGGTTCTTGCGGGAATCGTCGAGGGAGATGTAAGTGCGAATGAAAGCAACGGCGGCCTTGACGTACATCCTGCTGGCGAGGAGCTCGTCCTCGAGGCGGAGGAGCGCGACGTAGGTGCCGAGTGTGTACCTGCGGAGGGTGCAGTAGTAGTGGAAGTTGAACTGGTCCTCGGAGATGTCCGAGTAGTGCTTCTCGATGAGGGAGAAGCGGCGGAGGGCCTTGCCGAACTCGCGCTGGCCCGCGTAGCACAGCCCGAGCTCGTACTCGAACCACGAGCACTGCATGTCTGCGATGACGGCCTGCGGACTGCCGGCACCCTCCTTCAGGAACAGCGCGATGATGGAGATCGCCTGGTCGGCCTTGCCAGCGCGGAGCAGGTACCGGCAGGAGCGGCTGTTGAGGTACTGGTCGGCGAGGTCCATCTTCCGCGCGCGCTCGTACGCCTCGGACGCCCCGGCAGCGTCGCCCGCGTGGCGCAGGATCCTCGCGCGGGCCGTCTGGACGTCGACGACGGTCGGAGAGTGCTCCTGCGCGCGGCCGATAAGGGCGAGGGCGCGCTCCGTCTGCCCGACGTGGGACGCGTGCTGGGCAGCGAAGTGGAGTGCCCACAGCTTCGAGGTCGGGGGCTCGGGGTCCGGACCGCCGGCCCCGGGAAGCCTGCCCGAGGGCGAATCGACGGCGGCGAGCAGGGCCTCGGCCACGGCGCCCGTCGTGAGGGATGTCGCTTCGGAGCGGTAGAGGGAGGCCTTGAGCATTTGGAACATCGACGGGACGCCCCTGCGCCACTGCACGACGAGGAGTGCCGTGAGGAACTCGGACCAGGCGGCTCCCTCGAGCGAGTCGAGGCGCATCACGCGGCACATCCACGACGACGGCCACTGCGAGCACATCTCCGCGCAGTGCCTCGAGGCAGCCTCGCCGTCGAGGCCCATGGCGCGGATCAGCCCGCGCTGGTAAGCGGCGTTCTCCTGGTTGATGCGGATGAGGTCGCGGTATGCCTGCTCGGCCTCCTTCGCCTGCCCGGACGCCAGCAGGAGGGCGGCGCGGCGTTCGCGGAGACCGAGCTTGTCCGCGATCTCCGGTGCGGCGCGGTCGAGGTGAGCGATCGCAGCCTTTGGACCAGAGAGATCCTCGATTAGCGTCGTGCGGAACATCTGCAGCTCGCCGAGTTCGTGACGGTCGACGAGCCACGCGTTCTGGCGCGCCTGGATGTCGGCTTGGCGCTTCGCTGGCCCGGCGGAAGTGCGCCGCGACTCTGCCTCGGCGCGGAACGCCTCCACTGTCACCGCCATCGCCACTGCCGCGCCTGCCCGGTCCCCGGCAAGGTGAGCAGCTACCGCCAGAGCGACGCCGTTCCCAACGATCGACGGTTTCAGGTGCATTATCTTCTTCCGCGTTTCGAGGAGACCTTGGAAATCGCGCAGCTGGGCCTGGAGCAATGCGAGGTCGCGGAGAACCAGCATCTGATCAGCCCCCCTGGCCTCTGCGTTCTTCAGAGCGCTCTTGTAACACTTTACGGCCTCTGCCCACTGGTGCTCTGCCCGATAGTAAAGACCGTAAACGTGCCAGCAGATGAAACTCGACAGGCGACTCTCAGCCAGGGCGCGCTTGATGAGAGCAACGCCTTCCACCTTGTCACCCCCTTCGTCCTGAGGTGCGCTGTACATGGTCAGCCCGCGCATCGCGAGGGTGTCAGCGTGGTTCGGGAATCCTTCGAGAATCTTCGTGGAGGATACGAGCGCTTTCTTAAATCCTCGCTTCTCGTAATGCTCGCACATTCCCTGAAATAGGGTCTGCTCCCTCTTCGGAAGTTGTTGTACGGTTATCTGGTGAGCGGTGGTCATGGTGGGAGAATTTGAAAAAAAAGAGAAGGGTTTGAGGACGCTTCAGCTTTTTTTAAAAACAAAAAAACAAAATCAAATTGAGAGTCCCACAAAAGAATTTAAAACCCTGGCCCCCATCCCGTGGATCGCATCGACCAGCCGCCTCTCATGCTCCAGCACTGCGCCCTCGTAGTGCCGCGGCTCGATCAACGAGCACGCCGCGTCCCCCACCCCGATCCAGTCCGCTCCCGCCGCAACCTGCGCCCTCGCAAATTCGATCGCCCGGTCCACCGCGATACTGTACCACGATCATCGTCGTGCAGTTCAGCAATATCGCCGCCAGCGCGATCACGACTTCGCGACGTGTCCCAGTCATTTCCTTCCTCACTTTATTTGTTCCCCCTCTCTCCACAAAAAAACATAAAAACGTATCGGAGGATGTACGATATCGCAGCAACTCCGCGGTTAGACGGACTTTCACTGGCCGAGTACATCTCGGTTCTGCCGACGGACAGGGTCCGGTCGCGTGTGCTGGCAAGGTACGCGGTCGATGTTCCGGTGGACATCCTCGCTGCCGCATTCGATGATGACCGGGCGCGCCTAGTGGCCATGCAACGGTCACTGCGTTCCCGCGGCCGGAGCCACCCCTCGGAGGTACCCGCGGCTCTGCACGAATTCGCGACCGATTCCGGCCGAATCGCGGCGATGGGCTATGCCGGGTGCATCGAGCTAGTGCAGGTCTTGCCGCAACTCATGGCCGCATTCGATGCCGACCCATTCAAACTCCGGTGTCTGCTGGCATTCGCTCCCGCGCTTCGGCATACGGGCATATCCAGCGCTGCCGCGGACCTGGTCGAAGCTGCGTTTAGCGTACCGGCCTATCGCGGTTTGGCCGCGGAATTCATGATCACATATCTGCGTGAATAATCAGCAGACCACTGCGAGGCTGTGCGAACTTGTGGCACTGGCTTTACTGTAGAACACACGCACCAAAATGAAGATTTTCCAAACCCGCGGGGGGGGTTGCTAAAAGTGTATACTGTGGTGTATGGGGTGTGTGTGTCCGATGGATGGTTTTCGCTCCGCGGTGGCCCGTGCATGAGACGCGACAGCGGAAAGGGGGCATCACTTGCCGCACCGGGACCATCCGCACGCCAGGCACGATTCACAAGCCGAGTGATGGACGATAGCACGCGCCCCGCATTCGGGGCATTCATTGCCCTGCGATGCCGAGTTTCCGGGTGAGGCATCACGTACAGGGGAGCGACGTACCTCGGTCACGGTAATTGGTCTCTGGGTATCTTTGGTGCTCATTGAGAAGTGCTATGGTTGCTTTTTTAAAGGATGCGTGCGTGCCGCGTGCTTTGTTTTTTTTATTTTTATCGCTTATCGCCAATGGAGGCAAGAGAGGTATTGTTAATATAAAACGAGAAACGTCGCGAACAGGAAATTTCCGTCAAACGTCATTACACAAAATGGGCAACACTGGTTCCGGGCGTGGTGACAGCGACGAGGCCGATGACAGCATCGCGGGGTCGATCGTGGAGCTGTCGAAGCACCCATCGAGCATCAACGTCTTGCTCGATTACCTCCGCGGACTCGGGGTCGGTATCGATCCGATCGGCATGATACTGGCGGGGTACGATCCGGAAAGATCGACCCAACAGGAGATGGTGATCATGACGCTGATGAGCCGGGGCTATAAAGTGACCGACCGGGCGTTGGACATACTGTTCACAACCGATGCTGTCGAGTTGGCCGATGGCATCATCCAGCACAGTTACGGACTGTGGGGCGACAGCCTCGCGCGCATGGTCGGATCCCGCGCGAGGCGTGCACGAGCGCTCGATGCTGTCGATGTGATCGCTGGTAGAATTGGCCCGGGAGCGGTGAAGTTCGACGATCCCCCGCCAGATGGTCCAGTCATTATGATTGGCCCGATAACGCGGCTCCCTAAAGCGACCAGTCACCGGGTTGCTCGGTACCGGGAGCTGTTCCGGATCACGGATGAGAATTTCGTACGCGAGGCACGCAAATCGCACTCGCGCCAAGATTCGATCGCACTGGTCTATGTTGCGTACACTGGACGCATTAATCGGGATGCCATGAGGCGCGTGTTGATGCACACGGGCAACCTGGTCGGATTGATGATGATGGAAAAAATGGGCGATGCCAGTGTCACCGCCGTGCTCGACGATCTGGCCAGCGAGCCAATGTGGACCGGCGTGCCCGCGGCCAGGCTGGCTGCACTGTAGAAGTGTTGTCCATACCTTTTCGGGCGTTTAAAGGACTCGCGGTGAACACAATTGGTGAACAACCGTGAAAAAACGCAAGAATATGACCGACATGATCGACTCTGCACCCTACATTGAGATTCCTTGTGGCGTGTGAAAACACGTTTTTACTTTCAAGATCAGAGCGCGGTACCCTTTAGTGCAATGGGCCCGATGGCTCCTTCTCCTTCGAGGCGAATCTATTTTTTCCCGGTAGTGGCGGGACACGGAACGGGCGCCAGTTGCCCTTTCCTCGGGTGTTGTTGGTTCTTCTTGTTCGGGGACACGCACAGCCCGTTGTCAGCGATGTAGCGGAGGAAGACGTTGCGGGCGCCGTTTGCGTCCCGGCCGACCTCCCACCCGCAGTGGGGACACTTGAAGACCCGGTCGGCGCCGAGCTTCCGGTTGATTTTCCCGCACGACCCGCAGGTCACGCTGGTGAAGTCCTCGCGGACCTTCTCAACCCTCACGCCGTACTCCTCCGCCTTGGAGACCAGCCTGTCCCGGAACGTCGCGTGCGCCTGCCCGAGCATCCTCGTGACCGTGACCTTGCCGATCCTGCGGAGCTTGCCGGTGGGATCGTTCCTCGGGACCTTTCGGGACGGCCTGAAGTCCGGGAGCAGGATGACGTCCGCCTTCTGGCACAGCTCGATGGCAGTGCGCCAGTGCATGGCCGCCACGAGATCCCGCGAGCGCTTCCTGACACGCGCGGCCGCGCGCCTTTTCCTCTGGGCCCTCCGAGCGCACCTACGCCTCTCCTGAACTGCCGCCCGGTGCTCTTCGGTGCCCTTCATCTCCGATTCTGCCGCCTCCCTCGCCGCGTCGGCATTGCGCAGGTCCTCTGCGGCCATCGCGGCGATCCGGTCCGCCTTGCGCTTCAGGAACGTGACCGACGCTCCGACTCCCCACGTCCTCCGGCTGGCCTTCTTCGCGTTCTCCGTGGTGCGACCGGCCAGCCCGAACGCTTGGCCGGGGCCGGACTTGCCGTGCTCGGTGATAGTCCCGGCGACGGGGTCGTAGACCGTGGCGAACGTCTTCACGCCCGGGTCGATCGACACCACGATCGGCATCTCGTGCTCCTGCACGGTGCGTATCGGCCTCGCCGTCGGGATGCACAGGTAGTACTCCCCGATGGTCTTCTCGTGGATCAATCGGCAGTCGGAGAGGAACACGTCCGGCAGCGCAGAAGTGCGCCCGTCGATGTCCTCCGCCGTCCGCATGACCGTGCGGTTGCTGGGGTTACCGAGGAGCGTTGTGAACGCCGAGCTCGCCTGATTCAACGGTCTGTTCGAGAGGACCAGCGTCTCGCGAAGATCCCGCTTCCCATTGAAGGCGAACTTCCACGTCTTTGCGTCCGCGGCGGATCTCTCCGATATCAGCCTGCAGGCCGCGGTGCGTTCCGCCTTGTCCAGCTCCTCGGCTTTCCGCTTGCGCACGGCACGGAAGCAGTCGCGCCAGACCTCCCTTCCGATGGCTGCCCTGCGCTGGGCCAGCCTCGACTTGCAGTCCTTCTCGCAGTCCCGGACTGCCTGGTCGACCGTGGCCCGGGGGATTCCGTGGAGCCGCCGGGGGAGGTGCTGCATGAAGCTCTTTCCCTTGACGAGCCCCGCCGCACCCCGCAGCTGGCGCATTCCGTACGCGTGCGTCTCGTTGACGTGCTGGATGACGACGTTCTTGATCGTCCGGACCGCCTCGAACCAGTCCGTGAGGACGGCCTCCTGCTCGGGCGTCGGGAAGATCCGGAGCTTCTGGCAGCGCCTGCCCAACTTCTCCTTCCCCCGCTTGCGCGAGTCGAGCTTCTTGGCGGTGCGCACCTCCGCCGCGAACCCCTCCTCGAACTTCTCCAGGCACTCCGGGTCGGGTTCGAAGATCGCCCTGCCCATCTCCAGTCTGGCCGCTCTGTCTGCCTTCGCCTTCTCCCTCTTCTTTCTGCGCTTCTTCCTCGCCTCCTTCCGCTCCGCGCGCTCGTTCCCGCGGGCCTTGCCCGCCACGGCACGGACGACCGGCAGTCCCTCGGGGTTGGCCGACCTCCCGTCGGGGGCCCACAGCAGCGCGGTCACCCTGGTGCAAGTATCGTTCCAGAAGGGCGTCGGCTTGTTCGACACAAATGTCGCCTTGGGCTTGCTCGTTTTTTGTTTGTTGCTGCCGCTTCGCTCTGTCTAAACTTTCGTTTTGTACAAAATAAGCCGCACTCCGAGCCTATTTATGCGGTGGATCTGAACCAATTGCAGCCAATTGTACACGTCACCGGATCGGCACGGTAAATTGTTCATGTCTGTTGTTATTTTTCCCGTCTTCTGTGGATGACCAGCCGTGCTGCCGGTACCGCTGGCACTCCCCATCGGCAGGAAATTGCGGGTTCTGCTGATTTTGTCATTTAGGTGCCGACCGACATCATACATCGGCGAGCGCGATTGCACATGTCAGGGTCACACCGAGGCACCCCGTCTGTGGGTATTTATACTCATACTCGGTGCTGAATCCGATCAGATAGATTGCGTGTGCACCGTGTGCATATACCGCGGCGTGCACCACGGCCTGACAGACTATGCAATCGGCCAAGAATTCGGCAAGCAGACGCTGGCCGACAGTGGTACCGGCAGGAATCCAGCCTAAACTGGCCAGAAATCTCCCAGCGTAGCCGATCGCGGCCAGCCTTGCGTCGTCTTCATAACGTATCTCCGCGCCGACACCACTGGCCGGTAACAGATAGCCTATGCATGCTGCACGCCGGATGTCGCCGGATGTCACGTGGGTGCGGTCGGCAAGTGCGCGTAGTAGTTCCGCGTTGAACGCGGCTGCAATTTCGTCAAGGCTGTGCGTTTCGACGACGCCGAGCGTTGCGTTCATTTTCTCTTTTCCTTTCTTTTTCCCTGCCATCCCATGGGAAATGGTCAGTGGCCAGCGACCCTGCGCACGATGGAGTGGATAGAGGTGCTGGACTTCTCAGTGGAAAACCCTGATCATCCTGCGCTTCGCCTGGCAGCGGCATTGCGGGCACGAGACTGTAGCCTCCGCAGCGTCGATGATTTTCTTTGCACAAGCAAAACATAGGCAGAGATGGCCACACTCGGCGATAGTTAGCTGGCGCTTGTTCTCGAAGCACACCACACGAGAGCTCCCTGTCGGTCACCACGGTGTCACTTTCCATCGGCGTCAGTTGAACTATGTCGTCTTTGTCTACAGCTGCCTGTTTTGCTGCCGGAGCATCCTCGGCTGCGATGGTGCATGCCGGAGTCCTCGTACACGTCTTCCGCTTCTTAGGTTCCTTCTTCTTCGTGGATTCCTTCTTCTCGGGTTCCTCCTTCCTGCCCGCTGGTGGCGGGAATTCGCTGAGGTCGACAGTGTGATTATGATACCTACCGCCCATGCCAGTCACGTGGCAACGAAGGCCGTGACACGTCGCATTCATGCCAGAGACTGTGCAGTCGTCACCCCACACTTCTGCATTCATGCCGGACACTACGTTGTGGTTCCCATACACACGCACGTTCATACCACTGACTGTATTGCGGTTCCCGTACACGCACGCGCCCATGGTAGTCACTACGCGGCCATCGCCGACTACAACCTGCTCTGTTTCAGAATCGCCCGTAATGGAGACAGAGCCATCGGGATATGTAGTAATATTGCCTATGGCCCAGCCACCTCCAGGCAGGTGTTGAACTGCCGTGCCGTTTGTCACGCGCATGTTTCCAGGGCAAAAGAACCCACCTGTGATTGACCTAATGTTCGTTCTCGTGGTGGACATTTTTTGATCGCCTTCTATTTTCCCTTTCAGCAAAACTAGCAATTGGAAGGTCAAGGAACCCCCCCCTTTCTCACTTCATTTCGTCGGACAGTCCCGTGGGGATTTGACGCCAATCTGCTGTCACCCTGGTCAACAGGCGAGATCTCCCGAGAACCTACTGTATAGCTCAGGCAAGAATATATCCGCGGAAGCCCGAACTGCGCACTGCGGAGTGCTGGAGTGCGTCGCGAAGTATGCCAGTGCTGCGTCGTCTGGATTCACGAACCAGAGGCGGTCCTCCGGCAACTCGCCGCCAGACTCTTCCCACTCATCACGGAACCTGTCGCGGATAGCTCCGACGAGTTTGTGAATAGTGCTGATGGAGAGACTGGTGCCGATGACGATGGCGAGCGTCGCGGCCTGCGCGAAGGACTCGGCAAGGTCCGAAACGGGCTCCGGAATCGACTCGCCTATTTTCAGCGGCGCACCGCCGAGAGTCACGTGGATCCGGGCGACCACCGACGGGATCCAGTCGCGCGCACTTCCCGGAGCCACTTCCTCGATGGCGCGGATCTCCAGGCCATCCACATTTTGCGAGATGATCGCATGGGCATGCGCAGAGCACAGCAGCCGTGCGAGGGCTGCATGTGCTACCGTCGGCACAGTGCCGGCGAGAGCCTGGGTCGAAGGCGTCAACATCCCCATGCTGCCCTGGCCGCGGTATGTAGGGATCACTGGCTGGCTTATGCCCGCACCGATCACGACGAGCACAAATCGTCCGATTGCAGGATCCCGCATCAACTCGGCCAAGCGATCGCACGCCACCGTCACGCTGGTCGGTCCGACGTGACGAGCCCTGCGTTCGCGAATTGCCGGGGTGCGTTCGGGAGCCAATGGCCTGCGGCACGGTTTCTCGTCCCGCAGGCATGTCTCAAGCATGCTGTTCGCGAGGCGGATTTCTGCTGCCATCTGCCGTGCCACGGCCAGCGCGCCCTCCGGATCGGGCAGCGCAGCCGCGAGTTTGAGCAACAACTCTCTCAGATTGACCGCGTGTGGCATGACCTGGCCCAGCACCGGCAAGCTCTTGGCCGCAGGAGATCGGGAGAGGTCGGCTCCCACGGCGAGCACCCGCCCGAGCACCGGGACCAGGACAGCTGAGATGCTGGCGATCAGGCTGTTCGCGCCGGTGAAATTCGCGAGCATCCGCCGCGATAGTCCGACGAGTTCGCCGACCATCGCCACCTCAGCCCCGCGTAGTGTATCGGCAGCGTGTTCCAGGTTGTGCAGGTATCCAGTTTCGTACTGCCGTATCTCGTCTACGTACTCGGCGACTGTCCTGGACGCCGGCGGCGCGGCAGCTGGCGTAGGTCTGTCGCCGAGTATGCTGTGCAGGCTCGCCATGAAGGTGCCCACGTCCGAGTACACGAACTCGGCACTTTGGCGCCACGCGGAGTCGGCTGCCGTGTGCTGCACGATCCACGGCCTCGAGACCTCGTCCCCGGTGTTACGGGGCAGGTGCTTCACGGCTTTCAACATTAGTGCACTCGCTGCATTCAGCACCGGTGGCCCGACGCCGATGAACACAGTTGCCGCACGTGCCATGCCCATCGCGCGGACATACCTGTCCTCGTCGAACGTACCGCGCTTGCGCACGACAGTACCGTCGGCCCTGAGCAGCAGTTCGACGAGTCCGGCAGAGTCCGAGGGTCCGAGCGCTCCGCGCACGCGGTCGTCCGGGCACATCGATACCGTACCATCGAACCACCCCGCCCGGACCATCTGTGCGTACGCACCCAGCACCGCGGCATCGGTCGGTGGGTTGATCATCGCTACCACATACCGCCCCGGGCGCGTTCCGCGGATCTGGTCCGCCAGCTGCGCGACTTTCTGGTCGAACACGTCCGGTACGTCGGTGAGATCGCCGTTGGCTTCGCGAGTGGGCGCTTGCCGGGTCATCCGTGTGGGCAGCGTCCGCACATCACCCACCGCCGTCCTGACGGATGGTGCCTCGAAGTCCTCGTCGCTTGCCGACGATTCCGTGCTGCTACCGAGATCCGGGTCATCCGCCTGCCGGCCAGGATACCGGGGATAAGACTCGGGCGGCCCGAACATGCGCAGCGTGCCCTCCTCTGGATGTGCCGGGTCGGCGGTGTAGGCTTCACCATAATACGTGAGCAGTTCGGCGCCGGCGGCGATGTCGGCGGTTGCTACCAGGCAACCCCTGTACTGGCCATCGAGCCAACGTGCAGCAAGGTCGACGTTGGCGTACGATTCATACTCTGCCGGCACGCCGTTCGCACGGTATCCGATGTGCACTGACCCGGGCATTGATCCGTCCTCGTACGCCGGGATCCCACCGGCAGCAAGATCGGGGTATTCGAACACGTAGTAACTGCGGCTCTTCAGCACCGCTTCCTGGGTGATCCGCGGAACGTGCGTATCGGTGCCAGAGTACCAGGCGACGACCTCGCCGCGTTTGACCATGCGGGCGGCGTACAGGCCTCGCTGATCCGGGCCGAGCCAATATGTTGGCCGTACGTACGCCGGCACGCCAGGTGCAGCTGGTTGCACCGGCCGGCCGACCGTCGGGAGCCGCACGGCCGGAGCGTGCGCAAGCTCGTCCTCGGTACACGACCGGCAGATCGCACAACCCGGAAGAAACCGCGACGGTCCCAGCGGCGGCGGGCGGCCGCAGTATCTGCAACCCACCGGCGGTACCGACGTGGCGATGCGGAGTCCGCGCCTGGCCCACGCCGACCACTCCGTCTTGTCAATGACGAGACGGAATGGCTCGCCACGCGACGTGGGCACGGGTTCCAGCCTCGGACGGCGGCCAGCTAGCGTGCTGTCGGTCAGCAGCAGACGCAGGTTCACGAACCGCTTGCCGATGAACTTTAGCACCGCGGTGTCCATCCCGGAATTGGTCGCAGTGTACAGGACGTGCGTGACTTGGTCGGCAATTGTGTTGATCTCGAGTTGACTCCGGTACCGGTCGATGTGCACACCGGGGATCCCCGGGTCGGGAGCAGCCCTGTCAGACTTTCCGGGGTACCACACTCCACATCCAGCCAGGTCCGGACATGCCGCCGCGACGTGCGCCGCAAAATGTACCACATCCCAGCCGATGTACATAAAATGGGATCCCCACGTGAGCCGAAAAGTTGGTACGATGTGCCCTGCAAAAACGTTGACCAGTCGGGTCGCCTCGCCGACATCGATTGCCGGGTCGTGTGCATAGATTCTGCCGAGTTTTTCGCCTTCCACCAGCAAATACCTGAAGTTTGCCATTTTTTCTGCCTTCCCCACTCTTATGTGTGTGTATGCGTAGGGTTTTTTGTGCGTGTGCTGACACTGCCTTACTGCTGGAAGTGTAAAGGGGGGGTGGAGAGGTTTAAAGAAAAAAAAGGAGAAAAAGCGAAGCCCGCAGAATGGGCCTGCATGCCAGCTGTATGAGATATTTCACTGGTACGGACGATATGGCGCGGCAGACCCGCGACAGGTTGCTCGCCGCACGGCGGCTCTGCCTGGCCATCGACTTGGACGAGACGCTCGTGCACGCGAACCCGGTGCCCGAACCCGGGGACGCCGTTGCTGAACCAGAGCAGTTCTTCGCGGTGTACTGGACCGAACGGCATCGGGTGGCACTCCGGCCACAGGTCCGGGAATTCTTGGCAGAACTTGCGCCGATGTACGAGATGTGCGTATCGACGCAGGCGCAGGTCGATTATGCGCGATGTGTGATCGCCGAACTAGATCCGACTGGCGAGCTGTTCGGCGACCGGGTGTGCGCTCGTGTGTTAGCAGATTCACCAGTGACCTACAAAAGCCTGATCCCTGACATGGGTGGACCATCTGTAGCACTGGCAGTCGACGATCGGCTCGACGCGTGGGAAGCGGGCTGCACCGTGCTGACTGTCCGGCCATTCCGGGCCTTCCCGAATCCTCCACTGCCGCCCACCCCCGGTCCCGACCGGGCGTTGTCGTGCGTGGCGGAACGCCTGCGGGCGGTCTATGCGGAATTCTATCGCAGAGCGGACCTTGGCGAAGACCCGTCGGTGAGCGTAGTGGTGGCCAGACTGCGGCAGCGTGCACTAGCTGGTATCACGATTGCCTTCGCTGGTGTGTTGGAGCCCGGAGAAGTCCTGTTGGGGCATCGGTACGTCCAATGCGCACGGGAGCTCGGTGCCGAGTGTGTCCAAGATGTGACTCTCGGCGTCACCCATCTGGTGGTGGCTGACGGCAACCCGCAGCGGTTTCCTGGCATCACGGCGGTCAACCTGGATTGGTTGCACACCGCTGCTGAAACCTGGTCCTGGCCGGATGAGGCTGACTTTCCGCCCCGCCCAATGCAATCATGACATCTATCCATTAAACTTTGGTGGGTGAGACATCAATATTTTCACTGCCATGGACGTGCGTTGGTGTATAAAATGGGTTGGCGGGGACTTGATCAGGATACCCAAAGAGTATCGGCGGCCGTGTCATTGGCACATCCACGGGCAGTGGAAGCGGGCGCCGGCCACGAAAATCGTGCAAGTTGACGGGCCACGGATCGTTGGCACGTGAATCCGGACAAATTTCCGCATAACCACGCTTGGTACCCGGGGATTCAGTCATCGATTGTTGCCAATCTCTGCGTTTGCTTATTTTGCCCAAACGGCAAAAAATAAAACAAGAGCATCATGAACTACCGCGACCAGGCATCGTACACCAAACGTAGCCGGCCCGATGAGACCGACGACGAGGGCGCGGGGATAACACTTCGCGTCAGCCTGACGCGCGAGCTGAGTGCCCGGGGAGCCGTGGTCGGTGAATGGAGCGACCGGCCGTGCATCGCATATGTCGACGCCGACTCGCTGCAGCGGAACGCGGACGAGCTGGCCAAACGAGGCGAGCGCTGGGTTGGAATCGAAGCTGCGGCGCGCGGCGTCATCGGTGCCACGTCAGACTACGCCCGCGTGGCCGCGGCACTCTCGCGAATGCGGGTGCCCGGACCCGGTGAGACCCCGGCAGCACACCTGACCCGTGCGGTGGGCGATCTCGAGAGTATTGGGGCGGGGTTGTGTCCGTGTCCCGATATCATGGGGTCGGCCGATGTGTGGTTGGCACGCGTGTACGTGTGGGACGTGCCGGACATGACCCAAACGGCTTATCTCGTCATTGTCGCGTATCCAGGGGGCTTGGGGTGGTTCTGCCTGGGCACCTATGTCCAAGGACAGTGAAGTCACCATGACCACACCCAATTTGAGAAAGTAAAAAGGGTAAACGAAGCAACGCACAGTTTTTATATAGGACTCATGGATTCTCGCATTTACGTGTTCGCGCTCATCCCATCGTTGGCCACCAAGAGCTGGGGTTTCATTGCGCTGAAAAACAGTGTCTACGAGGCCAACGTGGTGCCGCTCGAGACGTGGAACGACAGGTACACGTTCTGCCGCGTGGTGTACAGCCACGACGCCGCAGACGAAATGGTGCGCTCTGCCGGGATGTCCTTGATGTCCGGGCCGGACCTGTACTGCATCGTCGACACCGCCGGGGCCTCCGGACCGGCCACCGTCGTCACTGTCTGGTACCCGGCGCATCTCGGAAACAAGCTGGAAGTGACCTACCTGGCCGACAAATACACCCTCCTCGCGGAACCGACCGTCGACGCCATCCGCGCGTGCTGCTTCCGGCTGCTGGGCCTCGCCTTCGACACCGCGATGATCACCAACACCCGCAACGCGGGGATCCGCGAGTACGCCCTGTGAAAGACGAGGGAAAGCGTATACACACAGCAAATTTGCACTGGGTTCCTTTTTTTCCCCCTCCCCCTGTTCACTTTTTCTTGGCAGATGGTTCGGTCATCTCTCGCTCGACGTCCGATCGCGTCTTGCCGAGGATGGTGTCGCGCCTTTCCTCGGGCACCATCTCGTCCGCCTTGGATTTTCCGAGGATCTTGACGAAGCAGAACCCCAGGACCTCGTAGTCTGAGCGGCCCCCCCCCCTTTGCCCTCGATCAGTTGATACGCAACAATGTGCAGTAGAACAACAGCGTTTCTACCGTTATGTACGCCGTCTGCTGTGGCACCGCCCAAGCGACTGGATGAGCATAGATAGACACAGCCCACGAATGCCCGAGGTCTGCAACGGTTACCGCCCGTACGACGGTTGTCGCAAACTCGGCCACCGTCGTGCGACTGGTGAACGAGCTTATGGCATTAAGTGCGGCCTTGCGTGCGGCCGGCGTGATTGCTGGACCGGCGCTCAGCAACCGCGGCTGCAGAACCCCTGAATCCAGCAGATGCTGTGGGCTGTGCGTAGACATGCGTACCATGACGTGCACATCCGTGCCACCGATGTGCATCGAGACATCGTTGCCCAATGGCACGTACGCCACCTCGCTGGCTCGTACCACCGTGCAGCTCCAGATCTTGCCAAAGCGCGTGCGCAGCGCCGCTGCCGCCAGTTTGCGGATATCCTCTACCGGACGTTCCGACACGCTACCCAGCCCATCCAAGGCGCCGAGCACCGTTGCCACAACCATCGCGCGTAGGCCAACATCGCCTGTGCCCTTCACCACAGTCCCGGGAAACAGCCCCGTCCGCATAGCCACATGCGTCTCGTCAGCCGTCGTCGCCATGTATCGGAACGTGTTTTTTTTCTTTTCCGGTATTCTTCGGCAAATCCGCGAGCGCGTTACCATTCTTCGTGGGACATTGCACTTTTTTCCATGAGT
>JALNYR010000051.1:0-421 GCA_023229725.1 Dehalococcoidia bacterium | reverse complement strand
CCATAAAGTGGTTTCGTGTCCGGTGTTGACCGTGACACCTACCAATTGGACGTCCCAATTCGAGATGGTCACGGTCAACACCGGACACGAAACCATTTTATGACTCATCTTGCTTGGACAACTGCACCTAACTGCACCTCGGTTGTGTAATAAAGATACACTCGGGGTACACCAGAGTGACGTCATAAACTGTTTCGTGTCCGGTGTTGACCGAGGCACCCGTCCAACTTGCCTAATACGGACTACCTTGGTCAACACCGGACACGAAACAGTTTATGACGTCACTCCGGCGGACCCAGAGTGAACCTTTATTACATACTAGAGGTGCACTGAGGTGCAGTTGGCCAAGGCAGTATGAGTCATAAAGTGCCTTCGTGTCCGGGGTTGGCCATGACACCTACCAATTGGATTAATCCAATTC
>JALNYR010000050.1 GCA_023229725.1 Dehalococcoidia bacterium | reverse complement strand
ATCTACGAAGGCGCCAACGAGATCCAGAAGATGCTCGTGGCGCGGGAGATATTCGGCAAGGAGTTCGCGGGGTAGCGCTCTCCTCTCCGTCCATTCCGTCCATCGTTCTGCTGTTTGGGCGCGGCGCGCGGACGCAGTAGAGTATGGCGTCCGCGGCACTGCGACGGTTCCCGGGCAGTCGAGAGAACACATGAGCTACAACCACGGTCATGAGGTGCGGAGCTACAGTCGCGCTTTCGCCATCGGCATAGCGCTCAACGCTGCCTTCGTCGTCATCGAGGCTGTCTACGGAGTGCTGGCAGGCTCGCTGGCGCTCCTGGCTGACGCGGGACACAACGTCAGCGACGTTATCAGCCTGCTGCTCGCCTGGGGCGCGAGCGTCCTCGCCACGAGGGCCGCGACGGAGAGGCGGACCTATGGCCTGCGCAAGGCCACCGTCATGGCGTCGCTGGGCAGCTCGATACTGCTGCTCGTCGCTCTCGGCGGCATCACCCGTGAGGCGGTGGGCCGACTGCTGGACCCGGCGCCCGTGGCAGGCACGACGATGATACTGGTGGCTGCGATTGGAGTCGTGGTCAACAGCGTGACGGCGCTCCTCTTCGTCAGGGGCCGGAAGAGCGACCTGAATATCAGAGGGGCCTTTCTCCACATGGCTGCTGACGCAGGCGTGTCGCTCGGCGTCGTTGTCGCCGGCGCATTCATCATGGTCAAAGACTGGCTGTGGATGGACCCGGCCATCAGTCTCGGGATTGTCGCCGTGCTCCTGGTCGGCACGTGGGGGCTGTTGAGGGACTCCATGAGGTACGCCATGGATGCGGTTCCTGCGAGCGTCGACGTCTCCGCGGTGAAGCAGTACCTGGAGGGCTGCGAACACGTCACTCGCATCCACGACCTGCACGTCTGGCCGCTAAGCACCACCGAGACCGCGCTCACCGTTCACCTCGTCGTGGATGACGACAGGCTGAGCAACGACTTCCTTTCGAGCGTGCAGCAGCACCTCCACGACCGTTTCGGCATCGAGCACTCGACCATCCAGGTTGAAACGTGCGCGGGCGAGAACCACTGCATGCTGGACAGCGACCGGTGCGTGTGAGCCGGGCCGTCCGGGCACGGCCTGCCGCGGCCTCCGTCTGAGGGCTGCCCCGCCGCGCATGGACAGGATGGCCCCGATGGACGTAGTGGACGGGGCGACTGGTGTGCTCCGGCGTCCGTCCCATCTATCAGTCCGGCGCCTGCGGTGTGGCCGCGCCCGGCCCCATTGACGAGGGCGTCGGAGCCTACACGAACGGCATCAGCCGCTTCGGGTTCTCCACTAGGATGGTGTGCATCTGCTCCTCAGTGAAGCCCTTGCGCCGCATCAGCGGGACGACGTTCTCGGGGATGTGCGCGTAGCCCGGGCCGCCCCAGCGGTACATCCGGTGCTTCATGCAGTGGTCGTGCGAGATGAGTATCTGCCGTATGAATCCCTGCCGCACCAGCGCAAGGATGTCGTTCAGCCGGCCGGCGTCGTTCGGGATGTCGCACACTACGGGGTTCTCCTCGGAGAGCACCAGCCGCGTGTCATACCAGCCTTCGAGCGAGAAGCTGTCGTAGCCGAGGTAGACGCCGGACTTGGCCAGGTTGGCGGCGATGCGCCAATCGAAGACGCGGCTGTCGATGTGCGCCACGCAGACCCTTGAGAGGTCGGCCTTCTCCTGCTCCAGCACCTTGAGTATCTCGAAGGGGGCTGACGGGCTCTTGCCGCTGTGCACGTTCATCGGAGCGCCGGTGTGCTGCTGCGCTCTCACGGCTGCCCGGAGCGACGTGCGCTCGAAGTCGGTAATCGGCCAGTCCGTACCAATCTCGCCGATGACGCCCGCCCTGATGCCGGTGTCCGCGACGCCGGCCTCGATTTCGCTCACCACGGTTTCGGTGAGCCGGTCCTCGGTCAGCCCGCGTCTGGCCTGCTCCGGAATGGTGGCCTCCGTGTAGCAGCCGGTGCCCATGACGATGTTGAGATTGGTGGCCCGGGCTATCCTGACGAGGGCGGCCGGGTTGCGTCCCGTGCTCTCGTTGGTCATGTCGACGATAGTGCGCCCGCCCGCCTCCCGGAAGCGCAGCGCCTCTTCTAAGGCGAGCGACTCATCGGTCAGTTCAAGGTTGTCCTTGTTGAGCAGCGGGTGGTAGCGCACCCAGCCGATGTTCTGGAAGCTGACCGGCTCCAGGGCCTTCCGCCTGAGGTCAGGGTCTGCAGGGGCCTTGAACGCGCCCGAGGCGATGACGAGCAGGTGCTCATGGGTCAGCGTGATGCCGAGGTCGTCGGCCTCGACGGGCCCGAGGACCGTCTGGACCTTTCCCTTCATCTGCTTCGCTGCCATCGGGCGCTCCCTTCATCAGTGACGAACGGCTACTCCCAGTGCCACTTGTCAGTCTGCGCGGTCGCGTCTATCTCCACCAGCATGCCCGGGATGACGAGCTGCCCGATGAAGGTCGTCCGCGCCGGATACGGCTCCGCGAAGAACTCCTTGTAGACCTCGTTCATGGCGGCGAAGTCCTTCGCGTCCGTGATGATGACCGTGGTCTTGACGACGTCCTTCATGGTCGCCCGCATGGACGTGAGGATGTGCCGGATATTCGTCAGGACCTGCCTCGTTTGAGAGGCGATGTCCGGGGCGCAGATGCGCCCGGTGGCCGGGTCGAGCGGCCCCTGCCCGGAGACGAAGACGAATCCCGCCGACTTGCAGCCCTGCGAGTACGGCCCCACGGGTCTGGGGGCGAGTTCCGTGAAGCCCTGTTCCTGTATCAAGTGCTCCTCCTTCAGCGGATGAAGCCGGGCGCACGTCCGGCTCAGATGACCTTTCGACAGACGCGCGAGTCCTCGTACTCTCCGGCGTGGTAGCGGCGGATGACGTTCATGAGCGACGTCACGACCGCCTCGAAGACCTTCCCGCCCTTCTCGGCCGTTGCGGTGGTTGGGTCGCCGAGCGTCCCGGCCCACCGGGCCACGCTCATGTCCACGAGGTCGGGCTGCAGCAGGAGCTGCAGCGACGTCTCGAACTCGCCGGCGTGACCGATGTGGCCCTTGTCGGTCTCGCTGATGGATTGCATAAGCTCCGGCACGTCGGGCAGCGTCCAGTAGGTGAAGCAGTGTACCGACGATATCTGCTTTTCCTCTCCGAGCTTGAAGCGTACGGCCTGCACGAGGGCCGTGTTGCCACCGTGCCCGTTGAGGAACATGATGCGGCGGAAGCCGTGGGCGTAGACGCACGCCGCGACGTCGGTGAGCAGGTCGGCGAAGGTGTGGAAGCCGAGGGATATGGTGCCCGCCGCCTCCGCCATCTGCATGTGGTGCGGCGAATACCCCGTCCAGATGGGCGGCAGCACGAGCACCTTCACGTCCTCGATGCGTTCGGCGGCCGCCCTCGCGATGGCGTAGCAGCAGCTCGTGTCCGTGTTGACCGGGAGGTGCCTGCCATGCTGCTCGGTGGCGCCGACGGGGATGATGACGACGGCATCAGCCGCGATGTACTGCTCGAACTCGGTGCGCTTGAGTTGCTCCCATTGCACGTTCTTCATGATGCTTCTCTCATTCTCCCGGGCTGTATCGGGTCAAACGGTCTCGCCGGCTATGCTACTTCGGAGCCGGAGACATGGTAGTGGGCGAGCCCGGCCACACCCTGGCCTTGATGTCCTGGACTTTGCCGGACGAGTAGGGAACCACGACGCGCACGCGGGTGCCGGCGCCCGGCTGCGACGAGATGTCGACGGAGGCCTCGAGGTTCTCCGCCCTCTCGTAGAGGCCCACGATGCCGTACTTGCCACGTCGCGCCAGCGTCATGAGGTCCGGCGTCTGTGCGAATCCCACGCCGTTGTCCTCGACAGTGAGGGTCACGTCCGCCTTGTGGAACGCCATGGTGGTGACGACCTCGGAGGCTCCCGAGTGTTTCCTGACGTTGGTGAGCAGCTCGAGCGCGATGCGGTAGAGCGTGCTCTCGGCGGACCAGGGCATCGGCACAATCTTGCCTCTCACGCGCAGCGTGGCGCGCAGCGAGTCCGTGTTGGCTTCCCTGACGATGGTCCGCAGCGCCGGCACGAGTGGCATCCGGTCGAGGATGCCGGGTCGCATGGCGTGGGCCATGTGCCGCACGTGGTCGGCCACCTCGCGCGCCTGTGCGGCGAGGGCACGGGCGGTGCACTGCTCGACGGCGCCGTGGCAGCGGTCCGGCAGGCACTCGACGTTGATGGCGAGCGCCAGCATGTCCTGCAGCACCTCGTCGTGCAGCCTCCGGGACAGCCGGGTGCGCTCCCACTCATGCGCCTCGCGCTTCTCGTTCGTGACCTTCCGAAGGTCGTCGGCGAGCTGCTTCTCGACGGTGTGCTCCCGCAGGGTCACGAGGTAGCCGGCCTGGGTCGCCCCCTCGTTCACGGGGCGAACCACGGCGCTGACGGCCCGTTCGGAGCCGTCGGAGAGCCTGAGCGTCAGCAGAGAACCTGATACGACCGGCCTCAGTCGTGCGGCAGCCCTCTCGCACAGACTCTGCAGAGTCGCCGGCTCCAGCAGGTCGCCCAGCCTGATGCCGGCCAGTTGCCTCGTCCGGACTCCGAGGAGCCGCGCCGCCGCGGCGTTGCCCGCAAGCACCGTCCCGTTCATGTCCATCTGGAGGACGGTGTCGGAGATGTCGCTGAGGATGCCTGAAATGAGAGGTCGCAGCTGCTCGTCGCCGTTCCTAAGGCGGCGTGACAGGCTGCCGGAGCCGTTGCCGTGATGCATGGACGACGAGTTGTCTGTCACGCGCCTGCCTGCTTCTGAGGGCCTTCGACCTCGATGATGCCTGCTGCCACGCACTGCATGACGGCAGCGGTCCGGGTCTTGACGCCGAGCTTGCCGAAGACGTTGACGAGGTGCGCCTGTACCGTGCGCTCGCTGATGCCGAGCACGTGGGCAATCTCCCTGTTCCCCATGCCGCGGGCCACGAGGCGTAGAACGTCAAGCTCTCGCGGGTTGATGGCAAGCGACCTGTCCGACGGGTGGGCCGGCGGGGACTCCTGTCCGGCGAGCAGTCGCCCGGAGGGGCGGTCGCCGGCACTGAAATCGAAGACGGTCTCGCCGCCGTGTACCATACGTATGGCGGCGCAAAGGTAGTCCATGGTGGCGGTCTTCATGACGTAGCCGACCGCGCCGGCGCGCAGCGACGACGCGACGTAGTGCTCGTAGCCGTAGGCGCTCAGCATCATGACGCGCGTGCCGGGGCAGGCTGTCCGTATCTCGGCGATAGCTTCGATGCCGCCGCCGGGCATGGCGACATCGAGCAGGGCGATGTCAGGCAGATGCCGGCGGACGGCGGCAATGGCCTCGGCCGCATTCGCCGTAATAGCGACAATCTCGAAGCCACCGCGTTCGCTGAGGACCCGGGCGATGGACTCCCGGAAGAGGGGATGGTCGTCTGCCAGCACAATCCTGATGGCGGGCGCGGCTTCCGGCAAGGCTGCGACTCCACCTGCGGGTGTTGCTGCCGCTCCGGGAGCCGTGGGAGCGCGGTCGAGAGGTTTGTGCGTTTCCATGTCATGCGCCGGCCGGGGCCGCCCGGGCGCAGATGCGACAATACAGAGGGCGCGCGAACCGTGTCAACCTGCACTCGTTCGGAGCTCGGTCGGGCTGCCGAGGTTGCATGAAATGCCTAGGTACTTCGTTGTGAGAATTGGCAATTGCACGCATGACGCCGCGACCCCGTCCGGTTACGTTGAACAGGATGGCAGACTGTGTACGGCAGGCGTTGTCACGGGAGCCACGCAGTCGCGCAGACACGACGCGGGAGAGGAGAACCCCGGAATCCGGCAAGGCCGATGAATTGAGAGCTTGCGGCCTTGCCTTTGTGCTTTGCCAGGAGACGGCGTCTCCTTCCAGGTTCTGTTGAGGACACGTGACATGGTGACGAGTGTCGTGACCGGGATTGTGCGCGCGCTGAAGGTCGCGTGCACGGTGCTGATGGCTACCTTCGTTGTCATCGTCCTGACGGCCGTCTTCTTCCGCTATGTCGTGAACGACTCCCTCACGTGGGGGGAGCAGGTGGCCCGCTACCTGTTCATCTGGATGATCATGCTGGGCATGCCCATCCTCTATCACGAGAAAGCGAACGTGTGCTTCGACATGCTTGTCACGAAGGTACCGGCCATGGGGCGGAGAGTCATCGGTGTGGTGCTCGATGGTCTCGTGGTCGCCTTCGGCGTCTTCATGAGCGTACAGGCCTTCGCCTATATCGAGAAGGCGGGCGCCAACATACTTGAGGGGCTCGGGATTCCCCAGTGGATGGTCTACGTGGCGCAGCCCATCGGCGGGCTGCTGCTTGCCGTCGTTGCGCTGGAAAGCGCGGTGCTGGGCGTCGTGAGTCTCCGGCAGGCCCGCGAGCCTGCGGGGCGGAGTCAGGGCTGATGCTCACCGCCATGGTCGTTTCATTCGTCGTGCTGCTGCTCATCGGCATGCCGCTTGCCTTCGTCATGGGCATTACAGCGGTGGTAGGCATGGTGCTCGACCGGACACTGCCGGACCTCATCATGGCGTCCAGGGTCTTCGCCGCGACTGATTCGTTCGCGCTGATGGCCATCCCGTTCTTCATGCTTGCCGGTGCGCTCATGAACCGCACGGGCATCACCACCCGCATCGTCAAGTTCGCCCTCTCGCTGGTGGGGCACGTCAGGGGCGGCCTCGGCCACGCCACGACGGTCACCGGCGTCATCATGGCCATGATTTCGGGTTCGGCAAACGCGGATTCGGCCGCCATCGGCGCCATCATGCTGCCGTCGCTGCGGAAGGCCGGCTATAACGAAGGTTTCGCTGTGGCTCTGGTGGCCTCGGCCGGCGTGCTGGCGCCCATCATCCCGCCGAGCATCCTCATGATTATCTACGCAAGCTGCACGGGCATTCCCGTGGCGACGCTGTTCGCCGCGGGCTTCGTTCCCGGCTTCATGGTGGCGGCCGGCTACATGGTGTACACGTACCTCTACGCCCGCAGGACGGGCATTGCGGTCACGCACTGGGTTGGCTTCAAGCAGCTCTTCTGGGACCTCAAGGATGCGGTGTGGGCCCTCATAATGCCGGTCATCATCATCGGCGGTATCCTCGGCGGGGTGTTCACCGCGACCGAGGCAGGCGCCATCGCCGTGGCATACGGCATCCTCTACGGCGTGGCCGTGCGCAGCCTGAACTTCAAGGTCCTCACCACCTGTCTCATCGAAGCGGTCAAGGCCGCCGTAGGGCCGATGCTCATCATCTGCTTCGCCAACATGCTGACGTACATGTTCACGCGCGAGAATCTCTCGGTCAGGCTGGTCTCAGCCATGATCTCGCTGACGACCGACTACCACGTGATGCTGTTCCTCATCGTGTTCATCATCATCATCCTCGGCATGTTCATCGAAGTCACCTCGGCCATGCTCATGGCGATACCGGTGCTCGTGCCTCTCATCGACATCATGGGATACGACCCCCTGGTCTTCGCCATGGTGGTGCTGGTGACCTTCGTGGCCGGAGGCATCACCCCACCCGTCGGCATCGTCCTGTACATCGTCGCGGGCATCAACAACACGCCCCTGGCGGGCCCGGTCAAGCAGATATGGCCGTTCGTCGGCATCATCATCCTGGTCGTGATTGTCGCCATCTTCCTCCCGGCAATCTTCACTGCGGGGCCGAAGTTGCTGGGGCTCTGGTAATGATAGGGAACCCACGCACCGGCAGGTTGCGTTGCGATGAAAGGAACAGGAGGGAGTAGGTACTGATGAAGAGACTGAGTGTGCTGTTGCTTGTGGTGCTCGCATCCGTCCTCGCCATCGGCTGTGCGCCGAAGGAGCAAGAGGTCATCACGATGCGATTCAACCACACCTTGCCCGTAGGCACCAACCACGACATCTATGCGAACAAATGGGCGGACCTGGTCAGGGAGAGGACCGACGGCCAGATAGACATCACCGTCTACCCCGCCTCCCAGCTCGGCGCGGGCGCGCAGCAGATCGAGGCTGCCGGCCTGGGCGCCATCGACATCGCCTGGGGCGACACCTCCCAGATGGGATTCATCGAGCCCAAGATCGAGATGCTCACCCTGCCGTTCATGTACGCCGACTTCGATGAGCTTGCGACCATCTTCGATGGCCCGATCGGCGAAGAGATGAACCAGGCGTGCATCGAGAAGGGCAACGTGCGGAACCTGGCGTACTGGTGGATCGGCCCGCGCCAGATGTGGACGAAGGTGCTGCTGGAGGGTCTGGATGACACCAAGGGCATCAAGGTCCGCTCACCAGAGATCGCCATGTACATCAACACGTTCAAGACCCTGGACATGAACCCCACCCCCATCCCCTGGGCTGAGCTGTTCACCGCAGTGCAGTCGGGCGTTGTGGATGCCGGTTGCTGCAACTACGAGAACATCGTGCTGCAGCAGTTCTACACCATCTGCCCGTTCATCTGGCAGTCGAACCACATCTGGCAGGTGGGCGGCCCTATCATCAATGAGGACCTGTATCAGTCGCTCGACAAGGACCTGCAGGAGATCCTGGTGGAGACGGCGCAGGAGATAGCGGTTGAGCAGCGCGCCGCTTACATCGCCGGTGAGCAGAAGTACATCGACCAGTTGAAGGCCGCGGGCGCGACCGTCTCGCCGCTCAACACCTTCAAGGACATGGATGAGGTCTACGACCGGTTCAAGAACGGCTTCTGGAAGGAGACCGCGGACCGGCTGGGTGCGCAGGACATGCTTGCCGACATGCTTGCAGCTCTGGGCAAGTAGCAGTTCTCACGTAATTGACTGACGGCCGGGCCGCCGGAGGTACGCGGCGGCCCGGCCAATCCGACAGAGGATGTCGCCTCCCGGCCAGTATCGGGGCCTGGGGAGGTCGCGTCCCGGTTCCTGTGAACCCGCGTGAAGTCGGACCTCCGCACAGACAGCGCGAGGCGACATCTTCATGGCAGATATGGCGGAGGTATGGCAGTTGAAGCCGGAGTGCGTTCACGGCGGACTCGCCCGGGAGGGACGCGGTGGCGATTGACGTAGTCGTGCATGATAGGCGCTTTCTCGACCTGTTCGACCCGGACCAGGACTACGTGCGCATCGCCTCGGGGCTGACCCTCGGCGAGGGCCCTGTGTGGCACGAGGGCCTCCGGAGCCTCATCTTCAACGACATTCCGGCTTCGAAGACGTACATGTACAACGAACGCGACGGCCTTCGTGTGCTGTTCGACAACGGCAGCAAGGCAAACGGGATGTGCGTTGACCCGGAGGGGTGGCTGCTGATGTGCGAGCACGCGACCAGCCGGCTGGTGCGGCGCTCGCCGGACGGCCGGACCGTGGAGGTACTGGCCGACCACTACGGCGATATCGAGCTGAACTCTCCGAACGACGTCGTGCAGCGCAGCGACGGCCTCATCTACTTCTCGGACCCCATCTACGGGAGGCTCGACAAGCCAGCCTCGGTGCCGCGTCCCTTCCCCTCTGAACTGCGGCCGGTGTACCGGTATGACCCGCGCACGAAGAGGCTGAGCCTGGCCGCCACGGAGTTCGAGAATCCCAACGGACTCTGCTTCTCACCGGATGAGAGAGTCCTCTATGTGAATGACTCGCCCACCTGCCGGATAGTGGCGTTCGACGTTGAAGGGGATGGCTCCCTGACGCATGAACGGCTCGTTGCGACGACGCAGGGAGAGGGTGGGCCGCCCGACGGGATGAAGGTGGACGAGTTCGGCAACATCGTCTGCGCCGCGCAGCAGGGGCTGCACTGGCTGACGCCGGAGGGCAAGTACCTGGGCGTCATCATCGAGCCCGAGCGCCTGCTCAATTTCACCTGGGGTGACGACGACTTCCGGACGCTCTACATCGCGTGCGCCACCGGAGCGTACCGCCTCAGGACGCTCGCAAGAGGGTGCCGGTACGGGAGACAGGCGACGCCGGGCGCCGGCAGGCGACGGGCCTCGAGAAAGGAACAGAACCATGAGTAACCGTGTGCAGTTCTCGATGCGCATCGAGCCGGATTGCCGGGAGGATGAGCTGGATTTCGCCCGGAAGCTGGGACTCGACGGCGTGTACACGTGGGTGCGTGACGACCAGACGGGCTACGAGGCGGTGCAGCGCATCAGGGACAGGGTCGAGAGCCTTGGCTTGAAGCTGTTCACGGTGCACAACTACCGGCTCTCGAAGAGCCCGGAGATACAGCTCGGGCTGGACGGCAGGGACCGCGTCATCGACGAGTATTGCGCCTTCCTGGACGTGCTGGGCAGAGCCGGCGTGCCCTCGACGAACTTCACCTGGGAGCCGACGTTCACCCTGTACTGGAATCACCCGCAGGACGCGCTCACGAGGTACGCCACAGCGAGGCACATCGATGCCGCCGAGATTGCGACCCGCCCACTGCTGCGAGACCGCATCTTCGAGCGCGAGGAGCTGTGGGACAACTACACCTACTTCGTGAGGCGGGTTGTGCCGGTGGCCGAGGAGACCGGCGTGGGGCTTGCCCTGCATCCGAACGACCCGCCGGTCCCGGGGGCGGGAGGAATCCCCTTCCTCATCACGGGCAGACGGGACTACGAGCGGGCGTTCTCCATCGTGGAGAGCAAGTACCTCGGCATGGAGTTCTGCGCGGGCTGCTGGCTGGAGGGGCGCGACACGTTCGGAGACGTGGTGGAGAGCTTCCGCCACTACCAGGCGCTCGGCAAGGTGATGGTGGTCCACTTCAGGAATGTGAACGCGCCGCTGCCTGAGTTCCACGAGACTCACGTGGACGACGGCTACATGCCGATGTACGACCTGGCGAAGGCGGTGGCCGCATCGGGCTACTCGGACTCGCTGATTCTGGACCATGTCCCGAAGATGAACACGTCATACGGAGAAGGCTGCGCCCTGGCGTACGGGCTCGGCTATGTGAAGGGCCTGTTCGAGCGAGCTTACGCCGAGGTGGGGCGCTGACGGACGTGCGCCGGACGGCAGCAACAGGAGACTGAGTCCTCATGAAGATAACCGACATCAAGACTTTCGTTGTCAACGCGTACCGGACGAACTTCGTGTTCGTGAAGATGTACACGGATGAGGGCGTCACGGGCGTGGGCGAGGGGACGCTGGAGTACAAGGAGCAGGCGCTCGTGGGCGCCATCAACGACCTCAAGCCGTACCTCATCGGCCAGGATCCGCGCCAGATAGAGAAGCACGTGTACATGATGTACCGCGATTCGTACTGGCGCACCGGCGCGGTGCTCATGTCGGCCATCAGCGCCGTAGAGATTGCCATGTGGGACATCTCCGGAAAGGTCTTCGGCGTGCCGGTGAGCCACCTGCTGGGCGGTCCGGTGCGGGACTCCGTCCGCATGTACGCCAATGCCTGGTTCGCCGGTGCGAAGACCCCGGCCGAGTTCGCCGCGAAAGCGAAGGATGCGGTCGCAAAGGGAGTCTCCGCCCTCAAGTGGGACCCGTTCGGCAAGGCCTATCTGACGATGACCAACAGGGAGTTCGGAGCGATGCTCGAGTGCGTTGCCGCGGTGCGCGAGGCCGCCGGTGACGCCACGGACCTGCTCATCGAGGGGCACGGCCGGCTCAACGTGAGCACGGCTATCCAGGTCTCGAAGGCGATTGAGCGGTTCCACCCGATGTTCCTCGAGGAGCCGGTGCCGCCGGACAACCTCGACGCTCTCGCCGAGGTGCGGGCGAAGTCCGCGGTGCCCATTGCGGCGGGGGAGCGAGTGTACTCCCAGTTCGCCATGCGCGAGTTCCTGGAGAAGAAGTGCGCCGATTTCGTCCAGCCGGATGTCAGCCACGCCGGAGGCATACTGGCGTTGAAGAAGATGGCGGCGATGGCGGAGAACAACTACCTCTGCTTCGCGCCGCACAATCCGAGCGGCCCGGTGGCGAATGCCGCCTCGCTGCAGCTTGCAGCCAACCTGAACAACTTCTTCATCCTGGAGATAATGCTGACCGATGTCGCCTGGCGGCCCGAGCTGACGAACGAGGAAGTGGTTTTCGACAAGGGCAGCATCAGGATACCGCAGAAGCCGGGGCTGGGCATCGACATCAACGAGGCGGCCTGCCTGAGGCACCCCTACCAGCCGGTGCAGCTCCGGCACTACAATGGCAGCCTGACGGACATCCGGCCCGCGGGTGCGGAGACCATCTACTACTTCAAGGGCATCTGAGGCGCGACTGAGGGGGCACCATGGCGCAGAGAGCACTGGTGACGGGTTCATCGAGCGGCATCGGCAGAGGCGCGGCGCTGGCGCTGGCGAGGGAGGGCTACGATGTGGCCGTCCACTGCGGCAAGAGCGTCGCGGCGGCGGAAGAAGTCGCGCACGCGGTCGAGGGGATGGGCCGGAAGTCAATCGTGCTGGTGGCTGACGTGAAGGACTTGGGGCAGCTCAACGGGATGTTCGACCGCCTCTTCGCGGAGTTCGGTCCGCTGGACGTGCTGGTGAACAACGCGGGCATCACGGGCTACAAGCCGTTCCTCGAAGTGACGGACGAGTTCTTCCACACGCTCCTGTACACGAACCTGAGGAGCCACTACTTCGCGACGCAACGCGCAGCGAAGAACATGATAGGGCACAAGACGCCCGGTCGTATCGTGACGGTGACGTCCGTGCAGCAGGAGATAGTGCTGCCGGAGGCGAGCATCTACGGCTCGTTTAAGGCCGCGCTGCTCAAGATGGTGAAGCACCAGGCGCTCGAGCTGGCGCCGTACGGCATCCGGGTCAATGCCGTGGCGCCGGGGACCATCAAGGTGGACAGCGGTCCCATCACGCCGCGGCAGACGCAGTTCGCGTCGCGGACGCCGATATCGCGGCTGGGCTATCCGGACGACGTGGCGCCGGCCATCGTGTACCTGGCGGACAAGGACCGGTCCGCCTTTGTGACCGGGGCGTGCATCAAGGTGGACGGCGGGCAACCGGTGCCGTGCCTGGCGGACAACACCTACACGCCGCGCGTGCCGCCGGCAATCCTGTAGGAGAAACACGGACTGACATGGACGTGGCCCAGGCACGGACTGACACGGACTCACACAGACCGCCACGGACGGGGACCAGACACGGACTGACACGGACGGGGTCCAGACACGGGCTGCCGCGGCCGAAGCGCAAACGTAATTACGTTTGGTGTCCCCGAGACTAGCCGTCCCACTCGGTGGGGAGCTGCTCGACGGAGTCGCGCCGGGAGGCGCTCTCCTCACGTCGGAGCGTGATGGTCTGGCCTTTCAACTGGCGGTCAAGCAGTGAGACCGCAATCGTGATGAGTGTGTGAACGCCGTTCGCCATGATTTCCGGGTCTGTGGCCGCCCCACCCGGGGTGGACGGGGCGGACACAGTGGACGGAGTGGACAGCGTTCCCTTGTGCGCGTGCGCCCAGAGCATCCATTCCGCCACCTCATCCAGGCTGCGGGGGCGGCGTTCAATCAGCTCACTGCGGCGCGGGTCGTCCGCGGCCCACAGCGGCAACTCCGATGCCTGCAGGTAGGTCTCGCAGGCCAGGCGCAGCTCCTCGAGGCTGGCGCGGGCCATGCCGGTCAGCTTCAGCTCCTTCTTCTTCGAGTCTTCGCCCGCCAGGCTGCCCTCGACGATTCTCTGCAGCGCGGCGCCTGCCGCCCTCAGCATCTGGTCGTGCGCCCGGCTGCGACTCCCGGTGTGCGCTTCGCAGAACTCGACGGTCATGTCGTAGACCAGCCGCGCCGCGCGGAAGCTCTTGAGCTTCCGGAAACCGCCGAACTTGGGGATCTGGGGTTCGTTGCCTATCATTCCCTGCTCCGTTTCCAGAGGGCATCTTGACCGTTAGCAACGTACGGTGTCAAGAGGAGTACGCGACGCCGACGACGGAGCGGCGCGCCAGGGAAACGTCGTGCGGGGTTGCGGACCGGGGCGTGGCTTCGGGCTGCTGGTGCTGGGTCTGTGCCGCAGTGAAGCTCACGTGTTGAATGGGGGACCTGTCGTCAACCAAGCAAGACGGGGTTGGCAAGTCGGCAAGCCTGCCTCGTTCCAACCCCGCCTGCCCGGGTATCTCCTCCACCTGGCGTGCCCGAACTAATACGGGCTCTTCCTCAGCAACTTCCGGAGCCAATTCGGCCGGGAAGGCATGCTATCGCCAGTAAGTCAACGCGACGGCAAACAGCACAGAGGACGTCACGGCGCCCAGGAATATCAAGATGACAACCAGCAAGAAGTCCCAGGAACCGATGATCTTCCGTGGCAGCGCGGCCTCCGCTCTCTTGACGGCGTCCTCCGCGGCTTTCCGGGCTATCTCCGCTACCTGCTTGGCCTCGAGGCCAAAGTCCTGGGCCACCTTCAGCGATTCCTCAGCCGCTCCCCTGGCTGCCTTTGATGACCGTGAGGCGTCCAGGACCGCTTCCTGGGCGTCCCTGGCCAGTGCCTCCGCTCTGCTCAACAGTCTCTGCAGCAGCCCCGCCGCCGCATTGATAGCTGCGTCGCCGGCGACGTCAGCCAGCTCAGCCTTCTTGTGGGTGCCATCAGCCACCTTGAGACCGGCAACCACTGCCTCTTTGGCATCCCTGCCGGCTTCGTCCGTCTTCTCGGCAACCACTCCCGATGTTCTGGTGGCTGCACCGATAGCCTCGTCGCCGGCCATGTCAGCCAACTCAGCCTTTCTCTCGACGTCTTCGGACGCGTGGAAGGCGGTTGCGGCCGCTTCTTTCGCCCTTCTCCCTGCATCCTCGGACTGTGCGGCTGTTTCTGCAGTCGGGCTGGTTGCCACTTTCTCAGCGGCACCCCTGGCTGCTGCCGCACCTTCGTCAGCATGCTTGCCGGCGGCGATTGCCGCCTCGACGGCTGCGTCCAGCGCGTCTTTGGCCAACCTTGCCGCCTGTTCGGCTCTGGCGGCGGCATCCTCAGCTGCCCTGGCGGCAGCGGCGGCGGCTTCCCTTGCACCGAGGGCTACTTCCTCCGCTCTTGCGGTGGCTTCCTCAGCCGCGTACTTGGCGCCTCGCGCCGTTTCCTCGGCCTTCAGAGCCGCTTCCTCAGCTCTTGCCGCAGCCTCTTCAGCCGCATTCGTCGCTATCTCAGCGGCCTGTCTGGCGGCAGCACTAGCCTCCTCGGCCCTTGTCGCAGCCTTGTCGGCCGCATGCATTGCTGCCGCAGCGGCCTCTCTGGCGGCGGCGCTCGCTTCCTCAGCTTTTCTTGCCGCGTCAGTCGCTATCTTCTCCAGTTGCTTTACGGCCGCCTCGGCGCCCTTCCTGGCGGCATCACTCGCCCCTTCAGCCCTGGATGCAGCTTCCTGGGCCGCTACTTTGAATGCTGCAACGGCGTCTCTGGCTGCCTGGTCAGCCGCCTCGGCGACTCTTGCCGCTCGCTCGGCTGCCAGTGTTGCCGTCCTGGCTATGTCCTCAGCTTTGGCCGCCGCTTCAGCGGCTGCCCGTGTAGCTGTCTCGGCTGCGGTCTCTCCAGCCCTGCGGGCCTCCTCGGCCCTCTTGTCTGCCTCTTCAGATGCCCTGGTCGCTGCCGCGGCAGCCTCTTTGGCTAACTTGGCGGCGTCTTCAGCCCTGGTGGCGGCTCCGATGGCCGCCCTGATGTTGTCATCCATCTCGTCGAGAATCTGAGGAAGCGGTTTTCTCATGACTGAGTGCGCTTCTGTCCCCGAGCCAGGCCGATTGATATCCTTGTCCACCATCTTCTTGCCCCCCCTTCGCGGTATCTGCCAGCCGGCGACATGCCCACAGTGCTGCCCCTTCCTGGTCCGGGCGTAGCGGGATACTCGTGGGTATGTTGGTTCTTGGCGGATACCTGCGCGGACTGTAATTGCGACCTACCGGCACTCATCAGTGCCTGCTTCTACCACTTCTAACACAATCGCGCACGATTATCAAACCCGACTGACGTTGAGAGCCGTCAAGAACGACAACCTCGTCGCTGAAACAGGCGTCTCTCCTCCCGCGCCGTGTGCGAGCCGGTTGCTGTGTCCGAGTACGCTGAGACCGTCAACGGCGTCCCGAGACCTGAACCGCCTGTTCGTGCGCAGGGCGTCGAAAGGGCGACTGCGGACTGGATGGACGGGGCTCCCGGGGCGGCGCGCCTTCGCTGGAAATTGACAATCTCAAGGTACCATGATGGCCGTATCACGGAACCGTTGCGTTGTGGGGACGGAGCATGAAGAAGAACGTCATACGAATCTGCCTGGATGTGGCGATGGCTGTGCTGCTCATCCTGATGTACCGGAAGACGGCCGTCAGCATGGAGTTCCATGAGATAGGCGGACTGGTCGTGTGCGGGCTGTTCGTGTTCCACAACCTGCTCAACCGGAGGTGGATTGCAGCTATCAGCGGGAGGCTGTTCGGGCGCACGCTTGCCCCGAGAACCCGCCTCGGGTACGTGGTGGATATGCTGCTCCTG
>JALNYR010000229.1 GCA_023229725.1 Dehalococcoidia bacterium | reverse complement strand
CCCTACATAAGATGCTGTGGTCGCGGGCAACGGCGTTGGGACTATCACAACCGGATGGCGGGCGACGCACGCGTTGCCTCTGCACCGGACCTCGGCACCCTGCCGGGATAGTGCCATACTATTGCGCCGGCGAGGACCGGCGGCATGGACAAGAGCGTCGACGGACAGCACAGGCGTACGGGAACTCGCACTCGGGCCGACTCTGTCTGGACATGGGTAGTCGGCATCCTCATCGTGGGCGCCATCGTCCTCGGCTTCCGCGCCATCGCCGCGGAGAGGGGGGGCGCCGCCGCCGAGCCGCGCGCCGTGGTCATCGACCAGCTGTCCCCGCAGTACTCGAACGCCGCATTTCGCTCGACGACGACTGCGTCGTTCCAGGCCTTCGGGCTGACGGTCGACGTGTTCGAAGGTGAACAGGTCGACGTCGGACTCTACCGGTCGCTGGCGTCCAGGCAGCCCGGCGTCGTGCTCATTCGCTCTCACTCAGGCATCCTCGTGCTGGAGGCGGAGAAGGAGGAGCACGTCACCGCCCTGTTCACGAACGAGCCATATAGCTCCACGTCACATGTGTCCGAACAGTTGAACGACCGACTCCTCATCGTGCGGCCGTTCGAGGACGACGCGGAGCTGACCTTCGGCGTAAGCCCGCGGTTCATCACTGGCAGCATGAACGGCAGGCTGCCGAGGAGCATCGTCATCATCGCGGGCTGTTCCTGCCTCGGGAGGACCGACCTGGCGGAAGCGTTCGTCTCGCGTGGCGCCTCGGTTGTCGTGTCCTGGGACGGGTCGGTGAGTCTGGAACACGTCGACGCAGCCACGGCATTCCTGGTCGACCGGCTGTTCCTCGACCGCCTGACCCTGGAGGAATCGGTCATCGCGACCATGCTGGAATACGGTCAGGACCCGGACTTCGGCGCGCTCATGAGCTACTTCCCCGTCGCCGCCGGCCGCTACACGGCGTCTGAGCTGATGGGCCTTCCTGATTGAACGTCAGGCGAGCGGCCAACGCCGCCCGGACCCTGCGCAGGACCACGGCACCACGTGCCCCGGGGCAGGTACGGGAGCCTGCCGCTACGAAGGCAACACGACGCACGGCTACCGGACATGTAGGGGCCGTTCGAGAACGGCCCGGACCAAGCCTCGAACCGCGGTCACAGCCAACGACCGAGGCACGTGAAGGCATTCCACAGGATTTGCCACAGTTGCAGCCATAGACCGTGTGCGGCACGCCGTCACCGGGCCGTTCACGAACGGCCCCTACACAAAACCGCACATCCCCACCCATTCCGGGGGCGGGCATGAGAGTCCGCCGCTATGGCCGCAGGCGCGAGTGAATGTGGGCTGCGGCGTTGGGCCTGTGACAACCGGATGGCGGGCGACGCATGCGTCGCCCCTACACCGGAGAGCGCCGCCTGGTGCAACAGCGTTGGGCCTGTGACAACCGGATGGCGGGCGACGCATGCGTCGCCCCTACACCGGAGAGCGCCGCCTGGTGCAGCAGCGTTGGGCCTGTGACAACCGGATGGCGGGCGACGCATGCGTCGCCCCTACACCAGACCTCCCACCACCCAAAGAGGGGGACGGGTGGTATTTGTAGGGGCGGGACATGTCCCGCCCGTAGGGCAGCGAGGGAACCACCGTTGCCCTCGGCAAGCGCGAGTGGCGGCAACACTCGAGTGCGGCTACCACCCTACGGGCGAGGCATGCCTCGCCCCTACGGGAGAAGGCGAAGATGCGGGCAAACATGGGCAACGGTGTTGGGCCGGTGATAACCCGATGGCGGGCGGGCATGGGAGCCCGCCCCTACAAAGGGCCGGGAAGCCTCCCCCGCCGGTTCGACCGCTCAGATGCGCGTCAGCAGGTCGCGGTACTTGTCCATCCGCATGGTCTTGCCTTCAGACTGAATCATCCACGTCATCCAGCACAGCTCGATGGGCCGGCAGCCCGTGATATGTCCCATGCGGTCGATGGTCTCGATGAGGTCGAGGTCGCCGTCGGTCGGCAGGCCGACCGCGGCCTCCGCGACGACCTCGGCGATGACGCGTCGCACTATCTTGTCCGGCATGGACGTGTCCACCCCGCCCATCATCCGCAGGTACTGGTAGGTGTTGATGCCGACGCCCCTCACCGCGCCGACGGGATCGGAGCGCCACGTCTCCAGCGGCGCACGGACCGCCCAGGCGCGCAGCGCGGTCGCGTCGTCCGCGCCCTCGACGGCGAGGCAGGTCGCCACGCCCCGCGCCAGGTCCCAGGAGCGATGGTTCTTCCACAGTGGGGCGACGTCCTCATAGGCCACCGCGGCCAGTTGCGCGAGGGCGCCCGGCGCCTCTCCCGACGCCATCCGCGTCTCGTATGCGGCCACGGCCGGGACGACCGCGGTGAAGTAGTTGAGGCCGATGGACATGAACGCGGCGTCGACGACCATCAGCACCACGCTGCCGCCCCAGCGCTGCGTCGCCAGGCAGCGTTCGCAGTGCGACCGCAGCCCGTCGCAGTGCGCCATGCGGCGGTCGACGGCCGCCCTGAGGCGCGTCACTTCGGCATCGGCGAGTTCACTGCCACGCATGCGGATGAAGATGATACCATGCGGGATACGGCGCCCCGCACCACCGTCTCCCTCTGCGGAGGTCCGCCGCATGTGGAAGGAGGGTCCATGCCGACATTGTTCGAAGAGGTCGCCCTTTCGGGGATGAAGCTGCGCAACCGGTTCGTGCGCTCGGCCACGTTCGAGGGAATGGCGAGTCCCGACGGGGCAGCCCGGGATAGCCTTGTGGGCCTCACTGAAGACCTGTCGAAGGGAGAGGTGGGCCTCATCATCAGCAGCCACGCGTACGTCGAGCCACGGGGCCGGGCGCGTGCGTCGCAGCTCGGCATCCAGAATGACTCGCTCGTGCCCGGCCTGAAACGGCTGGCTGATGCAGCGCACGCTCACGGCTCGAAGACGCTCGTGCAGCTCGCCCACGGCGGCTGTACGGCGAACGAGCCCGTCGGCGAGTGGGTCGGCCCATCCGCGATT
>JALNYR010000049.1 GCA_023229725.1 Dehalococcoidia bacterium | reverse complement strand
GCCTTGCGCGGTTCGACACGCTCACCGGCCTCCTGAACCGGCGTATCATCCTGGAGAAGCTGATGGAATGGCTGCGCCACGTGCGGCGCTACAATGGACACCTCAGCGTGGTCATGCTCGACCTCGACCACTTCAAGCAGGTCAACGACCTCTACGGCCATCAGGTCGGCGACCACGTGCTGGCCGAGACCGCCGGTGTGTTGCTGCGAAGCGCGCGACAGACGGACTTCGTGGGTCGCTACGGCGGAGAGGAATTCCTCATCATCCTCCCGCGGACGGATGCCGCAGGTGCGGCCGCGGTGGCGGAACGGGCGCGTGCGACCATGCAGGGGATGTCCATGCGCGACGCGGAAGGTGGCGCGTTCACCGTCACGATCAGCCTCGGCGTGACGGAGTGGCGTGAAGGAGACGACGACGACGCGCTCGTCAGCCGTGCCGATGCCGCCATGTACCGCGCGAAAGCCGCGGGCCGGAACCGGGTCGAGGTCGATGCTTCGTCGCAGCAGACCGGCTGAACCCCGCCGGGCTATTGACACCCGATTCGCTCCAGTGCAATCATGCCATCCACCCGGCCCCGGACAGCTCACCCTGAAGGTGGCGCCCCGCCCTCCGACTCTCGAACCTTTCGGACGCGCGGCCGCGTCTCCCTTCCCGTCACCGGGCGCGAAGGGCCGCATCCCTACGAGAAGACTATGTCGGAAGGCGCAATACGACGCTCACTCGCAGCTCGCGAGGACCGGTTCCGCACCCTGTTCGAACAGTCCATGGATGCCATCTACATCGTTGCCCCGGATGGCACGACCATCGAGGTGAACCAGGCATGGCTGGACTTGTTCGGCTACTCCCGCGCGGAGGTTGCCACGTTCAGGGCCATCGACCTGTACGCCAACCCCTCGGATCGCGACAGCTTCCTCGGGCGCATCGCCGAGACCGGCTTCGTCCGGGATGAGGTGCGCTTCAGGCGCAAGGACGGCAGCGAGTTCGACTGCGAGCGAACAGTCGTCGCGCTCAAGGATGCCGCCGGCGCGGTCATCGCCTACCAGGGCGTGAACCGCGATGTCACTGAGCGGAGGCGAGCCGAGGAGGCGCTGCGCGGAAGCGAGCGGCGCTACCGCTCGCTCTTCGAGAACTCCATGGATGCCATCTACATCGGCTCGCCGGATGGCAAGGTCATCGACGTGAACCAGGCGTGGCTGGACCTGTTCGGCTACGAGCGCGACGACCTTCCCGGTCTCGACGCCTCGGTGTTCTACGCAGATCCGGCCGACCGCACGGACTTCGTTCGCCGTATGACCGCCACCGGGCACGTCCAGGACGAGGTGCGCTACCGCAGGAAGGACGGCACTACCTTCGACTGCCAGCGAATCCAGACTGCCATCAGGGACGGGGCGGGCAACGTGGTCGCCTACCAGGGCATCAACCGCGACATCACCGCGCGCAAGCAGGCTGAAGCGGCTCTCCGCGAGAGCGAGGAGCGGTACCGGACACTGTTCGAGCTGTCCCGCGACGCCACATACCTGGTGAAGCCCGACGGCACATTCATCAACGTCAATCAGGCGTGGCTCGACCTCCTCGGCTGTACGCCTGAGGACGTCAACCGGCACGACGCAGCGCACTGGTACGCCGAACCCGACGGGCGCAAACGTTACCTGGAGCGCATGGCCACGGCCGGCCCGGTGCTTGACGACGAAGTGAAGTTGAGGAGACAGGACGGCACGGTCTTTGACTGCCAGCGACGCATCGTCGCCCGGTGGGACAAAGATGGCAACACGATTGCCTACCAGGGAGTGATGCGAGACGTCACTGAGATGCGTGAGGCGGAGCGGGCGCTCCGCGCCAGCGAGGAGCGGTTCCGCTCGCTGTTCGAACAATCATGGGACGCGAACTACGTCGGCACGCCTGAAGGCGCAATCATAGACGTCAACCAGTCGTGGCTCGACCTCTTCGGCTACAGTCGCGGCGATCTCTCCAACCTCACGGCTTTCGACCTCTACGCGGACCCCGCCGACCGGGGACCGTTCCTGCGCAGGATGGCCGCGGAGGGTCGCGTCCAGGATGAGGTTCGCTACAAGAAGAAGGACGGGACCGTGTTCGACTGCGAGCGGACCGTGGTGGCCCGCAAGGACGAGCAGGGACGCACCATCGCCTACCAGGGCATCTTCCGGAATGTGTCGCAGAGGAAGCGCGACCGCGCCGAACTTGAGCGACTCGCTCGGTTCGACGCGCTCACCGGCGCCTTCAACCGCCGCAGCATCCTCGAGAAGCTTGACGAGTGGGTTCGCCACGTGAGACGGTACAAAGGCCACCTCAGCGTGGTCATGCTTGACATCGACCATTTCAAACTTGTCAACGACCGCCACGGCCACCAGGTTGGCGACCACGTGCTGGCCGACACTGCGACCCTGCTGCAGCGCAGCGTGCGCCAGACCGATTTCGTGGGGCGCTACGGCGGCGAGGAGTTCCTCATCATCCTTCCACGAACGGACGCGGCCGGCGCTACCGTCATGGCTCAGAGGACACGAGCCATCGTGCAGGGAACCACCATGCACGACGCCGAAGGCGGCATGCTCGGCATCACGGCAAGCCTCGGCGTGGCGGAGTGGGGTGACGAGGACGACGAGGACGCGCTCATACGCCGTGCCGATGCCGCACTCTACCGGGCCAAGGCCGCCGGCCGGAACCGCGTCGAGGTCGCCGCCAGCCCCGGGCAAGACACACCCGGGACATGAGTATGGGGGGGCCCTTCTCCCGTAGGGGCAGGCTCCCACGCCTGCCCGCGCACGTGGTCGATGGACCCGATTGACCGGATGGACGTGGCTGCGGCAGGGGCACGCAGCTGCGTGCCCGCCATCCGGTCGTTCCACGCCCACCGCTTATGCCTTCGCGCTTCCCTGCGCTCTCCCGCGCAGGGGCGGACCTCTGCGTCCGCCTGTGGGGCGGGGACCCCTTCTCCGGTAGGGGCAGGCTCCCACACCTGCCCGCGCACGTGGTCGATGGACCCGATTGACCGGATGGACGTGGCTGCGGTAGGGGCACGCGGCTGCGTGCCCGCCAACCGGTCGTTCCACGCCGACCCCTGACGCCTTCGCGCCCCCTGCGCTCTCCCGCGCAGGGGCAGACCTGTGCGTCCGCCTGCGGAGCAGTGGGTCATCCCGTCCGGGAATCCCCCCTGCGGCTATTGACCCGGACTTTTGGTAGCAGTACTATCGTCACTGGTCTCTGGCATGGCGGAGAAGATGGCGCCGGCATCGCCACCATCTCCTCCTGCAAAGGTCTTCCTCCTGCCAGCGACAGTCGTCGTGGTTGAAGGGAGGATGTGCCGGTGAGGCCATTCAATCGTACGTGCACATCATGCCGCGCGTTTCCGCGCAGCATCGCAGTCATCGTTTGCCTGTTCGGGCTCGTCGCATCAGCACTCCCCGTGCACCCCTCTCCCGTCCTTGCCGCCGAAGACCCGCCCACCTTCCTCGACAAATGGGGCTCTACGGACTACGAAGGTTACGACCCGGGGTATTTCCGCAACCCCCAGGGCATGGCCGTCGACACTTCCTCAGGCTGCCTCTACGTAGCCGATTCGGGCAACTGCCGTGTGCAGAAGTTCGATGGCTCCGACTGGACCGTTTTCGCAGGCAGCACGGGCTCCATGGGGCCATCTGACGTCGCCGTTGATTCATACGGCAACGTCTACGTGGCCGATTCGGGTAACAATCGCATCCAGAAATTCGACAGCAGTGGAACCTTCATCCGGGAGTGGGGCGGTTTCAACTTGCCGCAGGGCGTGGCGGTGGATTCCGTCGACAATGTCTACGTGTCCGACTACAACAACTGCTGCATCAAGAAGTTCGACAGCGATGGTGGATACCTCACTCAATGGGGCACCGACGGCCCCGCTGAGGGCCAGTTTCACTATCCCTGGGGCATCGCGGTAGACGTCGCCACCGACAATGTCTACGTGACGGACTGCGGCGAGAACCACCACCGGGTCCAGGAATTCACCAGCGCCGGCGAGTTCATCAGGATGTGGGGCTCCCAGGGCGCCGGCGACAGCCAATTCAGTTTTCCACAGGGCATCGCCGTGGACGCCTCCAGCCACATCTACGTAGCCGATGCCGGCAACAATCGCATCCAGAAGTTCGACAGCGACGGCACCTTCCTCACCACATGGGGCACTGCCGGCTCTCTCGATGGCCAGTTCTCTACCCCAGCGGGCGTCGCCGTAGACCCTGAGGGCACCGTCTACGTGGCCGATACAGCCAACTGGCGCGTCCAGTCCTTCGGGGAAGCCGTGAACGTCGAAGGTGACGCGAACGGGGACGGCGCCACCAACATCATCGATGCCATGTTCATCGCCCAGTACACTGTCGGCCTGCGCACCCTGGACGCGACGCAGCTCCTCTGCGCGGACACCACCGACGATGGCATGGTGAACATCATCGACGCCATGCACGTCGCTCAGTTCAGCGTCGACCCCACCGGCGCCGGCGGCGTCCTCTTCAAGCAACTCTGGGAGACTCCGGCGGACGACGACCTGCTCGACCCGCTGGACCTCTAGCGCCGAAAGGTGGTGACACCATACCTGTTTCGACAGCCGAACGTAGCGCCCCCGCCAGGCACGACAGAATCGTTCGTGAATCGGGGCACGCCCGGAAACAAGCATGGCGTCCCCACATTTCCTGGCGTCCCCACATTCCCGACGGGGCGGATTCTCCATCGGGGCGTAACGAAACAGGCACGCCCACGTTCGTTCGAGGCTTGCACACTGCAACTACCACCACCTACCATAAGGCCACATGCCACGCGGCGCGCCGGGATGCCTCTCACCCCGGCTTTCTGTTGTCATTTTCCATTCTGCCCGTCGCAGTTCCGCAGGCATGACCACACGATCTGGGTTCATGGAGGTGCAATGAGCTCACTGCATGGCATCGCCGAATGGCGCCCCGGATTCTCGCGGAGGGCAACCCACAGAGGTCTCGCAACTGCGATTCTGGCAACGCTTCTCGCCGGGCTCGCCACGCCTGCCCTCGCTGCTGAAGACCCGCCTGTGTTCCTGTTCGGGTGGGGCGGCCCGGGTACGGACGAGGGCGAGTTCAATATGCCCCGCGGCATAGCCCTGGACGGAGACGGAAACGTCTACGTGGCCGACCCCTACAACTACCGCGTTCAGAAGTTCGAAGCCGACGGCGACTTCATCACCGAATGGGGCTCCCAGGGGACCGGCACTGACCAGTTCGTCCTCCCCTTCGATGTTGTCGTCGATTCTTCTGGCAACGTATGGGTCTCGGACTACTCCAACCACTGCGTCAGGAAGTTTCACGACTCCGGTGGCAACGTCTACGGACACGTGCTCACGATAGGCACGCCGGGGACGCTGGGCACGGGCGATGGTGTATTCAACCTGCCGTGGGGACTCGCCGTGGACGATGATGACAACCTCTACGTCGCGGACAACTACAACCACCGCATCCAGAAGTTCAGCAGCAGCGGTGTCTTCGTGACCAAGTGGGGCTTGCCTGATGCTAACGATGCGAGTCCAGGCGGCTACTTTGAGAATCCGACAGAAGTGGCCGTCGATTCTTCCGGCAACGTGTACGTTGCTGACAACAACAACTACCGTCTCCAGAAGTTCGCCTGGGATTCCGACGCCGGCGCGTATGAGTTTGAAACGATGTGGGGAGTCAGCAGCGGGGGACTCTACGGGCTGGCGGTGGACTCGCAGGGCGATGTCTACGTGACCGACTACGCGGGCTACCTCGTTCGCAAATACGATGGCTCCGGCGGACTGCTCACCAGCTGGGGCACCTCGGGCTCGTGCGAAAGCTGTCTCGGGCACCCATGTGGCATCGCCGTCGCCGCAGATGGAGACGTCTACATCGCCGACAACGAGAACAGCCGCATCCAGGTCTTCGGCGTGGCCGAGCCGACGAACGTCGAAGGCGACGCCAATGGGGACGGCGCCACCAACATCATCGATGCCATGTTCATCGCCCAGTACGCCGTCGGACTGCGCACCTTCGACGCGACGCAGCTCCTCTGCACCGACACCACCGACGATGGCCTGGTGAACATCATCGACGCCATGCACGTCGCTCAGTTCTCCGTCGATCCCACCGCCACCGGCGGCGTCCTCTACAAGCAACTCTGGGAGACTCCGGCGGACGACGCCTTGCTCAATCCACTGGACCTGTAGTGGCGCCCCCATCGAAGTACGCGATCGCGAATGCGGGAGGAAAGGCGATGGCAACGTATCGAAACACCTGGCGGGCTGCGGCGGCGCTGGTCATGGTCGCCACAACGCTCGCGACGTCAGTTCTCTGCCCCCTGGTCGTCCTCGCCGGAGACCCGGGCACCATCGACACGGTGGCCGGCTCCAGCTCGGATAACGGCTTCTCCGGCGATGAAGGACCGGCCATCGACGCGGAGTTCTACGACCCCATGGGCATCACGCTCGATGCCTGGGGCAACATCTGGATAGCCGACTTCCGCAACCACCGCGTCCGGATGATTCCCGCCGAGGACGGCACCCTCTACGGCCAGGACATGACCGCCGGATACGTCTATACCATCGCCGGCACGGGCACCGAGGGCTACTCCGGAGACGGAAGCGCGGCTACCGACGCAACCCTCAAGTACCCGGAGGACATCGCCGTTGACACGAACGGCAATGTCTACATTGCGGACTCCAACAACCACCGCATCCGCAGGGTGAGCACGGCAGGCGTCATAACCACCCTCGCGGGAACTGGCAGCGCATTCCATTCGGGCGACGGCAGCGCCGCAATCAATGCCGCCCTCAACTTCCCAAGAGGTGTGTGGTACGCCCAGGACAGCCTGTTCATCGCGGACGAGATGAATCACTGCATCCGGATGATCCCCTTCACCGGTGGCACCTACTTCGGCCAGGTCATGAACGCCGGCTACATCTACACCATCGCCGGCAAGCCGATGGACTCGGGCTATTCCGGCGATGGCGGCGTCCCGACGAACGCTGAGCTCACGATGCCCAACTCCGTCTACGTCGATGCCGGTGCCAACCTCTACATCGCCGACAAGAACAACCAGGTCGTGCGCATGATTCCGGCGACCACAGGCACGCACTACGGCATCTCGATGACCGCGGGCTACATCTATACCATTGCGGGCACCGGGCAGGATGGAGGCTACGAAGGCGACGGCGGCACCGCCACCTCGGCGAAGCTCTATCAGCCGCATGACATAGCCGTCGACGCCGACGGCGACCTGTACTTCACGGACCACGGCAACCACTGCATCCGCGAGGTCACCGCGGGGGGCACCATCTCGACGTACGCCGGAACCGGCGAGGCCGGATTCTCAGGCGACGGTGACGCCGCCACATCGGCACAACTCGACCATCCGAACGGCATCTTCGTCGACGACGAGGGAGTCGTATTCTTCGCCGACTGTTACAACGACCGCATCCGCCAGGTCTTCCCCGGTGAGGCCGAGACGAACGTCGAAGGCGACGCGAACGGTGACGGCACAACGAACATCGTCGACGCCATGTTCATCGCCCAGTACAGCGTCGGACTGCGCACCCTCGATGAGACACAGCTCCTCTGCGCCGACACCACCGACGAAGGCATGGTGAACATCATCGACGCCATGCACGTCGCTCAGTTCTCCGTCGACCCCACCGGCGCCGGCGGCGTCCTCTACAAGCAACTCTGGGAGACTCCGGCCGACGACGCACTCATTGATCCGCTGGACCTGTAAACGATGACGGAATCTCAGCGTCTTTCACATGAGAGGAGTGGCATGAGTCTATTCCTGCGCGCGGGACGGCGTACATCGCATCCCGGTGTCTCAATCGCGTTGAGCTTCGCGATGTGCGTGGTTCTTCTCCTGCCATCTCTCGGCGGGGAAGCGGTCTCCGCTGAGGACGAGCCGGGCGAATCCCTCTCATGGGTGACGTTCCTCGGCGATGACAGCTATGACGAAGCCGGGGGCGTTGCTGTCGACAGTGACGGGTACGTGTACGTGACCGGTGAGACGCAGTCCGCGTGGACCGATCCGGAGGACCCGACGCCGGTGCGGCCGCATTCTTCAGGGGACTACGAAGCGGATGCCTGGGTCGCCAAACTCGACTCGGCCGGAGATATCGTCTGGTACACGTTCTTTGGCGGTGAGGGAATAGACATCGGCTGCGCCATCGTGGTGGACGAGGACTGCGTCTACGTCACCGGCAGAGGCGACAACTACGCCTGGTCCCAGCCGGGAGACAGCTCTCCGGTGCGGGCACATGCCGCCGGCTACGACGCCTTCGTCGCCGTACTCGATATCGATACCGGTGTGCTGCAGTGGCATACCTTCCTGGGAGGCAGCAATACAGACGTCGGCGACGGCATCGCAGTCGATGGTGATGGAAACATCTACGTAGCGGGAATCAGCGAGGCTGCCTGGGCCGAGACGCCGGCGCGAGCGTATTCAAGCGGCAAGGATGTCTTTGCCGCCGCGCTGAGCCCTGCGGGCGCGCTCACGTGGCACACGTTCCTGGGCGGAAGCGGCGACGAATGCGAATACGGTCAATGCGGCATAGCAGTTGACGCCGGCGGCGTAGTCGTGGTCGGCGACGGCGTCTCTGACTGGGGCAGTGGTCCGGTCCGGACCTACTCCGGAGGCCGGGACGCCTTTGTCGCCAGGCTGGATGCCGACGATGGCGACCTGTCACGACACACCTTCCTGGGCGGACCCGATGGCTACTGCGGCGACTGTGGTCACGACATCGCGCTGGACGGTGACGGAGCCGTCTACATCACGGGCAAGAGCGACGCCTCCTGGGGCGCTCCGCTGGACGAGCATCACGGTGACAACGATGCCTTCGTAGCCAAGCTGACCAGCGACCTCAGCCTCACCTGGCACACGTTCCTGGGCGGCAGCAGCTCCGATTACGGCAATGCCATCGCAGTCGACTCCAGCGGCCAGGTGTATGCCGCCGGCAGCAGCGGGGGTACATGGGGCTCGCCCGAGCACGCCTACTCGGGAACGTGGAACGTCTTCGCCGCCAGGGTCAGCGAGAGTGGCAGCCTGAACTGGAACACCTTCGTGGGCGGCGATTCCGATATCGCTCGTGCAGCCGCCGTCGACGACAGCGGCAACCTCACCATATCCGGGGACAGCAGCAGCGGCGGCTGGGCCACCGGCCCGGTGCGTGCCTACTCCGACTGGTACGACGGGCTCGTCGTCCAGCTGGCCACCCCCGCGGCCGAGGAACCCGATATCGTCGAAGGCGACGCGAACGGGGACGGCGCCACCAACATTATCGACGCCATGTTCATCGCCCAGTACGCCGTCGGACTGCGCACCTTCGACGCGACGCAGCTCCTCTGCGCCGACACCACCGACGATGGCATGGTGAACATCATCGACGCGATGCACGTCGCTCAGTTCAGCGTCGACCCCACCGGCGCCGGCGGCGTCCTCTACAAGCAGCTCTGGGAGACACCGGCCGACGACGCCCTGCTCAATCCGCTGTCGGTCTGAGATACTCCCCGCTGTGTCTGAGTTCTCCGGTAGGGGCGGGCTCCCATACCCGCCCCCCCTCGGCCGATGGCCACGATAGACCTGATGGACGCGGTTCGTGTAGGGGCGGACCTCCGCGTCCGCCCGCCATCCGGTCGCCGCGCGCCCGGAAATGAGTATGGTGTCCCCGCATTTCTTACTGCAAAGGCATGACGACGCGGGCCGTGGTCCCCTTGCCCGGCGCGCCTTCGAGGTGCAACTCTCCTCCGTACGGCAGGAGGCGCTCCCGCATTCCCACGATGCCGAGCGAGTGCCGGTCATTGACCTGTGCGGCGTCGATGCCACGGCCGTCGTCGGCGACCAGGAGTTCGCACGTGCCATCCGACGTCCGCAGCGAGACGTCAACCCTCTTCGCACCGGCATGCCGCACAACGTTCGTCACCAGCTCCTGGAAGACGCGGAAAAGCGCCGTGGTGCGAGCCGCGTCGGTAAGGCAACTCTCTTCGCTTCGCGTGAACGTGAAGCCGACGTCGGTTCTGGGGCGGAGCTGGTCAATCTGCCACTCTATCGCCCCTTCCAGCCCCAGGTCGTCCAGCGCGCCGGGCCGCAGCTCGGACGATATGCGCCGGACGTCATCCGCGCCGTCATTCACCATCGCTTCCATGCCCGAGAGCACGGTGTTCGTCCTCGCGTCTCCTCCCGCCATAGTCCGCTTCAGCCGGTCGATATCCAGCTTTAGCGCGGTGAGCGTCTGCCCCACCCGGTCGTGCAACTCCCGTGCGATGGTAGTTCGTTCGTCCTCGCGCGCCTGCTCGACGCGTTGCGCCAGGAGCCTGAGGTTCTCGCGAGACTCCGCCAGCTCGCTCTCCACCCGCTTGCGATCCGTGATGTCGAGCACGCTGGCGATGAACTGCGGCGCACTGTCCGGCGCCAGTCGCATCGTCTCGCCCACCACGATGACGTCGCGAATCCCTCCGTCCTTGCGCACGTAGCGCTTCTCAACCGCGTACCCTCCGTACCCCGCGTCGAGCCGCGCCCGGACGAGTCGCTGCTGCCGCTCCCAATCCTCCGCAACCGTCACGTCGGCGACGGTCATCTGCTTCAGCTCATCTTCGCTGTAGCCGACTATCTGTTGATACGCCCGGTTGGCGCGCACGAACCGGTAGGTCGCCGCATCCAGGATCGCGATGCCCATCGGGCCATGCTCGAACACGCCGCGGAAGCGCTCTTCGCTCTCACGCAGCGCCCGCTCCGCCGCTCGGATCTCGGTGATATCGCGCACCGTCGCCTGGAAGCCGATGTCGGCGCCGGATGCATCCTTCAGCACCACCACGCTCCGGTCGCACAGGAACACGCTGCCGTCCCTCCTCCTGAAGCGAACCTCATCCTTCAACCATCCCACCCCGGCGATCCTCTTCAGGAAGTCCTCTCGCCCGCCCGGTTCGGCGTAGAAGTCCCTCATGTTAAGGTTCGGCAACTCCTCGCGTGCGCAGCCGAACAGCGCGAGCCATGCAGGATTCGCGTCGAGCAGACGGCCGTCGAGGGCCACGACAGACACCGCGTCTCCGGATTGCTCGAACAGCGCGCGGTACTTCTGCTCGCTCTCGCGCAGGACCTCCTCAGCCCGCTTCCTCGCTGTGATGTCACGGATGATGCCCTGGAAACTCACGGCCTTGCCTGTCGCGTCTCTCAGGCCGACCACCCTCCGTTCGCAGAGGAACTCCGTTCCGTCCTTGCGCTTGAAGCGGACCTCGTCAGTGAAGGTGCCGGCTTCAGCCATGCGATGCAGAAATTCCGTCCGATCTCGGGGGTCTGCGTAGACGTCCGCGGCATTCAGAGACGGCATGTCCTCGGCCGCGTATCCGAACATCTTGAGCCACGCCGGGTTCACATCGTTTCCGCTGCCGTCCGGACGGCCGATCCAGATTGCATCGAGCGACTGCTCGAAGAGCGAGCGATACTTGTCTTCGCTCTCTCGAAGGGCGGCCTCAGTCCGCTTTCGCTCGGTGATATCGCGTATTACTCCCTGGAAGCGGACGACCCGGCCGGCGGCGTCCCTCAGGGCCACTACCGCCCGCTCGCAGTGGAACACCGTGCCGTCTTTTCGCTTGAAGCGGACCTCATCTCTCACGAACCCGCTCTCCGCGATACGGCGCAGAAAGCCCTCGCGCTCCGCCGGGTCCGCGTACAAGTCAACGGCACGCAGCGACGGGATGTCCTCCGCCTCGTACCCGAACATGTCGAGCCACGCCCGGTTCACGACGTTCCCCGTTCCGTCAGGACGCAGAATCCAGATGGCGTCCATGGACTGCTCGAAGAGGGAGCGGAACCTCTCTTCGCTCTCCCGCAGCGCCGCGTCCATTTGCCTCTCCGCAGTCACATCCTGCATCGTGCAGACGATGCGCGCGATGTCCCCTCTTTCGGACCACACCGGAACGGCGTTGATTGAGAGCAGCACCCGCTCGCCGCCCGGCCACTGGATGGCGTGCTCGACGCCGTGCACCGCCCGCTTCTCACTCAAGACGCGGCTAACCGGCAGTTGTTCCACGGGAAAGGGATTGCCGTCGTAGTCGACGATGTGCCAGGCCGGGTCGTTGTACGTGCGGTGCGTGATGGCATTCTTCTGGAGACCAAGGACCCGCTCCGCTTCGGCGTTGGCCTGCACGATGGCGCCGCCGGCATCCACCACGGTGATGGCCACAGGACTCGTGTCGAGAAGCGTGGCCGTCATGTCCCGCTCGTGCCGCAGTTCCTCGGCAGCGAGATGGTCGAGCGCATCGTGCTCCACAGCGTGCAGGGCGAAGCCGATGTCACCAGCCACCTCGCGCACGAGCTCGGGTTCCTCTTCGTCATCGCTTGACGCGGGAGACATGGAGAGCCCCATCATGCCGTACGTTCTGGTCCCGTACGAGAGCCGCACCGACATCGCCGACCGGCCCCGGTAGCCGCTGATGAGAGGGCAACCGGAACACTCCGTCGCAGGCTCGTGAAAGACGTGGACGCCGGGGAAATCGAGCGTCTCTCGCGCGCACGGAGGCAGCTCCCGGCGGCTCAGGCGTTCGAGAATCGGGTCGAAGGCTTGGCCGAGGCCCGTTTGGGCGGTCGCCCGCACGCCTCCGTCCTCGTCGAGCAGGGCAATCCAGGCGCTGTTGTAGCCCCGCCTCTCTACGAGGAGACGGCACGTCTCCTGAATGAGCGCACGCGGGTCTCTCTCGCGGACGATGAGCTGATTGACGTTCCGGATGGCGCGGAGAATCGCGTTGAGGCGCTCCAACCGCCTTTCTTCGGAGGTCCCCTCAGCCGGAGGTTTTCGCGCCATGGCGGAGCCCTCCCTCACCCATCATGACCGACACCGTGAGGCCGTCCCGGCCTCTTCTCGTCTGCACAGTACATTGGTCCCGTACGGCTGTCAACAGGCGGCGCAGCTTCCCCGGCGGGCTCCCATGCCCGCCCGCACCACGTTCCCGGCATACCACCCCTGTCACCACCACGCTCCCCGGCCTTCTCTTGTAGGGGCGAGGCATGCCTCGCCCGCCATCGGGCCGGCGCGCGCCCGCCGCTGTGACCGTAGACCGTGTTTCATCCGCCATCACCGGGCCGTTCCCGAACGGCCCCTACAACCGACCACGTAAACGTGGACCTTGTAGGGGCGGACCTCCGCGTCCGCGCGCCACCCGGCTGTCCGGCACACACCGCCGTTCACCACAACCGTGCGTGCCTCCGGTGCTACGGGCGGGACATGTCCCGCCCCTACAGATACGCCCTTTCGCCGGGGCAGCCCTGCCATGCCCGGTTACCAGACCCGCTCCACAACCGGTATTCGTAGGGGAGAGGCATGCCTCTCCCGCAGCGTTGCACTCATACACCGTTGGACCAATCGTCGCGTGGAATCGCACCCTCCGGCGTAGGGGCGGGCTCCCATGCCCGCCCGTGCCTGTGGCTGCTTGACCCGATGGACCGAATGGACACGATGGACGCGGTTCGCGTAGGGGCACGCGGCTGCGTGCCCGCCACCCGGTGGTGGCACACCCGCGGCTGTCACCATCACCACCGCGCGTTCTCCCGTAGGGGCGGGCTCCCACGCCCGCCCGCCACCCGGCTGTCCGGCACGCACCGTCGTTCACCACAACCGTGCGTGCCTCCGGTGCTACGGGCGGGACATGTCGCCCCTACAGGTACCGCCCGGTATTCGACCAGTATCTGTAGGGGAGAGGCATGCCTCTCCCGTAGCGTTGCACTCACACACCATTGGCCCGATCACCACCTGCAATAGCACCCTCCGGCGCAGGGGCGGACCTCCGCGTCCGCCCGCCATCCCGCCCACGCTGGCTCCACCCGACCACGCTCTCCCGTGTAGGGGTCGGTTCCCACACCGACCCGGCGGGGGGGGGGGGGCGGGGATGGTCGGTTCCCTGTAGGGGCGGGTCTCAGACCCGCCCGCCACGCGCATGTCCCGCGCCCGCCGTCGAGGCTACCAACCGCGCCACACGCGCTGGCCAATGCCGCATCCGTCAGCTCTTCAGGTACTTCTCCGGCTCGGCCTGGAACTTCTTCAGGCATCCGGTCGAGCAGAAGTAGTACGTCGTGCCCTTGTACGTCGTGCTGCCGGCCGCCTTCTTCGGGTCGACGTCCATGCCGCACACCGGATCCTTCGCTGTTGCCACTGTCTCCTCCTCCCGTCTCTCGCTCACTTCAACCCTGGGCGTGACCGCCGCCACGGCCGGGGCAGTCGCCAGCGCCGGCGGCCTGAAACCCCGCAGCCGGTTAGCGTTCGATACCACCGACAGTGAACTCATCGCCATCGCCGCGGCCGCCAGCATCGGGCTCAGCAGAATGCCGAACGGCGGAAAGAGCGCGCCGGCCGCCACCGGGATGCCGATGGAGTTGTACATGAAGGCGAACACCAGGTTCTGCCGGATGTTGCGCATCGCGGCGCGACTCAGCGTGACGGCGGTGACCACGCCCTTCAACTCACCCGATACGAGCGTTATGTCCGCAGCTTCGATGGCCACGTCCGTGCCCGTGCCGATGGCGATGCCGATGTCCGCCTGCGCCAGCGCCGGCGCATCGTTGATGCCGTCGCCGACCATCCCCACCAGCCGGTTCTCACTCTGCAGCCGCTGAATCTCGAGCGCCTTGTCCTGCGGCAGGACCTCGGCAAGCACCCGCTCGATGCCCACCTGCCGAGCGATTGCTCCGGCTGTGTGCCGGTTGTCGCCGGTTATCATCACGACCTCAATGCCGAGAGCCTTGAGCGCGGCGATGGCCGCGGCGGAGCCCTCCTTCACCGTGTCCGCCACGGCGATGACGCCCGCCGGCTTGCCGTCGATGGCCACGAACACGGACGTCTTGCCCTCGGAATCGAGCCGCTCCGACTCTCTCTCCAGCGCCGCGGACTCGAGGCCGGCATCGTCGAGCAGTCGCCGGTTGCCCACGAGCACCGTGCGACCGTCGATGGAGACCCTCACGCCCTTGCCGGTGACCGATTCGAACTCCCGCGGCTCGGCGAGCTTCAATCCCTTCTCCTCGGCGCCCTTGACCATGGCCTGGCCCAGCGGGTGCTCGGAGGAGCGCTCCGCGGAGGCCGCCAGGCGCAGCAGCTCGTCCGCGTTGAAGCCGTCGACCGTCACCACATCGGTGAGCGACGGCTTTCCCTTCGTTATCGTGCCGGTCTTGTCCAGCACCAGCGTGTTCAGCTTGTGCGCCGTCTCCAGCGCCTCGGCCGACCGTATCAGGATGCCGTTCTGCGCCCCCTTGCCGGTGCCGACCATGACCGAGAGCGGCGTGGCCAGACCCAGCGCACAGGGGCAGGCGACGATGAGCACCGACACCGCGTTGACGAGTGCGAAGCTGAGCGCCGGCGCCGGCCCGAAGTTGAACCAGATGACGAACGTGGCAATCGAGATGAACATCACGATGGGCACGAACCGGCTGGCGATGAGGTCAGCCAGTCGCTGGATGGGCGCCTTCGAACCCTGCGCCTGCTCCACCAGCTGCACTATCTGCGCCAGCATCGTGTCGCGGCCCACCTTCGTGGCCTCGAAGCGGAACGTGCCCGTCTGGTTGATGGTCGCCCCGATGACAATGTCGCCAGTCCCCTTCGACACGGGCAGGCTCTCGCCGGTGACCATGGACTCGTCGAGCGTCGAACGCCCCTCAACGATGCGACCGTCCACCGGCACCTTCTCGCCCGGGCGGACGATGACGATATCGCCCACCTGCACCTGGTCTATCGAGATGTCCTCTTCCGTGCCGTCGCGTACCACGCGCGCCGTCCTCGCCTGCAGGCCGATGAGCTTGCGGATGGCCTCGCCCGTGCCGCCCCTGGCCCTGGCCTCGAGCAGCCGCCCCAGCATGACGAGGGTGATGATGACCCCGACCGCCTCGTAGTAGACGGCGCGCAGGCTCTCCGGCAGGATGCCCGGCGCCACGGTGACCACGAGGCTGTACAGGAAAGCAGCCGTCGTGCCGGTCGTGATGAGCGTGTTCATGTCCGCCGTGCGATGCCGCAGCGTGAGCCAGCCGGTGCGGTGGACCGGCCAGCCCGCGTAGAACATCACCGGCGCGATGAGCGCGAGCTGCAGCCAGTGGTTCATCAGGAACGACGGCAGCCACGACGGGTGGAAGAACTCGTGCGCCATCATCGCGAAGAGCACCGGGAAGGTGAGCACCGCGCCGACGACAAGTCGACGCGTAATGTCGCGTCGCTCCGCGGCGCGTTCGGCGGCCTCTTTGTCTTCAGTCTCCGGCGCGCCGGCTTCGCCGCGCACCTCGACCGAGTAGCCGGCGTTCGCGATAGCGCGGTCCATGTCCTCCGGCGTGACCTGGGAGGGGTCGTAGCGCACCGCGATGCGCTGCGCGCCGAAGTTCACCCGGACGTCGTCGATGCCGGGCATGGCGTTCAGCGCGTTCTCGATGTTCATGGCGCAGCTCGGGCAGGTCATGCCGCTGCCAATCATGCCGAACTCCACGCGTTCCGTCCCCTTCACCGCCAGCTTCGGCCCGACGCCGACCGCCTTCGCGTACTCCTGGTGCGGCGCGGGCTGCTCCGCCGGAACGGGACACGTTGCGTCCGTGGAGACGGGGCAGGTCGCCTCAGCAGTGGCCGCGACCCCGCCGGCCTTCGCGCCGTTGTCCTCGACGATGAGCGTGCCGTGCAGCATGTTCATGCCGCAGGCGAAGCCGAAGCGGCCGGCCTTGTCCGGCGTGAACTCGAGCGTCGTCTTCGTGAAGGGCGCGAGCGTCTTGCTCACGTTGAAGTAGGGGAAGACCACGCGCGAGCTGCACTCTCCGGCTTCCTTCCGGTCGAA
>JALNYR010000228.1:1507-3114 GCA_023229725.1 Dehalococcoidia bacterium | reverse complement strand
CCCGAGTACCCCGAGGACGTCGTCGGAGACGTTCGATCAATCATCCGAGCCGACCGGCAGGCACGGGACCGGCTCCTTGACCCGGCGCGCGCAGCGCGCCCCTTGGAGGTGTGAGATGGCAAAGGTCTGGTCTGCGGTCCTTCTCGGTCTCGGCGGCGAGAGCGGTATCACGCTGTCGTCCACCACCGGCTTCAACCCCCGCGCTCGGTGCATCCTTTCGTGCACCGGTCCGGCGACGAGCGTCAGCGATGGCGCCGTGCTCGACGTCAGCACCTGGCTCCAGACCAAGTGCTACGGCGGGCGCATCATCGCCAGGACCGGCACGCCGAGCCCAGACTTCGTCCACGAGATCGTTCCAGCCTCGTCCGATGCTCCCGCGACTCTGAAAATCAAGACGAAGCGAACTTCGACCGGCAACCTGATCTCCGCCGCCGCGGTGCTCACCGGCGAAAAGATGCGGGTGGAGTTCATCGGGTACTAGATGACGACTCGCGACGACATCGCCCAGTGGGCGGCCGGGAAGCGCTTCGACCATATCTCGGTCGTGGTCTGCCTCGGCTACTCCGACGCGAAACCGTGGGAGCCTTTGAAGGAGGCCGCGCCGCACGTCGGCGTGGTCGTCTTCGAGCCCGACCCGGTAAAGGCGAAGGCCTGCGCCGAGGGCGGTGTTCCAAAGGGCGTCGTCGTCGTCGATCACCTCATCGATCTCCGGACCGTGCTTGCCGACGGCGTGCGACTCGGCACGGCGATCGAGGCCATGGGCGACCCAGCGCTCGTGCCGCGTTGGGCGCCGCTCATCGCCCGCACGGCCGACGAGGCCGCCAGGTACCGCGCGACCTGTGAGCACACCAACAGCTCGAACGCGCGGGCATGGATCGACATCGGCCTCGACGTGGTCCCCATCCTCGCCGGCCGGGCCCCGCTCAACGGCATGCCGAAGGCGCTCGAGGGCGTGACCGGCATCGTCGTCGGCGCCGGCCCGTCGCTGGGCCTCGCCCTCGACGCGCTCCGCGAGCTCCAGGGGCGCGTGGCGATCATCGCCACGAACTCCGCCGTCGGCGCGCTCGACGCGGCCGGCATCCAGCCCGACATCGTCTGCGCCGTCGAGGCGCAGGACGCCAGCCTGGCGCCGATCCTCTCGTCGCCCTGCTGGCCCCGCGCCGTGCTTGTCCCAGGCATTCACTGCTGGCCCGGGCTCTGGCGCGTCCCTGCCCGTCACCTCGTCCCAGCCATCCAAGCCGTGGGTGGCGTCGGCGCCTGGCTGACGTCGCTCATCTCGCTCCCGCCCGTCTTTACCGGCGGGTCGGTCTCCACCCTCGCCTACCGCGTCGCCGAGCAGCTCGGGTGCTCTCGCATCGTGCTCGTCGGCATGGACTGCGCCAGGGGCAAGGCCGGCAAGGACTGGCACGCCCAGGGCGTTGCCCGCTCCGTCTACCCCACCGCCGAGGAGCTCGACGCCGCAGCCGCTGAGTCGGGCACCTACCAGGCTTGGGGCGGCGTCGGTTCCGTGAAGGCCCCGTCAGACCTCGCGCAGTATCGCGAGTGGTTCGAGGCCCGCGCACGCGACCTAGAGAAGCGCGGGCTGAAGCTCATCAACTGCAGCGAGG
>JALNYR010000228.1:0-1497 GCA_023229725.1 Dehalococcoidia bacterium | reverse complement strand
CGGGGCCATGATCGCCGGCACGACCGAGATGAGGCTCTCGGTTCTCGCCCGCGAGATCGACGACGCACCAGCCAACGTCACCGAGCGCCTCGACACAGCCATCGCCGCCGCGCCGAAGATCGACCGAGGGGCGCTCCTCGCCTCGCTCCAAGAGCAGCCGGCTCACACCAAGGAGCTCTCCGACCTCGCCGCAGCGGGCGAGAGCGCGACCCAGACGCTGATCGACACGCTCAACAAGCTGGTCGAAGTGGCTGGACGCGACATCATCCATGCGAGCTACACGGTTGGGACCCCCAGCGAACGGGTGATGCTCCCGGCCCTCGACCAGCTCCAGGCCGCTCACCAGGTCCTCGCGCGAGTGGTCGAGCTCGCGCCGGTTCTAGATGAACGCATGCAGCGCGCCCTTGAGGCGCTCGAGGTTTCCAATGCCTGATCAGGCCCAGCCTGGTTCGTCGGACGCGACGCTAAACACGGGTTCGACCGCCGGGTCGCAAATCACGGGTTCCGGCCAAGCTCCCCAGCCGGCAGCAAGCGGTGGAGCGCAAGACGATCGCCAGCACTGGATCGACCTCGGCATGTCGCTGGGGACCGAGAGGGCGCTGAAGAAGCTCGGGCTGGGGGACCGGCTCGAGGACGCCCAGCAGGCGATCGCGGCAATGAGGCAGCCCAAGGGCAAGGGCGAGACGCCCGCGCAGCAGGGCCAGGCCGGGACTCCCGCAGAGCCAGACGTGAGCCAGCACCCGAAATACCAGGAGATGCTCACCGGCTTCGCGGATCTCAGGGACAAGCACAGCAAGCTCGAGAACCAGGTCACCACGCTCAAGGCGCAGGCCGACGAGGCGAGGACCGAGAAGCTCCGAAGCGCGGCGCTCATGAAGGGCGTTGGCGCTGGCAAGCAACTCGAGGCCTTCGTCCAGATGTACGGCCATCGCGTAGCGTGGGGACCCAACCGAGAGCTCGTCGTGACTGGTCTTCTCCCGGATGGCTCGGTCGGAGTGCTCCCGAAAAAGCTCGACGAGTTCCTCGACGAGGCGCTCGGCGAGTCCCGCTTTCTCCTCGCGCCGACGGCGTCGCAGCCGGGGCAGGTCTCGCGGCCTGGCCCGACGCAGTCGCCTGACGACGCGCCGAGAACGGCGGAGGCGGAGCACCGGGCCAAGATGCGCGAGCTGCTCGGCTCCTCGGCCGGAGGGGTGGCCCAGCAGCACCGCTTCTTTGAGCGGCGCAAGTAGCAGAGGAATCCATGACGACCGTGTCCGACATCCGCAACCGACTGAGCGCAGACGCGCAGTTCCCCGAGAGCGAGTTCTATTCCGCCGTCTTCTCGTACGGCATGGGCGTGATCGAGCTCCTGACCGACGGCGGCTACGCCCCGGCGAGTACGCCTACGTCGAGCTCGAGGCGAACCTGGGCTCGGCCGAGGTGTTCACCGAGGGGCAGGCGCTCGGCGCCCCCGTCGAGAGCACCGTGATCAAGCCGGCCTTCGCGTTCAAGAACTTC
>JALNYR010000227.1 GCA_023229725.1 Dehalococcoidia bacterium | reverse complement strand
GTCGGGCTCCGTCGCTGGTCCTGTGAGCGCACGGCTGAGTGCTTGACCGGGACGATCCGGTGAACGCCTTTGACCAGCTCGTGAGCGAGTCATTGATCGCGCTCCGACTGTGCTACGTACCCGCACCGATGCTCGCGCCGGAAGGGCCACCCGCTGCCCCGCAAGAGGCCCTAGAACGTGTCCGGTTTGCGACCATGGGTGAACGAGCGGGGTGGACACCCGGGGCCCGTGGAGGGCATCCTGGTCGGGTCACCAACACGGGAGATCGATCTCCCGTCCAAGGAGGGACCATGACACTCGATGAGATCAAAGCACTGGCAGTGCTGACCCGCGCCGCCCACATCAAGCACGAGAACGCGTTGCCCGGACCCGAACGCGAAGCGACCCTCGCCGTGCTGATCGAGTTGAACAAGCGGACCACCCGTCGGTGGGTCGTGACGCTCGCGAAGCAGAGCGGCTTCGGTGTTCACCTCGACGGGATCAATCTGTTCACGGGCGAGACGTTCTCATGGCACATCGTGCCCAGCTATGGCTGGGGCGCCGAGTTCGATCTGACCCACGCAACCATGGACCCCGAAACGCGAGTGTTCCTCGCCCACCACGACATCGTGAAGGAGTAGCAATGCCAAACGGATTCAACCCGAGCCTGGACGTCTGCACCAAGTACGTGCGCCCCAACTATCCGTCGGGCGAGAAGCCCGCCGACGGTTCCGCGATGAAGCCGCGCAAGGTCAAGCGGCTCCAATGGACACGCGCGTGGACCTTGCTCCACAACATGCCTGAGATCGCCAAGCTCCCCCGCAAGGTGCGCCGGCTCATGTGGAAGGCACAGCCGGGTGCGTGGGTCCAGCGTGCATGGGAGGTGACCAGTGGAATCTAGAGCCGAACGCATGGTACGGATCGCACGGACCATTCTCGATGCGGTCGAGTTCGATGACGACCGGCGTGCGGACGCACGAGAGCTGGCCGACCTCGTGATCGCCGAACACGAACCCAATGCACACACCGAGTTTGCATGCGAGTGCGATCGGTGGGGCGTCCGAGGTCCGCGATGACGTACACCGATGACGACGTGATCATCCACAAGGCCAGCGGGCTGCTGGTACCGGCTCACTTCGCCCACTTCGAGCGGCGCGTTGAGATGGGTCGCAAGAGGTACGGCACGCTGCACATCATCACGGACCAACGTGTGATGCGGCAGGAGGCAATCGACGAGCTTGCCGATGCCGTCTACTACCTGTGCGCCGAGAGCGAGAACTCAAGCGGGCCGGCCAAGCGCGCAGCAGAGGAGGCGCTCGCGTTGGTCATCAAGGCGTGGGAGACCATCGACGGCATGCGCGTGTTCGAGACCGCGACCGAGCCCACGGTCGAAGGTGAGGACACATGGCCCGGCTGACCGACTTCGGGTTCACGTTCGGCGTCGCAGCAATCGAGCGACTCTTCCACGACAAGCGCTCGCACTGCGTTGGCATCAAGACGCCCCGTTGTGAGCTGCAAGTGCACATCACGCCCACGGGCCTGGTCCGCATCTTCGACTACAAGGGCAACGAGTGGAAGCCCACCAAGAGGCACTCGTGAGCTGCAAGTGGGTCGCGATCGCGGAAGCCTTCATACAAGAAGGGCCGCGTGGGATGTGGGCCCACTACGAGTGCAACCGCTTGATCGCGCACTTGCGAAGCGGGCACAGTCGACGGCGGCGGTACGGCACCACACGCAACGCGCTGCGAGCGCACCGCGCCAGGGTCGACGCCGAGCTTCATCAGCAACTCACGCGATGGTCCGAGATCTGTAGGCGGGGTGGCGGATGCTGAACGCAATCAGAACAGCGTGTCACGATCTCAACATCGATGTGCGCAGGGTCGGTGTGCTGTTGCGCACGACTCGCAACCATTCGGTCGTCGTCGTAGACGGCACACCGTCCGAGTGCTTCGAACTCGAAGTTGCCGTGCGGAAGGACGTATCGTTCTTCACGTCCGTTGATGTCACGTCGGTCAAAACGCTCGACGGGTTCGCACCCTTGGTTGTCGATTGACGGGAGATCGATCTCCCGTGGTCATGGTCAGAGCCGGATCGAATCCCACCCCTCAGGCACCACGCACTTCGCACGGCCCGGAAGCATCTCGGGCGCAACCCACCCAATGACGGGCCGCGCGCCCAGCATGATCCGGTCCCGCACCAACCACGGTCGCGTGCACTTGTGCACCGCTTGCAGCCGGCGCGTTCCGATCTGTCCACCGTCGACCGAAATGAGCATGTCGCCATCCCAGCCCACCACCGTCAATGCGTGCGTCTGCAACCCTTCCCCAATCACGAGGTAGTCGCCGAGCCGGGGCCGTTGCCCATCGACCGGCACGTGCCACGCACTACGCGGGGTCAGCCGCTGCGCCAGCACACGAGCCCGCTCGATCGAGTCGTACCGTCTCGACCCATACTCTTCGGTCAGCCATGGAGCCGCCACACCCGCACGCCTCCACAACCCTTCTGCCACGAGTCCGCACGTGCTCACACCCTGCGTCCGCTTCGTGACTGGGTCATACCGGAACGGCCGATCTAGATCCCACCGACCCACCACGGGGCCAAGCAACTCTTCCAGGATCAGCCGTGTGCGCGGGTCGCCTGCTTCGACATCGATCACACACAGCGCGTTCGCAACGATCACGCGCCGCACATCGTCACCAAACAGAGGTCGGTCGATCGCGTACAGCGGTTCGTTGTAGTCCATTCAGTCCTCCCATGCACACGCGTCTGCCCCGATGGGCGGCCGGTCCGTCACCAGCGCCGCCGATGACTCGCGCCGCCACGCCATGCGACCGCGCCGCATGCCTGCCAGGTAGGGGCCATCGTCGCGGTACCCCAGCTCTGGCTCCACGATGCCCAACGATTCATCGATCCACCCGGCGCGCAGTCCTGCCAGGTAGAGTCGCTCGGCTTCGCTCTCGACCCCTTCAACGCTCACAGCGGACCCCACACGCGCGGACCTCCGCAACGTCTGTGGCGCCCTGCACGCACGAAGCCCATGGCTTCATGTAGCCGATAGAGTGGTAGCGCGTGCACACGGTCTCGCACGTGTTGCCCTGTTCCGGTGACGGGTCTCCTTCGGGACACTCCAGCGCGAGCAACAGATC
>JALNYR010000226.1 GCA_023229725.1 Dehalococcoidia bacterium | reverse complement strand
TCTTGGCGTAGACCCGCGCTGCGAAGTCCGGCGCTGCAGACGCAAGCTTTTCGATTTCCCGACACATTGCGGGCACGTCTTCCCAGCCGTGCGTTTCGAACCGGCACGTTTCGAAGACCGCATCCAAGAGGGTCCTAGACGCGACGGGGTCAGTCGCGAAGGTAGCGACGACAAAGGGAATAAGCAAAGCCGCTCGCGCATGAGGCTCCTTGTGATCGAAAGCGTCGCGCAACAACGCCCTCGCGGCTATGCCGACCTCGGTCGATACCTGAGGTGGCTTGGCCGTATTGAGGAGCAGATGGACCAAAAAGCGCAAAGAGAGAGATATGCGCCGGACGCTGCCCGCAAGCTCGCCTGCGAGAGCGACCCAGGGAGCGAGCTCTACCTTTGAATCGTCCTCGAGCCGGACCGCCAAAGCGGCAATTACGTGACCGAGGGTGGCGGTGGCCCGTGCGTTACCGGAATCCACATGCCGGGCCAAGGTCAAGGTATCCGCCACCGTCTCGGGAAGCTCGGCACTGAGTCGGCCCGCAGCGCTGCGAAGTATTGGATCCCCTTCGCTATCAGCAACGATCTGTTCGACTGCGTTCCAGTATCGGCAACGATCGGCCTCGGACGCCCACAGCTCCTGCAGGAGGAATCCGAGGGAGGGGGCCAGCATCAGACCCTTGGCCTCCGATTTCGGGAACCTAACCCTGCCAGAGACGATCCCATCCGTGTCAAGCAGGAGCCGCGAGGCGACGTAGTCGAACAGCAAGTGATGCCGAAACTGGACGTAGCGGTCGTTCTCTACTCGGATCAGCACGGCGTGGACGCAGAGTGCGTCTAAAGCTTCTGGATAGGACTCTGCCGCAACGGCGGTCGGGACGCGCAAGGCCCTTGCGTCGACCATGCTACGCACCACCCGATGCAAGCATGCCTCAGCAGCGGCACCTAGTCCTGCGATCCGATGGTCCCAATAGAGATGCAGGAGACCCGCTTGGTTGGAGAGATCGCGCAGGGACTCAGCGACAGTATCGGACTGAAGGATTTCGTTGATCAGTCTGGTGTTGAATGGTACCTGCGCCAGCTGCCGAAGCTTCGCCGGCGCGCCCTCCAGCGCTCGGCCGAGTGCTGGCGCCTGAATCAGGACCTGCGCGAACTCGGTCGGCGACCACTGCGGGACGAGCACGTGCCGCACCGTGGAGAAGCTCGGATCACGATAGGCTTCGTCCGGTGGTTGCCCAGGAAAAAGCTCACGGAAGCGGATACCCATGCGAAGGTCGAAGGTCCTGATCGATGCGACCACCTTCCAGCGTCCCTTGAGCGCCAGAACACGTTCGATCAGTCCCCGGAACGCGCCTTCGCCACGGCCGCCCCGTGTGGCGTCGAGGGCATCGATGATCAGCCAACCGTCGGTCGGCCCGTCCCAAGCCTCAAGTACATTGACCACGTTATTCTCGAGGCCGAGCTCGCCGCGGAGACCCTCAAGATCGTTAACGTTGTAGCGGTCGACGGCAAGTTCGACGACGTCGCCTCTCTGCCGCAGCTCCCGCGCAAGGGTGTTGATCACGGCGCTCTTCCCTGCGCCAGGCTCGCCGATGATCAGCAGCGACCCTCCTTCAGCTGCAGCGAGCACTGCGTTCTGGCACTCCCGCGGGATCTGGATCGTGCCCGCGCCCTGGTCGATTGACTCATAGCGCTGCAAGGCGGCAGCGATTTCTGCCGAATGCGTCTGAAGGACTCGGATGTCGTCGGCGTAGCGGGGCGGCGCGGCCAGTGCAATGTGCTCCTGCATCAGGGCAAGGCGAAGATCCGCCAGATTCGCACCGCCGCGCTCGGTCATCCACCGCTCACTCAGATGGCGCAAGGCATTGATAAGGGCCCGCGACTGGTCTGGCGCCGCAATGCCTGTGACGATCATTTCCATCAAACGGCCATCCGCGCCGTCCGGATCGAAAGTCCAGACATGGATCAGGTGCGCAAGCTCTGAAACGATCTCCGGCGTCCACGGCTCGCTGGTCGTGTCTCGCCAGGCCGCTTCAGCGCACTGCTTGAATACCTCTAGGGCACGCATCTGAGCTTGAGTCAGAGCCGGGGCTCCCGGTTGGATGCACAGACGCAGTGCCGCCGGCAGGTCGGTGCGTATGGAGGCCGGGGCGGTGGGCCCAACCGCGAGAACCAGACGATCGCGTTGAGGATCGAGTGGTCGATCCCAGAGTTGAGTTCCCTGGCCGTCCCTGCACACCAGCCAGTGTCGCACGAATTGTTGAATAGTTTTGGCGAGCCCGCCGGTGGGCACGGCCGAGAGGTTCACAGAGGTCTTGGCTTGGATGGCAATGAAGCCCTCTGAGGTAGCGACCAGGATATCGTCCACCGGCGCTTCGGTCTCGAAACGCATCCAGAGAGGTAGCACGCTGCCAAGACCCAAGGCGTAGTCGACAGAGCGCTGGCTGAGGATGCTCAAGCCAAAGAAGACGCCTAACTGCGCCTGAAAGGCTAGCCCGCCAACGGCCGCAGCACCGCCGCTGGAGACGGTCGGGGGTTCAACATCTGTACGCGGTGGATTCGTCAAGGTCAACCTTCGCTTTGCTGCAGTGAATATAAGAGCGTACTTCGCGAATGCCCCGCAGTTCGATCGAGCGAGTGAGCTCGGAGCGAGCAACCTCGCTCCAGTGCGTTCGTTGGACGCCCAGATGCCGGGATTAATGGCCCAGTATTCCTAACTGAGAGCATAAGCGCATCCACGCCGTGTTTAACGGTCACCTCGCCAAGCAAGAATTTCTTGCTCCGGACGAATTGACTTCTTCATGGCCTTCAGCGTAACGCTACTTTTTCCTGTCGCGCTACCACTGCCGAGATCTCGGCCCGTTACCTTGATGGTCCTCGGTCGTCATCTTTGGCAACACGCTCACCGAACATCCTCATCACGTCCAAGTTCCGCCGGTCGTGGCTGCGCTCCCACTGACCGCTTCCCGCTGGAAGCGGGTCTAGCCTCCTCACTTAACGAATGGCAGCTATTGGCCTATGTTAGCCGTTCCCAGGCCGCACGGGAATGACCGCTCACGCTGCATCACTGACCATTCCACAGCGCCCAGATCACGCCACCCGGTGCTCCGGAACTCTATGGTCGGCGTCGGGACCGACCTGGGAAACTTCGGATGAAGGGCAATAC
>JALNYR010000225.1 GCA_023229725.1 Dehalococcoidia bacterium | reverse complement strand
CATGGCGATGAACGACGAAGAGACGGTGGCGCTCATCGCGGGCGGCCACAGCTTCGGCAAGACGCATGGCGCCGGCGATGCGAAGCATGTCGGGCCTGAGCCGGAAGCAGCCGGCATCGAGGAGCAAGGTCTCGGCTGGAAGAGCAGCTTCGGCACGGGCAAGGGCGATGACACAATCACCAGCGGCCTGGAAGTCATCTGGACCAACACGCCGACGAGGTGGAGCCGCAACTTCTTCCGGATTCTTTTCAGCTTCGAATGGGAACTAACGAAGAGCCCGGCCGGCGCGCACCAGTGGAAGCCGAAGGGCGACGCCGGCGCCGGAACCGTGCCGGATGCGCACGATCCGTCCAGGCGTCTTGCGCCATCGATGCTGACCACCGACCTTTCTCTGCGATTTGACCCCGCCTACGAGAAGATCTCTCGCCGCTTCATGGAGCATCCAGAGCAGTTTGCGGACGCGTTCGCCCGGGCGTGGTTCAAGCTGACGCACCGTGACATGGGCCCGCGCACGCGCTATCTCGGCCCGGAAGTTCCTGCTGAAGAGCTTATCTGGCAGGACCCCATCCCGGCGGTCAATCACAAGCTGGTTGATGGACGAGACGTCGCCGCCCTCAAGCGCAGGATACTGGCGTCCGGCCTCTCGGTCTCGGAGCTGGTGTCGACCGCCTGGGCGTCGGCATCGACCTTCCGCGGCTCCGACAGGCGCGGCGGCGCCAACGGCGCCCGCATCCGCCTGGCGCCGCAGAAGGACTGGGAAGTGAACCAGCCTGCCCGGCTGGCGAAAGTGCTTGGGACGTTGCAGAGCATCCAGAGCGCGTTCAATAGCGCACAGTCCGGCGGCAAGAGGGCGTCGCTCGCTGACCTGATCGTTCTGGCCGGTTGTGCGGGAGTCGAACGGGCTGCCAAGAATGCCGGCCACAAGGTGACGGTTCCCTTCGCACCGGGACGCATGGACGCCTCACAGGAGCAGACCGATGTGTCCGCCTTCACGGTGCTCGAACCGGTCGTGGACGGCTTCCGCAACTACCAGAAGACCCGCTATGCCGTATCGCCCGAGGAGTTGCTGGTTGACAGGGCGCAGTTGCTGACCCTGACCGCACCGGAAATGACAGTGCTTGTCGGCGGCATGCGGGTCTTGAATGCCAACTTCGGGCAGTCCCCGCACGGAGTCTTCACGAAGCGACCGGAGACTCTTACGAACGACTTCTTCGTGAATCTGCTTGACATGGGAACAGTCTGGAGTGCAGCCACCGAAGACAGAGAACTGTTCGAGGGCCGCGATCGCGCAACCGGGGAGCTCAAGTGGACCGCCACCCGGGTGGACCTCATCTTCGGTTCGAACTCGCAACTGCGAGCTGTGGCGGAAGTCTACGGGTGTGAGGATGCCGGGGAGAAGTTCGTGCGAGACTTCGTGGCGGCGTGGAACAAGGTGATGAACCTTGACCGCTTCGACCTCGCCCGGTCGTAGCACAACGGTCGCAAGTCGCTTCGTAGAATGAGAGGGAAACAGACGGGAAGCCGGACGGACATCCAGCCGGCCTCCCGTTTCATCTCGATGAACCGCAGCAGGCTGACACCTGCCCGGCTCACGAGCGCTCGTCGCGTGACTGCGCTCCTACTTCTCGTCCCTGCCCAGCCGCTGTGAGAGGGAGTCCACCGCCTGCCTGAGCTCCCGCAGGTCCGCCTGGTTCTGCTCCAGAAGCTTCGCCACGGCGCCGCCGGCAGCCGGCTCGGTGACCGGTGAAGCCGGACGGCTGGTGCGGAGCTTCAGTGGTTCGTCGGCGTCCGTGTTCAGGTTCAGTGACAGCACGTCGAACCGGTTGTAGTGGCCGATGATGTCGTGCCACTGCTTCCGCGCTATCTCCAGCTCGATGTCGATGTCCGCGTAGATGATGCCGTCTTCACCCTCGATGCTGGCCAGCACCTCGGCGTTCGGACCGTAGATGGCGCTGAATGGGCTGGCGCTGGTCATGAACCGGCGCTTCTCCTCCGTGACACCGAGCATCTCCACCATCTCCCGGTTGATGCTGCTGGTCGATACCACCGTGAACAGCTTGCCTTCAAGGGAGTGGGCGCCCGCTCTGAACTGTATCCAGGTGTTCTGTCCCAGCTTGGAGCCGAGGCCGATCGACGGGTAGTTGGCCACGTGGACCTGCTCTCCCATCGCCAGCAGGGCATACCTGGCGAGCGTATTGCTGTTCTCTCCGCAGGCGAGCGTGCCGAGATTGCCAATGTCGGTCTTCCAGACTTTCATGCCGGAGCCATCGCCCCGGGACCAGATCATCTTCTCGGCGAAGGTAGGCACCAGCTTGGCGTGCTTCCCCAGAATCGTGCCCTGCCGGTCGATGACGAGGTTCGTGTTCCACATCGTCCCCATATTCGTGGACACCTTCTCGTTGATGCCCATCACCACGTAGGTATCGGCGGCCTTCGCCGCCCGGCAGAGCGCATCGGTCGCGGGGCTGGGTATCTCCACCGCTTCCTCGAAGAGGCGGACGAACAGCTCGTCGTGCTTGAGGGGCGAATCCAGCCATATCCAGTAGGGGTAGCCTGGCACGAAGGTCTCGGGGAAAGCCACCAGTTTGGCCCCGTTGCGGCCGGCCTCGTGTATGAGCCCGCAGGCCTTGTCTATCGTGGCATCCCTATTGAGGAATACCGGCGATGCCTGTACTGCAGCCGCCTTGAACTTCGGGTACGTGTCTCCCATCTTGTCCTCCTGACTCATGCTCCTTGAGATGGTCGCAGTCAGGTATGGTGCCACAACAGGCATCCGGAAGGGAAGGAGTCTACGGTCATCCCCGGAGGCAGGCTGGTGTCAATCTCCCCGCCGCCTGTTTCTTGAGCACGTGCAAGCATGTATGTATAGTGGCGTTCAATACGGGGCCGCCTGAGCTGGCGTGGGACGGCCGCCGAGGTTCCCGGCGGGTATTCCTCGCGGCCGCACTCAGGGCCGTGCCCGTGCCGCATGGGCAGGGTGACCCGGATTCACAAAGGAGTGTGGAAATGCCGATAGTGACCGTTGAAGCATCCGTGGGAAGGACGATTGAGCAGAAGAGGGGGCTGGTGAAGGACATCACCGACGCGGTGGTCAAGAACTACAAGGTCACTCCTGATGTCGTGACCATCGTCATTCGGGAGATCGCCGACGAGC
>JALNYR010000048.1 GCA_023229725.1 Dehalococcoidia bacterium | reverse complement strand
GCGGGCGGACACAGAGGTCCGCCCCTACGGGAGATCGCACCGCCCCCCGCCGCGTCGGTGCGGGGACCGACCCCTACAGGGGAACGACCGCCCATCAGCCCCGGCGGGCGGACACAGAGGTCCGCCCCTACAGCGGGACGAGCGGCCGGAGTTGGAACGTTAGAACGTTGTGAGTTGGTACGGGTTGCCGTGAGTACACAGGACGTCCATCTGGACAGTGTTGGAAGACACTCCGGGCAACCGGTCCGTTTTGGCACCAGCGGCATCAGGGGCGTGGTGGGCGCCGACCTGACCGAGAACACCTGCCGGTGTGCGGGAAAGTCGCTGGGCGCAGTGCTTGGCCGCGGGGCGCGGGTCTGCGTCGGCAGAGATACGCGCCTCAGCGGCCCTGAAGTTGCCGGCTGGCTCACGGACGGGCTGTTGTCGTCCGGGGTTGATGTCGTGGGCGTCGGCGTTGTTCCGACGCCTGCTCTCGCCGTATTCGCCCGCAGCGGCGGCTTCGACGCCGGTGCGATGGTGACGGCATCACATAATCCTCCTGAGTACAACGGCATCAAGCTGTTCGACTCCGGCGGCGTGGGATTCTCCCGTGCGCGGGAGGAGGAAGTCGAGGCCCTCTGTGACGCGGGCGTGCGTGGTACGGGCGCGGGCCGGCTCGAACACGACGACTCGGCGCTGGAGTTGTACCTGGAGTCGCTGCCGCCGGCAGTCGTCCGGGCGGCGCTGGCGTCGCCGGTCCGCCTGATGCTCGATCCCGGCAACGGCGCTGCGTCGCGCTTCGCGTGCGAGGTGTTCCGTCGCCTGGGGTTGGACGTGCGGGCGGTGAACGACACGCCGGACGGCCGCTTCCCGGGAAGGGGGTCCGAGCCGAACGCGGCTACGCTCGGGGGCACGTGCGCGGCGCTGTCGGCATCCGATGCCCGGCTGGCCGCCTGCTTCGATGGCGACGCCGACCGCGTAGTCTTCTGCGACCGTGAAGGCGTACTTGAACTTGACGGAATGCTCGCATTTGTGGCACAACATCGCATACGGCAGACCTCCCGTCGCTCCCTTGCGACCACAGTCGAGACGGGGCTCCTGCCTGAATACGCTGTCGGCGAAGTCGGCGGCTGCGTCGTTCGCGGCCAGGTGGGTGATGTTGCGGTGGCGCACCTGGTGCGCCGCGAGGATGCCGCGCTCGGTGCGGAGAGCATCGGGGTCTACATCTTCCCGGAGTCCGGCCTGCACCCGGACAGCATGCTCGCCGTGCTGCACGTGCTGGGCACTCTCGAGGACGCGCTGGACGTGCGGCGGTTCATCGGCACGCTGCCGCGACTTGAACTCGTGAAGACGAAGATAATCTGTCCTTCGAACCTCAAGCCGGACGTGATGCTGCAAGCGGAGGACGCAGTTCGTGGCGTCCTCGGAGCGCCGTCCGGCGTCACGGTGAACCGGACGGACGGCCTCAGATTCGAGATGCCGGATGCGTGGCTGCTGGTGCGCCCGAGCGGTACCGAGCCGGTGATACGTGTGACGGCGGAGGCCGCGGGCGCCGGACGCGCCGGCGTGCTGGCGCATCGCGCGGAAGACCTCATGTCGACTCTTGTCGCTGAGGCCGCGCGTTCTGCGGCTGGAGGAGGCGCATGCTGAAGGCGCTCGTGCTCTGCGGCGGAATCGGGAACCGATTTCAGCCCCTCCACGAAAACAAGTTCCTTCTGAGCTTCCTTGGGAAGCCTCTCCTACTGCACATCGTGGACATGCTGCGGGATGCGGGCATCCAGCAGTTCATTTTCGTGGCGAACAAGGAGAACATGGAGGAGCTGCGCCTCGTGGCGCAGGGGCTCGACGACCTCGTATGCCGCGTCGTGCTCCAGGAGGAGCACTCGGGGATGGCGGGAGCGGTGGAAGCCGCGGGTGAGTACCTGGACGGGCCGGTGCTGGTCGTCAGTTCGAACGACGTAGTGGAGCCATCTGCGTATCTGAAGGTGGTGGAGGCGCTGGAGAAGGGCGACAGCGATGTCTGCCTGCTCGCGAGCCGCAAGGGGCAGTACTTCCCCGGCGGCTACCTGGTGGTGGACGAGCAGATGAAGGTCTCCCGCATCGTGGAGAAGCCGAAGCCGGGTGAGGAGCCGGGGGACCTGGTGAACGTGGTGGTCCACGCGCACCGGGATGCCCACTGGCTGCTCGATGCGCTGTTGCGCGCGGACACGGAGCGTGACGACCGGTACGAGGTGGCGCTCGACCTGCTCATCCGTGAGGGGAAGCGCGTGACCGCCGTGCCATACGTCGGTTTCTGGGGACCGCTGAAGTATCCCTGGGACATCTTCCCGGTGATGGAGTACTTCGTGTGGGGGCTGCGGCGTCGCGTGTCGCTCGGAGCGCGGGTGGCGCCGGGTGCGGTGGTGGAGGGTTCGGTGGTGCTGGCGGATGGAGCGCGCGTGCTGGAGCATGCGGTCATCCGGGGGCCGGCGTACATCGGTGAGAAGGCCATCATCGGCAACAACGTGCTCATCCGGGGCGGCTGCCACATCGGCGCCGGCTCGGTGGTGGGATTCTCCACCGAAGTGAAGCACTCGTACATCGGCAGGAGCTGCTGGTTCCACTCGAACTACGTGGGCGATTCCATCATCGATGATGGCTGCTCCTTCGGGAGCGGCGCGGTGACGGCGAACCTGCGGTTCGACGAGGGCATCGTGAAGGTGCGGGTGGGCGATGAGCGCGTCGCCACCGGCATGGACAAGCTGGGCGTCATCATGGGGCGTCGCAGCCAGGTAGGCATCAACGCGAGCCTCATGCCGGGCGTGCTGGTGGGGCCGGGCGCGGTGGTCGGCCCGCACGTGAACCTGACCGGCAACCTTGGCGCGGGGCAGCGCGCGCTGGCGCAGGCGGAGTACCGGGTGGAGGACATGGGTGAGATGGCGCCGATCACCGAGCGGGAGAAGATGCGGCGCAAGCTGGAGGGCATCTAGACCGGCAGGGGGCCGGACCGGAGCGTTGCACGTTGAACGCTGAGACGTCTGAACGTTTGAAACTACAAACAGCGGAACGCTGGAATGTCTGTCAGGTGGGCGTGTGAGGGGGTTCCCCACCTCACACGTGGGAGGCAACCATGTGCGGCATCATCGGTTTCTGTGGGATGGAGGGTTCGACGGAACGTGCGGCCGCCCGCGTCCTTGAGGGCCTGCGGCGCCTTGAATATCGTGGCTATGACTCCGCCGGAGTCGCCGCGGTGTGCGACGGGGCGCTCGTCGTCCGGAAAGATGTCGGCCACATCGACGAGGTCGATGCGCTGCAGCACCTCGGCGCGCTCGTGGGCGATATCGCCATCGGGCACACGCGCTGGGCGACGCATGGCGGCGTGACGCAGGCGAACGCGCACCCGCACACGGACGCGTCGGGTCGGGTTGCGGTAGTGCACAACGGCATCATCGAGAACTACCTTCCGCTGCGGGCGGAGCTGGAGTCGCAGGGCGTCGTCTTCGCCTCTGAGACGGACACGGAGGTCATCCCGCACCTCATTTCGGCGCAGCTTCACAATGGCCATCCGGCGCTGGAGGATGCGGTGCGCGCGGTCTGCGCGCGACTGGAAGGCAGCTACGCCTTCGTGGCGGTGAGCGCTGACGAGCCGGACCGGATGGTGGGGGTGCGGCAGGGCAACCCGCTGGTGGTGGGCTTCGGAGAGGACGGCGCGTACCTGGGGAGCGACGTGCTCGCCTTTGCGTCGAAAGCGCGGACCATGGCCACGCCGGATAACGGCGAGGTGGTGGTGCTGGCGCGGTCGGGCGTGCGCTTCATGGACGGGGAGGGAAGGGAAGTGGAGAAAGAACGGCGACCGGTGGATGTGGGCTGGACTGAGACGGACCGGAACGGCTACCCGCACTTCATGCTGAAGGAGATACTCGAGCAGCCGGAGGCGCTGCTGCATACGCTGGAGCAGGATGACGCGCTGCTGATGGATGTCGCGGTGGAGATACTGCGGGCGCGGCAGGTGGTGTTCACGGCGTGCGGCACGTCGCGTCACGCGGCGCTCATCGGGCGGTACCTCTTCTCCCACGTGGCGAAAAAGTTCTCGGACGTCGTGATGGCGTCTGAGTTCGGCTACTTTTCGGACTCCATCGACCGGCACACGGTGGTCATCGCGGTATCGCAGAGCGGTGAGACGGCGGACGTGCTGGACGGCGTGCGGCTGGCGAAGGAAGCGGGCGCGCACATCGTGGGCATCGTGAACCGGCCCTCCTGCCTGCTAGTGGACGAGTCTGACCACGTCATCCGGCTCAACTGCGGTCCGGAGGTCGGCGTGGCGGCGACGAAGACGTTTGTCTCGCAGCTCTCGGTGTTCTACCAGCTCGCGTTTGCGATGGTGAACCGGCTGGGCGAGGCGCGGTGCGACCTGCAGGAAGGAGCGCACCGGCTGGACATCCTGCTGCACAGCCTGAACGGGAGCCTGCAGGAGCTGGCGTGGGAGCTGCGGGAGAAGGAGCATGCCTACTACATCGGCCGGGGCATCAACTTCGCCACGGCGATGGAGGGCGCGCTGAAGATGAAGGAGATATCGTACGTGCATGCGGAGGGCATGCCGGCGGGCGAGCTGAAGCACGGGACGCTGGCGCTCATCGAGGAAGGGATGCCGGTGGTGGCCATCTGCCCGGGGGACGAGACGCACGAGGCGACGGTGGGGAACGCCATCGAGGCGAAGGCGCGGGGCGGGCGCATCATCGGTGTCTCGGACGTCGAGAGTGAAGTGTATGATGACTGGCTGCGGATATCGCGTGTGCCGCCGCTGCTGTATCCGGTGATGCTTGTGCCGCCGCTGCAGTTGCTGGCGTACCACATGGCGGTGGAGCGCGGCTGCGATCCGGACAGGCCGCGGAACCTGGCGAAGTCGGTGACGGTGAGATAGGGACGTTCTGTGTGCTGCGTTCTGTGTTCTGTGTTGGGGGATGGGGTTTCTGCGTGCTGACTCAGAACCTGGAACGCCGAACTCAGAACGCCCAACGGCTGTTGTGGAACTCAGAACCCCGGCCTCTGGCCGGCGAACTCAGAACCTAGAATGGGTATGACGTATGTACCGTGACAAGACAATAGGCGTGGTGGTCCTCGCCTACAACGTCGAGGCGCACATCGGGGACGTGCTGACGGGGATGCCGGCGTACGTCGACGCCGTGTACGTGGTGGACGATGGCAGTGCCGACCGAACCGGGGAAACTGTCCGTCAGTGGTCTGTGCGGGATGCTCGTGTTCGCCTGATTGCCCATGAGACTAACATTGGCCCTGGAGCTGCGTTGTCGACAGGCTATGAACGTGCGGTTGAAGCTGGAATGGATGTCGTGGTCAAGGTGGATGGCGACAACCAGATGCCGCTGGAAGAGATGTCCAGGCTTCTCGACCCGGTGACGGCAGGGGACGCAGGCTACGCAAAGGGCAACCGACTGCTGAACGCCGCATATCGAGCGAACATGCCTCGCTTTCGGTTTGCAGGGAACACGATGCTCACGTGGCTGACCCGTGTTGCCAGCGGCAATTGGCGGGTGAACGACCCACAGAATGGCTACACCGCCATATCGCGCGATGCTCTGAAAGCCATTGGCTGGAACCTCTATCCGTACTACGGCTATCTGAATCAGATACTGGTGCGCTTGCACGCGCATGGTCTCAAGGTCGCTGACGTGCCAATGGTCGCCAGGTACGGCCACGAGAAATCGTCTATCAGGCTGTACAAGTACGTGCCGAAAGTGGGCGGGCTGATGCTGCGGTTGTACTTGTTGCGGATGTGTGACAGGGTGTTTCGCGGCCAGACGCAAGCGGTTGTCTTGCGCGCACCACGAGTTGTCTGTCAGCCCGGAGTAGACAAGAAGACGCCGTAGTGGCGGCAGGCGCCACGTTGGGATTGGGGCAACTTGGGCGGCCGACTGATGCATTGATTGAAGGCGGAGTCCTGGCCGCCGCGTGACCATGGAGGTACTAATACAGACAGATGTGCGGCATATTTGGGGTCTTTGTTGGGCCGGAAGCGCAGCCCTCCCCCGGTTTCCTTGAGAAGACGATGGCGAAGCTATTTCGCCTCTCCGAGTCACGTGGCAAAGAGGCGGCCGGATTGGCTTTGCTGACAGAGGCTGGGATCGATGTCTACAAACGGCCAGTCACTGCATCCGTTCTTCTTCGCGACCCCGAGTACCTGAGGCTGATTCGCCGAGTGGACGATCGGTCCATGTCTGGCAGAGATCATCACGGATTCGTGGCAGCACTGGGGCATGCACGTTTGGTCACGAACGGGGACCTCGAGTCCAATGCGAACAATCAGCCAGTAGTGAAGGACGGACTTGTCGGGGTTCACAATGGAATCGTGGTCAACGACGCGCGGATATGGCAAGAGAATGCATTCCTGCACCGGGAGAGATCAGTAGATACTGAGGTCATCCTTGCGCTGCTGAGACACCATCTGCTGTCTAAGGGCGTACACGAAGCTGTCCATGCGACTTTCGAGACTGTGGAAGGAGCAGCTTCCATTGCAGTCCTCTTCGCTGATCGGCCAATGGTGCTCTTGGCGACCAATAACGGTTCGCTCTACACCTGTGGCAATGCAGAGCGTGGCCTGATGCTGTTCGCGTCAGAAGCGTTCATCCTGAAGAAGACATTGGACGACGGTTCTCTTGCAGCGCATTTCGCGGACTGCCAAGTGACGCAGCTCCGGCCGGGACATGCATTGGTGGTGGGACTGCCGCACTTCACTGTCGTTGAGTCCAACCCGCTGGATAGGGCCACATCGGAGTCCTTGGCGCTTTCTTGTGGTTGTCCCCCATTGGAGGTGCGGGACCATAGTGTTGGCCACACCGCCCCCCCGAGTGGTCGTGGTGCTAGTCCACATCTGCCGCGCCAATCACTTCCCCACGACATACATCGCCGCTTTGATGACCTTGCCCGGGCGGCCAGCGAACTGCGACGGTGCACGAAGTGCATCTTGCCTGGGACGATGCCTTTCATCGACTTCGATGAAGATGGCGTCTGCAACTATTGCAGGAATCATGTGCCTCTTGTACTGAAGGGCGAAGATGCGCTGCAGGAATTCGTGGCGTCCCATCGCAGTAAGTCAGGGGAGACAGACTGTGTGGTCACCTTCAGCGGCGGACGCGACAGTAGCTATGGGCTCCACTATATCAAGACCGTGCTGAAGATGAATCCGGTGGCGTATTCCTATGACTGGGGCATGATTACGGACCTTGCCCGTCGAAACCAGTCACGGATGTGCGGTCGACTTGGCGTTGAGCACATACTTGTGTCGGCGGACATCCACCGGAAGCGCGAAAACATACGCAAGAATATCCAGGCATGGCTCAGAAAGCCTGAACTCGGCATGGTCCCGCTTTTCATGGCAGGAGATAAGCACTACTTCTACTACGCCAACCAAGTAGCGCGCCAGGTGGGGACACGGCTAATTGCGTTTTGCGAATGCCCGTTTGAAAAGACGGACTTCAAAGCGGGCTTCTCTGGAGCGAAGCCCGACCACAGCACCAACAGCGTGGATGCGCAGTCGATTCTGAACAAGACGAAGCTCGCGACCTACTATACGCGAAACTTCCTCATGAACCCCTCGTATCTGAATGCGTCGCTCGTTGACACCGTGACCGCATTCCTCTCGTACTATCTGATTCCGCGCCATTACTACCTCTCGCTGTATCACTTCATCCCATGGGATGAGCGGGTGATAGGCCGGACGCTGAGGGATGAGTACGATTGGGAGACGGCAACAGACACGGACTCGACGTGGCGCATAGGCGACGGCACCGCGCCGTTCTACAACCTCATCTACTTCGCGCTCGCCGGCTTCACCGAGAATGACACGTTCCGGAGCCATCAGATTCGCGAAGGGGTCCTTGGAAGGGACGAGGCTCTGCTGCTCGTGAACAGGGACAACGGCCTGCGGGAGGATTCCCTGCAGTGGTACTTCGACACGTTGGGATTGGACATGGGGCAGGTCGTCGGACACATTCTGAAGCACGCGCTGGCCACAGGGTTCGTCGGCAGAGGGCTGCGAGGCTAGAAGCATGAGAGTCATCGTCGACGTTGAGCATCCCGCCCACGTGCACTTCTTCAAGCACTTTGTGTGGGAGATGGAGAGACGCGGTCATGAGGTGAGGATATCGGCGTTCGACAAAGACGTGACGCTTCGTCTGCTCGACGCGTACGGCTTCAAGTATGACGCCTGTGGCAGGCAGCGCAAGGGCCTGCTGGGTTCCGCGCGGCAGTTGATTGAGCGAGACATGGGAGTGTATCGACTGGCGCGCAGCTTCAGGCCGGACGTGATAGTCGGCATCGGTGATATCGCGGGTCCGCACGTGTCGAGACTGACGGGAGCCAGGTCGATTGTGTTCTCGGACACCGAGCACGCGAAGCTCGGCAACCGGCTCAGCTACTCTGCCGCTCATGTCATCTGCACGCCGAGCTGCTACATGGGCGACCTCGGTAGGAAACAGGTAAGGTACAACGGCTATCACGAGCTTGCGTACCTGCACCCGCGGTATTTCAAGCCTGACCCCGGCGTGCTGGCCGGAGAAGGGCTAACGCCCAACACTCCATTCTCGCTCGTGCGCTTCGTCAGTTGGGGTGCCGTTCATGACATCGGCCAGGGGGGCTTCAGCCGCGAGGGCAAGACTCGGCTCGTGCAGGAGCTGTCGAGGTGCGGACGAGTGCTGCTGTCGTCCGAAGGGGAGCTCCCACCAGAGCTGCGGGCGTTTGCCTTCAAGGCTCCCCCGCACCTGATTCACCACTTCCTGTACTATGCCTCTGTGTGCGCCACCGAGGGCGCAACGATGGCGTCCGAGTGTGCGGTGCTGGGGACGCCGGCAATATACGTCAACACGCTTAGCGCAGGGACCCTTCGCGAACAGCAGAAGCGCTATGGCCTGCTCTCTTGCTTCCATGACAGGCGGGAAGAAGACACAGCCATCGCCGCAGCGGTTGAAATCACGCGGGCGAGTCTTTCCGGACGCGATGAATGGAGACGCCGGGCAGCACGATTAGTAAAAGAGAAGGGAAACGTCACGCTGTTCATGGTTGACACCATCCTGAGGGCCGGTGGTGGGGGCGAGTGAGGAGGCTCAGCGCGCCTGCAAAACACGCTGGAGGTAGGTTGACGGAAGCGAACAGAGTGCTGCGTGGGCCAAGGGGACGGCTTCTTGCTGATGCCGTTCTTCCTTTCGGTGACCTCGTGTTTCGGACTCATCTGGGAAGTCACCTGCGAGCGCTGGATGCAAGTCAGTGGTGGTCTCGGGAGAGGCTGGAAACGCTCCAGAGCGCCAAGCTCAAGCGGCTTCTGGCTCATGCAGCGCGCCACGTTCCCTACTATCGGGAACTGTTTGCTGCCACGGGACTCGGTCCCGATGACCTACAGACAAGAGGGGACCTTGCGCGTTTGCCCATTCTGACCAAGGAGACGGTTCGTGCGAGACGGTGCGATATCGTGGCCGATGCCAAGTGGTGTCCACAGTACTACGAGAGCCGCACTGGCGGCTCGACCGGGCAGCCTCTTCCCTATCTGCTCGACCGCGACAGTTGGAGCCTGGGTTGGGCGGCAAACTATCGTGGATGGTCATTCGCTGGCTACACTTTCGGTGCCAAGCGCGCCACGTTGGCTGGCAGTTCGCTCCTGACGCAGGATATCCCCTTGACCGTGCGAATACGCAATCGACTGGAGCGCAACCTTCCTTTGTCCTCGTTGGACATGTCTCAGCGGCGACTGCGAGACTATACGGAGCGCCTCAACCGATGGAAGCCTGCTTTCGTCAGAGGGTATGCGTCTGGGCTTGAGGTGTTTGCAGAGCATCTTCTGGAGGTGGGGCGCCCCCTGTCATGGAAGCCGGTGGCGGTGTTCACGACGGGTGAGACGCTCACTGCGCAAGCGCGTTCAGTCATCGAGGCAGGTTTTGATGCGCCTGTCTTTGACCACTATGGATGCAATGACGGAGGTGTGGAAGCCCATGAGTGCCAGTGCCGCGACGGGTATCACGTGGCAATGGAGCGGGCGCTTCTGGAGTATGTGCCAATACGGGGAGACGAGGATGGTTTGTGCAGGATTGTAGCTACGGATCTGCACAACTACGCAATGCCCTTCATCAGGTACGACACTGGCGATGTGTGCAGGCCTTCCACGCGGCAGTGCAGTTGCGGACGGGGCCTTGAACTCATCGAGTCGCTTGAAGGCCGCCGACTGGACTTCATCGTCCTTCCTGACGGGCGACGTGTAAGAGGTTTGAGAATCATTGACCTCTTCTACGAACACGCTGGCGACCCCAACGCCGGACCGCTCGCTTCGGTCAGTGATTTCCGCGTTGAACAGCATTCTCCAGATGGACTTGTCGTCCAGATTGCGCAGAGTGCCGCGCCATCCGCAGAGGAATGTGAACACATAGTCGGAGCACTGCGGGAGGCTTGTGACTACCCGATTGACGTGGAGCTCAAGTTTGTTCACGAAGTACCACGCACCGCAGGGGGGAAGAGGAGATTTGTTGTGTCCCTTGTGGAACATGGTCCCCGTGGTGGGGCGGAGGTTTGAACTGCGGTTGGCGCGTGGCACTGTGGCGACAGGTATAGGTGAGCGTGAACTGCAATCGACTGGCAATTCCGGCCGGTCGCTCTCTGCCGCCAAGAGAGAGAGATGACCACATAGTCACGCAAAGGAGACGTCCGCACATGAAGACCATGGGGTTCGTGATCAGTAGGAAACCGTGTGAACGCAGACGGGCCTTGATTCCGGGCGACTTGGCACGGATTCGGCATGTGCGTCAGTTGTACTTCGAGTCAGGGTACGGCGACGTCTTGGGCTACTGCGACGACGACTACCTTGTTCGAGGTGCAAATGTTGTCACGCGGGAAGAAGCCTATTGCCAAGACATCGTCTGCAATCTGAAGACGCCTGAACTGGGCGAACGAGACCTTCTTCACGATGAGCAAACGTTGTTTGGGTGGATTCACGCGGTCCAGGGACGTTCAATAGCGCGCTTCCTCTGCGCCAAGAGAATGACGGGAATCGCATGGGAAGACATGAGCGAGAACGGGCGGCATGTCTTCTGGCGAAACAACGAGATTGCCGGCGAAGCTGCCGTGTACCAGGGATTTGCCTTCTTGGGTAGGCTGCCGCAGGAGTGTGAAGTGGCTGTGCTAGGGCGAGGCAATTGCGCCAGAGGTGCGACCGCGGCCCTGGATAGGCTCGGCTCCCGTGTGACTGTGTACGACCGCAGAAGCATCGGGCGCTTCCGGGAAGAGCTGGGCAACTACACGGTCATAGTGAATGCGGTGCTGTGGGATGTCTTCAGCAAGGAGCGCTTGGTCTACAGGGATGACCTCAAGAGGATGGCGAGCGGTTCCATGATTATTGATATCAGCTGTGATGAAGGGCTGGAGATTGAGACCAGTCGTGCCACTACTATCGCAGAGCCGGTCTACACGATCGATGGGGTCCTGCACTATGCCGTGGACAACGCTGCAAGTTTGTTCTGGAAGTCGGCGTCCACACAGATTAGCGGTGCTCTCAGCCAGTATATTGATGCTTTGGTGATGGAGGAGCAGAGTCCTGTAGTGGCCAGAGCGACAATCATTGACAAGGGCAAGATTCTGGACGAGCGAATAGTCCAGTATCAGGGACTCCGTCCTGATGGCTGCTGAACGCACGAGAGACGGCCGCTCGCCTCGGCTTGGTGCAGGCGTCTCTCGCGCTGGTGTCTCGGCTGGAACGCTACGGGGAGTGGGCAAGACGCGTTTGGAGGTGCGATGGCGCGTACGTGACGTGGCGACTAGCGTGCGTGTACACGGCACAGGTCGCGGTCATTATCGCTGCAATCACAGAGAAGGTGCAGTTGGCCTGAAATGCGTTCGCGAGTGGCTCGGCCCCGTGAGTGGCATCCGGGTTGTGGGACAGCTGAGTGGTCTGACTCAGTGTCCTGCGACCGTTCCGTTTGCAGCCAAACGCACCTGCTCTGAGTTGCATTCGGGAGGGTCCCGTTGAGCCCTCGAATCTGCTACTTGGCAAACGCACAGTCTGTCTACAACGTGCACTGGGCCAACCGGATGGTTGAGCTGGGGTGGGATGTGCATCTTGTCAGTTGGCGCGCCGCAAACGCACGCCATGCTCTTGACCCGCGAGTCAATCTGAAGCGCATCATCACGCCACCGCACTACGCACTCTTTTCGGGTGCATTGGTTGAGGTGACCGGTCATATCCGAAGGATTAAGCCCGATATCATACACGGGCACTATGTCCACACGTTTGGGACACTGGCAGGACTTCATGCGTACTTGGACGACTCATGCCCGACGGTTGTGTCAGCATGGGGGCCTGGTGGCCTCCTGAGTATGCGGCAGCCGCTTCGAGTTCTCGCTCGCGCCGCAATGCTGAAAGCCGGTGCTGTGACAACCAGCTCCGAATATCTCGCTACCATCCTGCGGGCACACTACGGAGTCCCCGCAGAGAAGGTCATAACGCTTTCCTGGGGCATCGACACACTCTGTTTTCGTCGTGGTTACGATTCGGAAGTGACGGCCTTGCGTGGGTCACTGGACATACCGCCCAAGGCGGAAGTACTCTTCAGCCCGCGAACCGTCGCTCCTTTCTATCGCATCGAGGCTGTGGTGCGGGCAACTGCCGTTCTTCGTAGCCGCGGCAACAACGTGCATCTTGTGGTGGCGGTGGGTGGGAGTCGAGACCGCAGGTACCTCTCGCGGTTGCGCTCTCTGGCAGGGCAACTTCGTATTGCACGGTCCGTGGTGTTCTTGGACCGGGAACTGAGCGCCCGGGAGATGGCCATTCTCTACAACATGGCCGATGCAACTGCCAGCGTGCCGCGAAACGACCAAGTGGGCGCGTGCGTTGTGGAGGCGATGTCCTGCGGGAGTGTGCCACTCGTGGCTCCATTGGAGGCCTACAAAGCCTATCTGAAGGACGGTGAGAACGCGCTCGTAGTCGATGGGGACAGCCCCGAAGAAATTGCGGCTGCGTTTGAAAGAGCGACCAATGACAGGGGGCTGCGCGAGCGTTGTCGAACTGTGAACCCCGCACTGGTGGAAGCGAAGGAATCGTGGGAAACCAACTCGCGGAAGATGGAGACACTCTACCTACAGTTGATTGGCGCGCGGAAGGAGGCACAGTGATTCCGCTGTTTCGCATTGACCATGATGAGACTGATACGCGTGCAGTTGAAGCCGTGCTCGGGCGTTGCGGCGAATGGGCTGGCGGACGAGAAGTGGACGAACTCGAGGAGTCTATCTGTCGGTACGTTGCAGCGAAGCGCTGTGTGGTCATGAACTCCGGCACGTCCGCGTTGCATGTTGCCCTGCTGGTGCACGGGGTCGGGGCGGGCGATGAAGTCATCGTGCCATCGCTTACTTTCATCGCCACCGCCAACTGCGCGCTGATGGTCGGGGCTACCCCTGTGTTTGCGGAAGTGGAGGATGTGACGCTTGGCCTTGATCCAGCCGACGTTGAACAACGCATCTCATCGAGAACCAAGGCTATCATATGCGTTCACTACGGGGGGCGCGCATGTCGGGTTGCTGCGATTCGCGACATCGCGTTGCGGCGCAGCATTCCACTCATCGAGGATGCGGCCGAGGCACAGGGCGCAATGGTCCAGGGTAGGATGGTGGGCACGTTCGCAGACTCAGCCATTCTGAGCTTCTGCCAGAACAAAGTCATCACGACGGGGGAAGGAGGCGCGTTTGTGACTGACTCAGAAGACAGTGCGGCCCGCGCACGGCTCCTGCGTTCGCATGGTCGGGCAGATGATGCCGCCTACTTCACCAGCGGTGGCTCGGGTGAATACGTTGCCCTTGGCTACAACTTCCGCCTCTCCAACGTGCTTGCGGCGCTCGGGATTGCTCAGATGTGCAGGATCGAGGATATCATCGGCCGCAGACGCGCGGTGGCTGCGCAGTATCGGGCGCTTCTCGACGGGCTGCCAGATGTGGTGCTGCCGTGCGAAGACGAAGGCGAACGCCATGTCTATCAGCTGTACACCATTCGAGTGCTTGCAGGCCGGACTACGCGTGACGCGCTGCGGACATGGCTCGCGGACAATGGTGTTGCATCCAAAGTCTACTTCGACCCAGTGCACCTCTCGGCCTTCTATCGTGAGCGCTTCGGGTACGTTCCTGGGAGTCTACCGCACACTGAGCGCATCGCAGGCCAAGTGCTCTCGTTGCCTGTGTTTCCTTCGATGACCGCGGATGAAGTGGCCTTGGTCTGCGACCGTATTCGAGCGTTCTTTGGAGGGGAGCCGAAATGAGTTGGGAGCTTGCGGGAACATCGGCGCTGGTAACGGGTGGGACCGGCTCCATAGGCCGCGCCCTGGTGGACGAACTGGTCACACTGCGAGCGAAGCGCGTTGTGGTGTTCAGCCGGGATGAAATGAAGCACTTCCATCTTCGGCGCGAGATGAACGGGCTTCCCGTGGAGACTGTAGTCGGCGATGTTCGTGATGCGCGCTCTGTGGACGCCGTGTGCCGTCAGTACCGGTTCGACGTGGTCTTCCACGTCGCTGCGATGAAGCATGTCTCGGTCTGCGAGGACTCGCCGTACGAGGCAGCGCTCACCAATGTGGTTGGCACTCAGAATGTATTGGACTCTGCGCTACGACATGCTGTGAGGCGCGTGGTCGTGGTCAGTACTGATAAGGCCGTGCAGCCCACGACAGTCCTTGGCGCGACGAAGCTGCTGGCGGAGCGACTCACTATCGCGGCAGCGCGAAGTGCACCGCAGGGTCAAGTGCTCTGCTGCGTTCGGTTTGGCAACGTGCTGGGCTCCCGAGGCTCGGTGGTGCCAGTATGGCTGGATGCGCTTCGAAACGGGCTGCCACTCGAAGTGACAGACCCGGCTGTGACGCGTTTCGCAATGCGAATCGCCGGCGCTGCCCGTCTTGTAGTGCGGGCAGGGTGTGAGGCGCAGGGCGGGGAGTTGTTCGTCTTGAAGATGAAGGCTTTCGAGTTGGGGGAATTGGCTGCTGTCATGAAGAACCGGATCGCTCCCTCCCTCGGGCGACAACCTGAAGATGTGAAGGTGGTTGTCACGGGGCTGGTGCCGGGCGAGAAGCTGCATGAGGAACTGCTCAGCGCCGACGAGGTGGCCAGAACGCGCGAGACTGAAGATGCATTGGTCGTGCTGCCGTGGCCGAGGCGAGAGGACGCTTGTGCATCCACGGGCAACCGTTGGTGCGGGTCATCGGAATTGGCGCCGCGTCTGACGCCGGACGAATTGGAGGACCTTGCGGTTGAATGTCTGACCAGGGGGTATCGACACGAATGAAAGCTGTGGAACACACGAGTCTGAGGGGCGACGATAGACCTCTCGTCGTTGTTGGGGCAGGGGGGTTCGCCAAGGAGGTACTGGCTTCGTACGGTGATATCTCCGCTGTCGTATCTTCGGCCCCTGTCTTCGGGTTGGTTGATGACGATACCAGTCTCCATGGCTCCCTTGTGTTCGGGCATCCTGTATTGGGAGACTTGCAGTGGCTCTTTGAGTATGGCATCTCGAGAGTGCGGTGTACGGTGGCAATCGGGGACCCAAGAAGTAGGGCACGTGTTGTGCGGAGGCTCGACGAGGTTGGCGCCGCGTATGCGAACGTGATTCACCCGACAGCGGTGGTATGGGGGCGGATTGAGGATGACGCAGGTGTTGTAGCGCTGCCCTTCGGCTATGTGTCTGCTGGAGCCTATGTTGGCCGGCACACTCATTTGAGCGTTGGCGCGTTAGTGGGCCATGACGTTCGTGTGGAGGCTTACGCAACAGTCGGTCCTTGGGCGGATATCAATGGGCACTGTGTCGTGGGGGAGGGTGCATACTTGGGAGCCCACGCGGCTCTGCGCCAAGGCGTGACCGTGGGGGCGTGGGCAACGGTTGGTATGTGTGCCTGCGTGCTCAACGATGTGCCGCCGGGGGCGACTGTTGTGGGTGTGCCTGCGAGGCCGTTTGGTGAGCCGACTACCTTCTGACAAGCCACCTGAGGGCCTGTTGCTTGGCCTGGCGACCTAGGAGTGTGCTTCCGCAGAGGGCTGTCGCCCCGAACCACCAGAGGCCCAAGGCGTACAGCTTGTGTGGGTTCGTATCCGTCAGAACCGCCACGACTGCCGCGGCCATCAGTGCCAATCCGACCAGAGTGGGTCGTCTCCACTCGATGCTGAGTCCGACGTGTATCTGCGCGGCGCGCGCTTGCAGCAGACAACCCAGTCCCACTGACAGGGTCGTTGCGAGGGCCGCGCCCTCAATGCCGAACAGTGGAATCAGAATAGTGTTCAATGGCACATTGATGGCCGCTGAGATTGCCGAGAACCTGAAAGCAGTCCGTACGTGGCCCGTGCTGCTCAGCAAGGCACCAACTGCAGCCCAGATTCCTATCATCGTGGCGCCGGGCATGAGTATTGCCATGGCGGAAGCTCCTTCGGTGAAGGAAGAGCCGAACAGAGCTCGCAAGAGGACTTGACCGCCGACCATGCAGGCGAAAGCCGCGGGAAGGACAACCGTGGCTATGCCCGTCAACGCACGGTTCACAAGGTCCGCGATGGCGGCGGTGTTGCCGGTCGTCCACAATGCCGCGATTCGCGGCGTTGTGGCGAGCTGCGCAGCCGAACCGGGGAATCTGACAACCTCCATCAGGAGCAACGCAGCCGCATACAGCCCGACATCGCGCTCGGTGAGGAAGCCTCCTATCATCAGGGTGTCTGTGTACCCTTGAATCAGTCCCACGCTGTTCGTCAGCGTCACGAGTAGTCCGAAGCGGAACAGGCTCGCGCTGAATGGACGGCTGCGCGGCGGTGCAAGTCCAAGAGCAACCTCGCGGGCGACCACAGCGAGTGACGCGAAGCCTGTCGCCGCAATCGGTGCGAGGAGGCCGAAGACAGCTCCCGTGATCCCGTATCCGGCTTGTACCAGCAACACCGTGCACGCCGCGATGGCCAAGCTCTGGACCGTGACTATCCCAGCGTAGACTCCGAGTCTACGCCGCCCGTTGAGGTACCCCAGCACGACCTTCCCTGTTGCCGCTCCAGGCAGCGCGACGGCGGCCATGATGATGAATGGATAGAGATCCTGCGTGCCGAAGGTGCGTACACTCACCGAGTGGGCGGTGAGTGCCATCAGAACAGCCACGACAACCGACACCGCGAGCACTCCCATGATGCCGGTCACCAAGAGCCTGGAATGCCTGATGACGCTTCTCCCCATCTGCGCGGCGTAGCGCGTCAATCCCGCTCCTATGCCGAGAGTGCCGAAGATGAGCGCGAAACTGTAGATCGCCCAAGTGAGAGAGTATAGGCCGAGCCCCTCTTGGCCAAGTGAGCGTCCGATGTAGAGCCGCAGCAAGAGATGCGTGGCGGCGGGCACGAGAAGGCTGATTCCGGCCCGCAACGCGTCATTCAGCATGAGAGCCGTCCTGTCTTGGAAGCTCAGGCATCGGTGCAAACACTGC
>JALNYR010000047.1 GCA_023229725.1 Dehalococcoidia bacterium | reverse complement strand
GCCTGGAGAACAGGGTGCAGGGTCGCGAACGAACTCACCGGCATACCTCACAAGGAAACGAGTGCGTGCCCGAGCCTTCCCGTCGCGTGAAGGCTCCGCGACGTACACAGCTTACACTACCATCCTGACTCCGGCACAGTCACGCATCGCTCACCGCCGGAAGCGGCACGATGCCGGCGCGCGTTCCTTGACACGCCTTCCCCGACCTCCCTACAATCAGTTTTCCGGAGCAGGTGTCTACCGCGAGTATTGGCTTGCGGCGGGAACCGGGCTGTTCAGTTGGCAGCGGGTTCGTCAGGCCCGTGGGACCGGAGTGGCCCCACGGGCTTGTTGTTATCCGGGGCGAAGGGAATAGGCAGTTTTCGTGAACACAGACACAGACTTGGGTAGACGAATCGCTGACCTGCAGAAGACCAAAGAGCGCGTATCGAGAGTATCCATTACCACCATCTCGCTCCTCATAGCGATGAAGGTGGTGGCTGCCATCCTCACGGGAAGCATCGGCATACTCGCTGATGCAGTCCACAGCCTCATCGACCTCACCGGAGCCATCGTCGGCTTCTTTGCGGTGAAGGTCTCCGGCAGACCTCCTGACGAGGACCATCGCTTCGGCCACGGCCGGGCGGAGGACCTCGCCGGGGCAGTCATCGCGGGGCTCATCTTTTCGGCCGGCGGCATGATTGCCTACCAGGCGGTGCGGCGCCTCATGGCAGGCTCGATTGTCGACATGGTGGACGCGGGCATCATCACCACCGCGGCGGCAATCGCCATCAACGTGGCCGTGTCCCGCTACGTGTTCACCGTGGCGCGCGCAGCGGACTCGGTCGCCCTCGAGGCCACGGGACGCGACCTGATGGCGGACGTGCTGAGCTCGGTGGCGGTGCTGGTCGGCCTCGTTCTCGTGCGCGTCACCGGGCAGGCGGTGCTCGACCCCATCGTCGCGCTCATCGTCGTTGTCTTCATCGTCCGGGCAGCTGTCGTGACCATGCGGGAAGCTGTCACGGCGCTCATGGACACCCGGCTGCCTGAGGAGGAAGAAAGCCTCATACGGAAGCTGCTCGACGAGCGCCAGGAGGTTGCCAACTACCACAGCCTGCGGACCCGCAAGGCCGGCAGCCAGCGTCACGTCGTCGTCCACATCGTCGTGCCCAGCGAGAAGACGGTCGAAGAGGGCCACCGCATCGCCGAGGAGATGGAGGACGAGATACGCAAGCTCCTCCGCAACGCAACCGTCACCATCCACGTCGAGCCGTGCACCCCTGACTGCGCCGAGTGCCCGGCACAGTGCCAGGCGGCACGCGACCGCGCGAACCTGATGCTGTGACGCGGCGTCCTCGCAACCCCCTTCACCCCCATCCAGCCTAAACCCCGGACGCGGCCCAGCGTTTTACTAGTGCTGGAGGCGGCAACGACGGCCCGCGACGGTGGACGCCTCCGGGCACAGCAGGCACAGATGGACGACACGGCATTCTTCTACTCGCGCACGCTGCGCATCATCGTGATACTCGCCGTCGTGGCGCCTCTCGTCATCATCGGCGGGCTGCTCTGGTACTACAGCGCCGATGGCTCCCCGGAGTCGCTCCCCGCCGAGGAGGAGCCCGCCGTGGCCGAGGAAACGCAGGACAGCGCGCCGTCCGCCCCGGTGACTCCCGACGACGAGAACCCTCTCAAGCCATTCGTGCCGGGGACGGACCAGGGATGACTCCCGGTGCGTGCCTCCCTCTGCGGCGAGAGCTGTCCGTCGTGCACGCAGTCCGCGTCCCCCCATCCGCCCCATCGAGTGCCGCATCCGTGACAGCGTGGCGACGTCTTCACACAATCTTCACATTAGTCAGATATGGTGGTATCCTTTCTTAGAAGGAGGTCTCTGGTGTCCAATAGACGTACATCGTGGCTGCTGCCGGCACTCAGTATCATCGTCACCATGCTCGTGACCGGTGGGGTGCTGCTCTACCTGAATCCTGACCGCGCCAGCGCGCTCGATGACGTTGTTCCGACCGGAGGCTCCCTTGTGGTGGCCGCAGCGGAGAGCGGGATAGACTGTGCATTTGACTGTCGCTCGGGCTCCGACGTCTGCGGTTCCTCGTTGCAGTGCGCCGGCGGTTCCTGCACCGTGGAAGACTGCGTGAAGGCGTGCGATGAGGCCGGCGTAGCGTGCTCCGAAGAGTGCATCGCCGCCTGCACGAACGGTGCTTGCACCGGCGGTTCCTGCACCGTTGAAGACTGCCTGAAGGCGTGCGATGAGGCCGGCGTGAAGTGCTCGGCAGAGCGCGTCGCAGCCTGCACGAACGGCGCCTGCTCCGGCGGCGGCGCCTGTGTGACAGACGGCAAGGGTGGATGCGCGCCCGTTGTTGCGTCCCCCAGGAGCGGAGGCTGCTGCTCCAAATAGCTCCGGGAACGCGGAGTTGTGAACCATGTCACGGATTACAGGATTCGTAGTCTCTCTGGCCATCATCATACCGTTGCTGGGCATCGCGGCACTGCTCGTGTACTTCGACGTGATCCAGAACCCCCTGTCGAGCTACACGGCGCCCGCGTCGACCGTCGACGCTGCTGACGTCGTGACGACGCCGCTCAGCCTGCCGGTGGTCAACAACGACCCCGCGACTTCGTCTCCCGATATTGCGGCGACCAGCCTGACGGTAGTCGACGACGACCCCGCTGCCTCATCCCCGGACCCTGACGCGAATCCGCTACAGCCCCTCGGACCGAAGGCAAGCGACCGTGTCACCCCCGGCTATTCCGGCGGTGGCGGCTGCTCCAGCTGCGGCTAGCCTCGCCCGCACGTGCGTTTGACAATCGTATACGACGACACGTACAATTCGCGTTAGTCGTGAACTACTCCGGTCGCGATCACAAGTCCTGAGGAATCGGTAAGCCCTGTTCCGAACGGAACAGGGCTGTTCGTTTGTCAGGCCTCAGACACGCAGCCGGTGACGAGCGCACCGAGTGCTCGGTTCTTCGCGACGACAGCATCGGAGAGATCGATTCCGGGGCGCGTTCGCCCCGCGGGAGGACTGATGACTACCAAGTACGTCTATTCTTTCGGGAACGGGACCGCCGAGGGCCGGGCTGAACTCAAGGACCTGCTCGGCGGCAAGGGCGCCAACCTCGCGGAAATGGCCCGCATGGGCGTTCCGGTCCCTCCCGGCTTCACCATCATTTCGGACGCCTGCAACCTGTACCTGGCGAACCGGAAGACCCTTCCGGACGAGCTGAAGGGACAGGTGGAAGAGGCGCTCCGCGCACTGGAGGTGACGACCGGGCTGCGATTCGGTGACAGAGAGAACCCCCTGCTGGTCTCGGTCAGGTCGGGCGCTCGCGTCTCGATGCCCGGCATGATGGACACGATTCTCGACCTCGGCCTGAATGAGGACTCGGTTCGTGGCCTTGCCGCAAAGACGAGCAACCCGCGCTTCGCCTGGGACAGCTTCCGCCGCCTCATCAAGATGTACAGCAACGTCGTGCTCGGCGTCCCGGACGGCGTGCTGAGCAACGTCGAGAACCAGCTCAAGCACGAGCGAGCCATCCAGCTCGACAGCCAGCTTCCCCCGGAGGAACTGCCCATACTTGCCGGCATGCTGCGCGACGAAGTGAAGAAGTTCACCGGCAAGGAGTTCCCGCTCGACCCGATGGAGCAACTGTGGACGGCAATCGAAGCGGTCTTCAGCTCATGGAATAACCCGCGCGCTATCGCCTACCGCGAGATGAACGAAATCTCGCACGACCTCGGCACCGCAGTCACCGTCCAGACGATGGTCTTCGGCAACATGGGCGAGGACTGCGGCACGGGCGTCGCGTTCTCGCGCGACCCGTCCACCGGCGCCAAGGCGCTCACGGGCGAGTTCCTTTCGAATGCTCAGGGCGAGGACATCGTCGCCGGCACCGCCACGCCACGCCCTGTCAGCGAGATGAAGGAGGCGCTGCCCGGCATCTATGAAGAGCTGGAATCGATGGCCAGGAAGCTGGAACGGCACTTCAAGGACGTCCAGGACATCGAATTCACCGTGCAGAACGGGAAGCTCTGGATACTTCAGACGCGAGCCGGCAAACGCGCCGCGCAGGCGTCCATCAAGGTGGCGACCGACCTCACCCGGGAGAGGGTGATGGGGGCCACCGACGCCTTCCTCCGCATCACACCTCAGCAGCTTGAACAGGTGCTGCACCCCATCATCGACCCGAGCGCGAAGCGCGAGGTCGTCGCCCACGGGCTGCCCGCGTCGCCAGGCGCCGCCTCCGGCCGCGTGGCCTTCAACCCCGACGAGCTCATCGCGATGCAGGCCAAAGACGGCGGGGCCTATATCCTCGTGCGCGGCGAGACGTCCGCGGATGACATCAGGGGCATCAACGCAGCCGTCGGCATCCTCACCACCCGCGGCGGCATCACATCGCACGCCGCAGTCGTGGCGCGCGGCATGGGCAAGTGCTGCGTCGTCGGCGCCTCCGCCGTCGACATCCACGAGGACAAGGACGAACTCGTCATCGGCAACCGCATCGTCACTAAGGGCGAGTGGATCACCATCGACGGAACCACGGGCGAGGTCATCATCGGCCAGTTGCCCACCATCCGGCCGCAGCTCAGCACAGAGTTCCAGGAGTTGATGCTCTGGGCCGACCTCGTCAAGCAGATCGGCGTCGAGACCAACGCCGATACGGCAGCCGACGCAAAGGTCGCGCGCCAGTTCGGCGCCGAGGGCATCGGTCTCTGCCGGACCGAGCACATGTTCTTCAAGCAGGAGCGCATCGACCACTTCCGCAAGGCCATCCTGGCGCAGGAGACGCAGGAGCGGGAAGAGGCTCTCAAGGAACTCCTGCCTTTCCAGAAGGAGGACTTCCTCGAGATCTTCCAGGTCATGGAAGGCCTGCCGGTGACCGTCCGGCTGCTCGACCCTCCGCTGCACGAGTTCCTGCCCCTGCCGCACGACGAGGAGGAACTCACGTCTCTGGCCAAGCGGCTCAACCTGCCGTATCGTCGCGTGAGGGAGCGCGTCCACGCGCTCGAGCAGTTCAACCCGATGCTGGGCCACCGCGGTTGCCGGCTCGGCGTCACGTTCCCGGAGATATACGCCATGCAGGTCCGCGCCGTGCTGGAGGCCGCGTACTACCTCATACGCCAGGGCGTCACCGTCCTGCCGGAGATAATGCTGCCGTTCGTGAGCTCGGAAGAGGAGCTGGCGCTGCTGCGCGAGCTGGTCTTCGCCACCGCGGAGCAGGTGCGCACGGAGATGCACTTCCCTGACCCCAGTTTCAAGTTCGGCATCATGATAGAGCTGCCGCGAGCCGCCCTCATCGGCGACAGGCTCGCGCCGTACTGCGACTTCTTCTCGTTCGGCACGAACGACCTGACGCAGACGACCTACGGCTTCAGCCGCGACGACATCGGCACGTTCCTTCCGGCCTACGTGGAGAAGGGTATCCTCAAGCGCGACCCGTTCGCGACCATCGACCGCGCCGCCGTGGGTGAGCTCATGCGCATCTGCGTCGAACGCGGCAAGAGGACGAATGCCGACCTGAAGATAGGCGTTTGCGGAGAGCACGGCGGCGACCCCGAGTCGGTCAAGTTCTTCCACCAGATCGGCGTCGACTACGTCAGCTGCTCGCCCTACCGTGTCCCGGTCGCCAGGTTCGCCGCATCCCAGGCGGCAATCGTCACCAAGCGCGAAAGCGACAGCCGGGCGGAGGTTCGCAGCAAGACGATGCCGTCCGTGTCATCCTAGCTTCAGCTGTGCTTTCCGAAGGGGCGGGGTCCAGACCTGCCCCTTCTTGTTGTGAGGGGAGGCTGTCCGAACATGGCGCCAGGCTCCTGTGCCCGCCCGTGGGCCCACCTCCCACACGAGGTTGCCTCGAACTCACCTGCCCTGTGAGTCGGCGCGTCGCACACGCGTCACCGTTTCCGACCAGATGAATTGCTCCACGGCCCCGTCGGAGCGCTCCTTCTCCGCCGCATACCGCTCCCAGTGCACGATGGCATCCAGGGGCCGGCGACGCGACGCGCGCTCGCGGGCCGGGGCAAGGGCCGCGGCACGCGCGCACTCCACCTCGTCCGCATAGCCGACCGGCACGATGTGGTCAATTGTAAAAGCGTCAGGGATGCGAAGCAGGTCGCGTATTTCAGACTCCGGACTGCCCCCCTGCAACGTACCCCACGCCGTCGCCAATCCCAGGCTTGCAGCCGCAAGCTGCAGCGCAAGAACGCAGTTCGACAGGCTCTGTCGCATGAGGATGTTGCCTCGAAGGATGCTCGGGTAGGCCGCCATGACGCGCCTGTCGCCCAGAACGACGATGAGCACCGGCGCCTGAGACAGAAACGGCTGCACCGAGATGGACCAGTTGAACTCCGGGTCGCGTTTGCGTCCGGCTGAGAACAGCGACGCAGCCGCCCTCGCCACGCGCGACCGCATGGCTGCATCCGTCACGACTACGAACTCCCACGGCTGGCTGTTGCCGGCCGAGGGCGCGAGGCGCGCAACGTCGAGAATCCTCTCGATGCTCTCCCGTGAGACCGGGTCGGGCCTGAACCGTCGCACGCTGCGACGTCCGGCCACGAGCGCGCGCAGCCCTTCGTAGGTGAGGATTTGTGGATGGTCGCCAGGCTGTGTCGACATCACTTCCGCAGGAGCCCGGCACTCCGGACCCGGGCGACAAGACCGCTTCTGCCGGCTACTCGAGTCCCCCCAGCCGCAGCCACTGGCCCAGCTCCCTCGTCAACCGCTCGCCCTTCTTCCTCTCCACCTGGTCCTCCTGCTCACGGGTGAGCTGTTCCTGCTTCTGCCACAGCACTTCCTGAGCCTCCGACAGCAGACGGAACTGGGAATCGGTCGTGACCTCTCCCCTGCGCAGCTCGATAATGATGGCGCCATGCTCAACGGGGTAGCGCCGGACGAGTCGCTCGTAGAGGAGTCGGGCGGCGCTGTTCTGCGGGCCTCCCTGCAACACGATTCGCTCGAGCCCCATGAGCTGCTGGATGTACTCGCGGTCCTCCCAGCGCGTCTCCTTGAGCCGGTCGGCCACAAACTGAGTCCGGATAGTGCTGTAGTCCGGCACTACGCCTTGCCCTCCCCTTGATACCGCCCGATGCCTTTCGTGAGGCCCGACTCGGTGGCAAGGTACCGCAGTTCGAGCTTCAGCCGAAGCCTCGAGCTCCACACGGCCCGCGCGCCCATCTCTTCAGCCAGATCGCGCGTCCATTCGCGCACAACCTTGCGCTCTTCAGGTGAAAGCCCGAGGGGATCGAGGTTCCCCAAGTATGCCAGCGGGTCAGCGGCCGTTTCCGGGAATGTCAGCCCGGCATCCGCGGCTTCCAGCTTCTTCGCGAACTCCTGGTTGAGTATGCCCTGGTGCTTCGCTGCCGCCTGCCGCGTCTTCTCCTGACGCGCCAGTTCCTCAGGAGAGAGAGGGCCCGGAGCACGTTCAGCGGCGGGGCGGGCGACCGGCTGACGGGCGCCTTTCTTCCCGAAGAGGACACTCAGCGGATTGGTGATGCGCACAGGGTGCCTCCTTCACAGACAGCAATCAGCAAAGGGGCTGCCTGAGACAGTTGCCGAACCTCTGCCGCGCGTCCGCCGCCGGCGGGGCCGGCACGTCACATCGCACGCGCAGTGGGCAGTATTGTACCACACGAAGGCTGACCGCCTCGTACGCGTTCGTTCGAGAGAGGTTCACCGAAACGCACGAAGGCCTTCACGCTGCGTTCACACTTGTCTGTCAACATGATGGCATCTCGACGGAGTCGACCCATCTCACACCGAAGGAGGACACCATGAAGGTAGGAAAGAAGCTGACTATCGCGCTGGCCATCGCGCTGCCTCTTCTCATCCTGGGAAGCGGTCTGGCCCTCGCGGCCGGCGACGAGCCGAACCTTACCACCGGAGACAAATACGCGGCGCCTGCTTACGAAGTCGCTCCAGTCTCGACGGCTGCTGTCGTCACCTCGTGCGATGGCTGCACCGGGACCTGCCAGGGCAACGGCGGCGGGCTCTGCGCCGGCAACTGCAACGGGGAGTGCGACCAGGATTGTGACGGCGACTGCGCCATCTCCGGCTCGTGCACCGGCGAGTGCAGCGGCGGCGCCAATTGCGGCGGCGCCCTCGCACAGCCGGACGGCCGGTCATGCCGCGGTGGCGGAGGCGGCTGCAGCCAGCGTCTCGGCGCCGTGTCCAACTCGACCACGGCATGCCCCTCGTGCGACGTGGTCGGATTGAACTTCGACAGGCCATGCCTTCTCACCAGGGCTACCACCAGCGCCTAGCGCACTCAGTCTGCACTCTCGATTGCGGCTGACGTGACAGGGCTCCTCCGCCGGGGAATCCCCGGCGGAGGAGCCCCGATTCCCCCATCTCCGCTGAGACTTCACAATGATTTCACAGGTCGAGACTACAATCCGAGGTTGGCAGGTGCGCCAACCTGCCATCTCGCGCTGGCGGACCGCCTCCGCGGTGGCCAACAACAGCGGTTCACTACCGCACGCGGACGCCGCCCACGCCCGGCGCGGCGCCGGCGGTCCCGCCCGTCGCGAGCGCTGCGAAATGGGGACGCAGCCTCACCTCCTTTCCAGGTCTGCCCCGGCGAGAGCCGGGGCGGGTCTGGACTTCACGAACACGTCAGGTCCACAGCGGCACGTGTGATACCATGGTCTTCGAAGCATCGGAGCATGCAAAGAACATGGGAACCGGCACGATACTGGTCGTCGACGATGAACCCAAGGTGTGCGACCTCATTCGCGTCTACCTTGAGCGAAGCGGCTACGGCGTCTTGTGCGCCCGCGATGGCGCTCTCGCTCTGCACGAGATAGAGAACCGCAAGCCGGACCTCGTCCTGCTCGACCTCAACCTCCCGGGCATGGATGGCCTCGAGGTGTGCAAAACGCTCCGGAAGACCTCCGACGTTCCGGTCATCATGCTCACGGCGCGCGACGAAGAGGCGGACCGGATAGTGGGGCTGGAGCTGGGGGCCGACGACTACGTCACGAAGCCGTTCAGCCCTCGCGAGGTCGTCGCCCGGGTCAAGGCGGTGCTGCGGCGCAGGGATGCGGCACAGGGCGACCGCCCGGTCGTGCTCGGTGACCTCACCGTCGATCCCTCCCGCCACGCGGTCACCTACCGCGGCAAGCCCTTGCGCCTCACCTCGCGCGAGTTCGCCATCGTTGAGTTCCTGGCACGGAACCCGGGCCGCGTGTACTCGCGCGCCCAGTTGCTCGACCATGTCTTCGGCATCGACTTCGAGGGCTATGACCGTACCATCGATGCCCACATCAAGAACCTCCGGCAGAAGATGCTCGAGTCTTCACCCGATAGCCCCACGCCGCTGACGACCGTCCGGGGAGTGGGCTACAAGCTGGCGACGGAAGAGAATGCATAGCCTCACCCTCAAGCTCAGCCTGCTCTTCATCCTCGTGGCTCTGACCGCGGCCCTCGTCGTCGCGCTCTGGGTCGGGAACTCGGTGGAGTCCGAGTTCAGCGTCTACTGTGCACAGATGTGTCAGACAACCGCGGGCGCCGGGCAAGGGAGCGATTGCCCGCAATACACGATGACGGGCGCAACGGAGAAGGCCTACTTGGATGCCATCCAGTCGTCGGTCTGGCGGGCAGCGCTCGTCGCCGGCCTGGTCGCAGTCGCCCTCGCATTCCTGTTCAGTCGACTCATCACCGGTCCCATCAACGCCCTCAAGGCGTCGGCGCAGCGCATCCGTGACGGCGACCTGACGCAGCGCGTCCGGCTCACCTCAAGCGACGAGCTCGGCGACCTGGCCTCCGCCTTCAACAGCATGGCATCGCAGCTCGACGCGAAGGAGACGAGCCGGAGACACCTCCTCGCGGACGTCGTGCACGAGCTGCGTACGCCGCTGAGCATCATACAGGGCAACCTGGAGGCGTGGCGCGACAGAGTCGTAGCCCCCACGCCCGAGGCCGTCGCGCCGGTGCATGAGGAGGCGGTGCTGCTATCGCGACTCATCACCGACCTCAGGGACCTCTCGCTCGCCGAGGCTGGACAGCTCAGCCTCGCGCATGAGACAACCGATATGGCGGCGCTGGTCCGCTCCGTCGTTTCGACCTACTCCGGCAAAGCCGAAGAACAGGGAATCGACCTTGGCGTGACCGTTGACGGGGCAACGCCTCTGGTCGTCATCGACCCCGGCCGCATACGGCAGGTGCTGCGCAATCTCCTCGATAATGCCCTGAGGCACACTCCGCCGGGAGGCCGTGTGCACGTGGCCGTTCAACCCGGCAGCCATGGATTCGTCGCCACGTCCGTCACGGACACTGGTTCAGGCATACACCCTGACGACCTGCCCCACGTCTTCGAGCACTTCTACAAGGCTGACCCGTCGCGCGAGCGCAGCAAGTCGGGCTCCGGCATCGGGCTTGCCATCGTCAAGCAGCTCGTCGAGGCGCACGGCGGCGCCGTGCTCGTGCAGAGCGCCCTCGGGCAGGGGAGCACCTTCTCATTCACGCTGCCCGCCGGCGAAGACTGAAGACTCACGTCGTGACGGTGTCTCTTGACTTCCCTCCTTTGACAGGCTGTCCGCAACTTCTTAGACTTGCAGGGCCATCGCGAACTGCACACAAGAAGGAGGGCCTGTGGAACCCATCAACATCCTGGTGAACGACCAGATAGCCGAGGACGTGCTGCCGCGGATTGCAGCCGTCGATCCCCGCGTGAAGGTGACCCACATCGGCAAGCTGCTCTCCGCCGAGCTGAAGGGCGACGCCGCGGCAACCGCCGAGATGGACCGCCTCCTCGCCGAGGCCGAAGTCTACGCCGGCATGCGAATCCCGGCCCGGCTCCTTGCCCGGGCACCGAAGCTCAAGTGGGTGCAGGTCAACCAGGCCGGGGTCGACAGAGTGCTGCTCGACGAGGAGTTCCGCAGGAGCCCCGTGATTCTCACCAACGTCGGCGGCATTCACTCCTTCGCCCCCGCCGAGCTTGCTATCCAGTGCTGCCTCGCATGGATCAAGGGCACCGTTGAATGCGCGCGGCAGAAGGAAGCGCGCCTCTGGCAGCCTTTCAGTCCCGGCGTGCTTCGCGGCAAGACCATGGGCATCGTGGGCTACGGCAATATCGGCCCGAAGGTTGCACGCGTCGCCAAGGCGTTCGAGATGTGGGTCATCGCCGTGCGCAAGTCGGCAACGAAGCCGGGCAAGGCCCGCTACGCTGACGTCATACTGCCCCCGTCCGGGCTCAACAGGCTGCTGGCCGAGAGCGACTTCGTCGTCATGGCTACACCGCTCACGCCGGAGACCTACCACATGATGAGCACCGCTCAGTTCGCCGCCATGAAGAAGGATGCGTTCCTCGTGAACGTTTCGCGCGGCCCCGTGGTGGACGAGGCAGCGCTCGCGGTTGCGCTCAAGGACAAGCGCATAGCTGGAGCCGCCCTCGACGTGTTCGAACAGGAGCCTCTACCCAAGGACAGCCCCCTCTGGGAGCTGCCGAACCTGCTTTACAGCCCGCACATCGCCGGCTACATCGCCGCCTACCCAAGCATGGTGCAGGACCTGTTCATTCGAAATCTGCAGCGCTATGTCAAGGGAGACAGGCTCGAGACTCTCGTCAACAAGAAACGCGGCTACTAGGACGCCCGTCCCATTGCGGACAAGCGGGTCCGTCGACAGGAGGAATGACAGGATGAAGACGTGGAAGCCAACCGTGGCAGGCATTCTGATGATTGTTGCAGGCGCTCTGCACCTGGCCTCCGGTGCAATCATTATCGCAATTGTGGGAGGAGTCGCCGGTGGGATGCACATGCAGGGTCTGCCCGAGTACACCCCGTACATCTCGCTGCCGGTCATCGCCACACTCGGAATCCCACTCATGATTCTCGGCGCGGTGTCCCTTGCCGGGGGCATCACGGCCCTGCAGAGGAAACGATGGGGCCTCGCCCTGGCCGGCGGTATCTGCGCCCTCATGCCCCTCCAGACCTTGCTCGGCGTACTCGCCATAGTGTTCGTGGCCCTGTCGAGAGACGAGTTCCGCAGTGCGATGAAGTAGTGACCCAGCAGGCTGCCGGCGGTTGCCGCCGTCGCGTTCATCGTCATGGGCAAGAACGAGTTCGACTGGCGAATCCCTGTTGGAGGAGGTACCACAATGCAGACAACCTGGAAGCCCACGGTAGCGGGCGTGCTGGCCATCGCCGCCGGTGCGTTGAACATGCTGGTCGCCCTGGCCATGGCGCTGTTCATGCCCGTCGCCGCGCCGTTCTACACCGCGTTCATGGCCGTCGGCACATTGCTGGTGCTGTTCCTTGCCACCGGCGCGCTGGCCATCATCGGCGGCATCCAGTGTCTGAAGCGCCGACGCTGGGGCCTTGCGCTCGCGGGAGCCGTCTGCGCGATGATGCCCCCGGCCACGCTGCTGGGCATCATGAGCACCGTGTTCGTCGCTCTAGCCCGCGATGAGTTCGCGTCCGGCACAGGCGCCGCCACAACGCACTACCTCGATGCGGAGGTGGTGTCAGGCCCGTCCGAGCAGCGTGACGCGCGTACAGGAGACACGCAGCAAGCGAACGACAGCGAACGCAACGCCTAGCGCGATGTCGTGTCGTGCCCCCGAACGCCCCGCAACGTCCGTTGGAGCGCAGCCGAAGAGGCTCGGCTCACACTGCGGTTGACGCGTCCCTCCGGGCAACGCCCGTTCAGCTCTCGGCTGGTCCGGAGCGGCAGACGCTCCCGCAGTTGCAGTGGGGATTCTTCTCCAGGAACCGCTGGTGGTACTCTTCCGCGGGCCAGAAGCGCCCGGCCGGCACAATCTCGGTCACAATGGGTCCGCTCAATCGACCCGATTGCTCGAGTTCACGCTTCGACTGCTGCGCCTCCGCCTTCTGCTGCTCGTCGTGGTAGAAGACGGCCGAACGGTACTGCGAGCCGACGTCCGGGCCCTGCCGGTTCAACTGCGTGGGGTCGTGCAGTTCCCAGAACACCCGGAGAAGCGTCGTGTAGGAGGTCTTCAAGGGGTCGAACAGCACCTGCACCGACTCCGCATGGCCGGTGAGCCCGGTGCAGACTTGCTCGTATGTCGGATGCTCGGTACTGCCGCCAGCGTAGCCCACCGTGACGGATTCCACCCCTGACACGCGGCGGAAGACGTCCTCCGGGCCCCAGAAGCAGCCGGCGGCGAACGTAGCTCGACGGATATCCGTCTCCCGTCGCCCGGTTTCCCGCGTCCTCACTGCAGTACCCGACGCCTCACCGGTCAGTGCTCCGCGGGGAAGGGCGGCTTGCTCCGCATCCGGCGGTCCTTCAACGCCCGGTCCCGGAGGTGAATGAGCGAGGACAGGAGCTGCTTGCGCTCGTCCTCGCCAAGGCACGACAGTATCTGCTTCACCGACTCACGCTGGAACGTCTTCAGGCAGATGTCGCGACCGTACTCGGTCAATGAGATGGAGACGGCATTCCGCCGGTCCGGATCAGGCTCACGTTTCAGAAGGCCGTCCGTTTCCATGCGGGACAGCAGACCCGAGATGGAGTGGGGCTCACGGACGAGCCAGCGGGCGATGTCGGCTGGTCGCGTCTTGCCTCCCATGGCATAGATGACGAACATGGTGCCGGCCTGAACGGGTGAGACGCCATATTGTTCGAGCTCAAGGGAGCGCGCCTTGTAGATGGCGTTCCTCGTCTGCTCCAGGAGCAGCCAGAGTTCCTGGTCCCTGTCGTCACATGGATAGGTCTTCTTCGCAGCAGTCACGCTAGTCCTCCCGATACTGAGGGAATCTCGCACAGGACACATCGCCCTCCCGGAGCCGGGCGTGGCGCAGCCCGCGGTCGATTCTCACAGTGATTCTAGCAGACGTACGGCCATGCATCCAAAAGGAACTTCGTATGCGATGAGGATATCCTGCCCGTGCTTGCCGGGCGGTCACCGTAAACGCAGAAACGCGTCGAGGCGCGCGAGGGACTCGGCGCTGCCCTGCAGCTGACCGTCTTCACTCGCTTCCAATTGCCAGAAGCGCTTCAGGCCGTCCCGGCACGCCGGCTTGAACACCCCGGCCGCCCAGTCGCGACACGCCTCAGGCCGCACCTCGTAGATGCTGCAGAGTGACACCTCTCCCGAAAACCGGTTGAGGAAGACGCAGCCCCCGTCGTCGTGCCGGATGAGGTGGCTGCGCGTGTCATGCCATCGGGGGTCGCAGTAGCGTCCTACCCAGTCCCATCGTTCCAGGCCCATGTGCTCGGCAATCGCCATGGCTTCCGCCGGGCTGATGCGCACCTGGTAGACGGTGCAGCACACACCACAGCGGATGCACGGCAAGTCGAAGGGCTCGCCCGTCGTTGCCGCTTCGCCTGCGGCGCGCAGGGCTTCCCCCGTGTCGCGTACTCTGTCCGGTTCCATTCCCGATTGACTCCCGTCCACACCCTGTGTATCGTGTGCGCCATAGTATAGCTCCGGCGGGTGGCGAGGAAACGCGCCCCGACGGTATTCCGTTCCTGAGGAGAGAAGCTGGCATGGCATACGCAGCAGCGGCCGCAGCGGCTATTGCACGGGCAGTGAAAGCGTCAGGCGCCATCGTCTCGATGGAGCCGGAAGACTTCCTGACAATCGTGAATCGTTGCGAGAAACCCCTCGTCGTTTTCGCGCGTGGAGGCGTCCTCGACAGGTCGTTCCGGTACCTCGTCAGCTACAAGGGCCTCGCGTTCCACACAAAGTCGAAGACCGAGCTGATGCTGCCGGGCAAGGTCGAAGTGGTGCACGCCAGGACATTCTGGATCCCCGGGTAAGCTGTCCTTGACCACCCCAACCCGACACCATAGAATACGCGCTCGCGCCACGACTGCTGCGGGTTCCCGTCGGCCAGCATGAACGAACCGACTGTCAAACTGAAGACCCTTGCCGAGGCCGCGGCCCTCATCAGGGATGGCAGCCGCATCCACCTCGGCGGCATGGCCGTCCACAATCACCCCATGGCATTCGTCTACGAGTTGCTTCGTCGCGGCACGAAGGACCTGACCATCGTCAGCCACGTGAGCGCAAGCGACGTGGACATCCTCATCGGGGCGGGACGTGTGAAGCGGCTTGAGTTCTCCTACGTCGGCCTCGAGGAGTTCGGCACTGCGCCGTGTTTCCGACGCGCCGTTCAGAACCGCGAGCTGGAGCTCTCGGAGTACAGCGAGCCCGTCGCCTTCGAGCGGTTCGCCTGCAGCGCGCGCGGCATGCCGTACTTCATGACGCGCGAGATGGTCGGCACCGACCTCCCTAAGGTGAATCCGGACATCAGAGAGGTCGCCGACCCCTTTGGCAGCGGCACGTATCACGCCGTCTCAGCCGCTGAACCCGAATGGGTCATCATCCATGCGCCGGTCGGCGACAAGTACGGCAACGTCCTCTTCTTCCCACACCGGCAGTTGCCGGAAGACCTCGACCTGACCGCCTCCCGCACGACACGGAACCTCATCGTGACGGTAGAGCAGGTTGTACCGCACGACAGGGTGCGGCAACTCCCGTACCTCAACCTCATTCCGAGGTTCCGCACGACGGCCATCGTCGAAGTGCCCTACGGCGCTCACCCGTTCTCGTGTCTGCACGTCTACGACCAGGACCGGGAGCACCTGGCGCACTACGCCGAAGTGGGGCGCGACCCCGCCGCCTTCAAGGAATACCTCGACAGGTACGTGTACGGCGTCAGCAGCCACGACAAGTACCTTGACCTCATCGGCGCCGCGAAGCTCGCCCGGCTGCGCCAGGTCGGAGGCGCCCTGTGACGGCCGCGAAGGCAACCGTTTACGAAGTCATGGCGGCCGCTATCGCGCGGGAACTGCGCGACAACGAGCTGTGGTTCCTCGGCATGTCGACGGGTCCGCAGACCATCCTCATGCTGACACGCATACCCATCGTGGCCATGAGCCTCGCACAGCACACCCACGCTCCCAACTCGTGGATGCTGGTGGCCGGCTGGGTCATGAACCCCGATGTGAGCAAAGCCCCCACGCGCATGGAGAGCGAGTTCGGGACGGCGCTCGGTGAGTGGCCGTGCGAAGCCTACAACAACAGCCTGACTATGTCGTACGTCGCCGCCCGCCACGAAATCGACGTCGGATTCGGGTCCGCCGCCCAGGTCGACAAGTACGGCAACTGCAACACCGTCGCCATAGGCGACTACGCCCGACCGAAGGTCCGACTCGTCGGCCCCATCAACCAACCCGGCCACTTCTCGCTGTTCGGAAGGGAGATAGTCATCATCCCTCACGAGCGCCGCAACTTCGTCGACCGCGTCGATTTCGTCTCCGGCGCCGGATACCTGGACGGGCCGGGCGCCAGAGAGCGGCACGGCCTCAACCGCGGCGGGCCGACGATGCTGCTCACCGACAAAGCGGTCTTCCGATTTGACGAGACGACGAAGCTCGCCCGCCTCGAGTCCGTGCACCCCGGCGTCTCACTGGACGAGGTCGTTGCCGGCACCGGCTTCACCCACGACTACCTGCCTGAGACGGTATCGGTGACGCCGGCTCCCACCGGGCGCGAGTTGCAGCTCATGCGGGATGTCATCGACCCCGGGGGCACCATGCTGGGCCGCGACACGGACTGCTAGAAGAAGAATCCGAAGCGGCGTCGGCGCAGGCTGGCCGCCAGCTGTGAACGCCCGTGGTCCGTCAAGTACAGTTCGCCGCCGGTGGAGCCAATCTGCCCCTGTCCGAACAGCTCTTCCAGTATGGCGTCCACGCTCTTGCGATAGTCGAACCCGGCTGCGGGGCTACGCTGAGAGGAGAACGGGAGATCGTCCGGCGTGAACGTCTGGTCGTACCGGAGCACGATGTCCCGCCGGTTGCTCAGTTCCTTCACCGTCAGCAACGTCCACGTCTTGAAGAAGTTCCACCGGTGCCGGTCGAATCCGCGCTCATACTCTCGTTCCTGTGCCTTCGCGTCGAACTCCCCGGTCCGAATCGCCCGGGAAAGCTCGAGCATCAGTTCAACCGCGGACTTCAGCACCATGAACGCGATAGCCACAGCCACGACGGCGTCGAGCGCGAAGACAGCATGACGCGCGGCAACCAGGCCCGCCAGCACGCCGACTGCCTGGAAGGCGTGGCTGCGGCTGTCGAGGGACTGCGAGATGAGAGAGAGGCTCCCGCTCCTCCTTCCCACCGTTCGCTGATACACGCCCAACGCCAGGGATGAAGCGCCCGACACGACGGCGACGACGAACACGGTGGAAGGAGTCAACACGTGCACCGGGATCGCCAGCCGGGCGAATCCCTCAAGGGCGATGAGACAGCCCGCGACCAGCATCACCTCCACAACGAGCGCAGCCGCGATGCGTTCCCGGCCGAAGCGCACGCCGAGGAGCACGACCAGGGCCGCCAGCACGTCGAGGAGACTGTCGAACCCGTCCGCAACCAGCGCGGCGCTGTGGAACACTATCCCGGTTACGAGCTTCAGCATCGCGAGCAGGCCGTTCGCCGCAACCGAGAACCTCGATGCCACCGCCGGGCTGTGGGCCATCGCGATGAAGCTGTCTTCCGTCTCTCGT
>JALNYR010000046.1 GCA_023229725.1 Dehalococcoidia bacterium | reverse complement strand
CGGACGTGGGCCTGAACGCAGTGGTGGTGAGGAGCCTCACGCCGGAGGGCTACGTGCGCGTGGGGAATGAGCTCTGGCCGGCGCGCTGCGAGACCGGGCACGTCGCAAGGGGGCGGAGGGTCTCCATCGTCCGCATGGACCGCCTGCGCCTGGTGGTCGAGCCGGCCGACGAGCCTTCACCGGGCTTGTGATGCTCCAGACGCAAGGAATCGGGAGCGCCCCCGAAGCCGTGTTTGACGGGGCGACTCATGGTCACTAGACTGGCGCTCTCTCACGACAGTGCGAGGCGGGAGGAGTCGCATGGAGCAGATGAGGGTGCGGATTACAGCCGGGACGGTGGCCGCATACGCCACGCTGAACGGCACGAAGGTGGCCTCGGCCGTGTGGGCCGCCCTCCCGCTTGACGTCAGAGTGCAGAGGTGGGGCGACGAGCTGTACGGTTCGGTGCCCCTCGACCTGCCCCAGGAGGTCCCCCAGGAAGTGGTTGGGCTGGGAGACCTTGCCTGGTGGCCGCCCGGACATGCCGTGTGCCTGTTCTTCGGCCCGACGCCGGCAAGCGAAAGGGACGAACCGAGAGCCGCGAGCGACGTCACCGTCTTCGGGCGAATTGAAGGCGACCCGGCGGTCTTCAAGACCATCGCCGGAAGCGCCCGTTTGCGTATCGAGAAGGATGAGGCCTAGTCTCCTGCGTGGGGGCGCCGGCCTCCTACCAGGCGTCGATATTGGCGCGGAAGAAGACGGTGGCGCACAGCTCGATGATGAAGCCGTACACCGGCCCGAGAATCAGTATCCACCAGAACCCCAGGCCCTGACTGTACGTGAAGAGCGACAGCACCAGTCCGAACAGCAGCCCGATGAGGGCGCCGTGCGTCATCCAGTGGTAGCGGAGCGAGCTGATGCCGATGGTGAAGCCCATGAGCGCATTGGTGAGCACGATGAGGATGCCCTGATGCCACGGCATCTCAAGGCCCATCCCCTTCGCGCATATCGCCCAGGATGCGAGTCCGCACGCGGTTCCCAGCACGGTGGTCACGGACACGCGGCGTTCATTCAGCAACCGTAGCCTCCTCCCCCCACGGGTGGAGCCGTGCGGGGCACAGGATGATGTCTCCATCCGTATAACGCACGGGCGGGCAATCGGATTACTGTGAGGGGCGGGTTCGCCGGCAAACGCCGGCTAATTCGGGAGCATGAGGGGCACCAGGTAGATGACCTCGAGCGCCTCGTAGACCGCGGCAATCGCGAGGACGATGGCCACGAGGATGTAGATGGACAGCGCCTTCCTGAGGCCGATGCCGTAGCCTTGCAGCCACCGGGTGGCGCCGACGCTGGAAGGAGACACGAATGCGCGGCCGAGGACCCAGGCCGCCAGGATGGCGAGGATGTAGCCTTGCCCTTCGAGCAGCAGCGTCAGCGAGTGCGGAATCATCCCAGCCTGAAGCTCCGGTGTTGTCGGCGCCAGCAGCAATCCCCACAGCACCGCGCGGACGGCGCCTCCGGCCACTCCGGCGAAGGGGATGAGCAGCGATGGCAGCAGCAGCACGACCACGCTCCCCAGGAAGAGGTTGACCAGGAATGTGAGGACCGCGGCTGTTAGCACGTCACCGCCGGCGTAGGCCCCGGCCACACGGGCGAAGAGGCCCTCGGAGAACCCCTCCAGCACTGACTGGGTGAGCAACGCCTGCACCTCGGGGTGCGAGGTGACGAGGACCATGCACAGGGCGACCAGCCCGTAGTACGCGACATTCAGCACGACGTACGCCCGCCGGTGGTTGCGGACGATGGCAATTGCGTTGCGAATCAAACGAGTCATGTGGTGTCACTGCCGCGCCGGCGCACCGGCGCGCTGCTGCGGCCGGGCAATGCTGTCACGCGGGCAAAGCTGCGTCAAGTCCTCCCGGCGGCGGCTCTCCCGGCTCGGGCTGTGGTATAGTGCGGCGTCAGTAGACGCGCCTCCCCGGGGAATCGCGCGGAGGCGGAGAAGGAGTACAGATGGCGAAGAGATCCTGCCTGTGGCTTGTGTGGACGCGTTGCGCGCCCGAGCTCGATGCCGAGTTCAACAAGTGGTACGACGAGATTCACCTCCCCATGCTGAACAAGGGCGGACACATCGCTTCGGTGAAGCGCTACAAGCTCTCACCCGAGGTGCCGTCGGAGCAGCCGCCATACCTCGCCGTGTACGAGTTCAAGGACGTCGCGACGTTCAAGGCCTGGCAGACGAGCGAGGCGCTCGCCGAAGCGCGCAAGGAGATGAAGGGAACGTGGGGTGGGCGCGACATGGAAATCAAGGCCCGCGCCTTCTACGAACCCGTCGGGAAGTAGCTCTTCACGCCTGTGGCGTACCGGGTCGCCACTGGCATGCCGCTGACTGTGGGGCCGCCGACCCCTGCGCGGGAACGGCCCCCGTCAGGCACTCGTGCTCCCGCTTCATGCAGCGGTCCATCACGACCATCAGCCCGGCCTCTCGCGCACGCCTCGCCGCGTCGGGGTTCACCACACCGAGCTGCAGCCACACCGCCCTGGCCTTCGCGGCAATCGCGTCCTCGACTATCTCCGGCGCGTACTCGGCCCTCCGGAAGATGTCCACGACGTCCGGCGGTTGCGGCAGGTCGCGCAGGCTCGCATACGACCTCCGACCGAGGATCTGGTCGGCGCTCGGGTTGATGGGAATCACATCGTACCCGTGGTCGATGAGGTACTTTGCCACGCGATAGCTGTCCGCCTCCGGTTTCGCGGATAGGCCGACGATTGCGACTGTCTTGCTCTCTCTCAGAATCTTCTTCACAGGGTATCCCATGGTGTCTCTCTCCTTCGGCGTGTCCGTCTTCGCCGGAAGCGGCCCGCCGTTCTAGTCGAGGATTACCTCCTCCTTGTAGGCGGGGACTGTCACGTTCCAGCCGTGCTTCTCCGCAACCAGCTCCGCGAAGGTGTGCGCCGACTCCTTCTCGCCGTGCACCACGAAGACCTGCCGCGGCGTGTTCCTGATGGTCGAGAGCCACCGCAGCAGCTCGTTCTGGTCGGCATGCGAGGAGAACCCCTGGATCTGCTCGATGCGTGCGGCGACGGTGTGCGTCTCGTTGTAGATGCGCACCTCCTTCGCACCGTCGACAATCTGGCGGCCGAGCGTGCCTGATGCCTGGTAGCCGACGAAGAGTACGGTCGACTCCGGACGCGAGATGTTGTTCACGAGGTGGTGCTTGATGCGACCGCCGGTGCACATGCCGGAGCCGGCGATTATCATGCCCGTGCCCCCCAGGTAGTTCAGCGCCTTGGAGTGCTCGGCGCTCTCGACGGCCGTCAGGCTCGGGAAATCGAACAGGCTCTGATGCCGCGCGACGATTTCCCTGGCCTCCTCGTCGAACAGCTCCGGGTGCTTTCTGAACACGTCAGTCACCTTGATAGCCATCGGGCTGTCGAGGAACACCAGTATGTGGGGGATGCGGTTGGCCCTGAGAAGCTCGTTCATGTGGTAGAGCAACTCCTGGGCTCTCTCGATGGCGAATGAAGGGACGATGATGTTGCCGCGCTTCTGCACGGCGGCCTTGATGACGCTCTCGAGCTGGTCATCGACGGCCTCGACCGTCTCGTGCGTGCGGTTGCCGTAGGTGGATTCAACGAGAACGTAGTCCGCCCGCTCGAACGTGCTCGGGTCGCGAACGATGGGTCTGTCCCAGCGGCCGATGTCGCCCGAGAAGACGATGCGCCGGCTTTCGCCGTTCAGGCGGATGTCAAGCGCAATCATCGTCGACCCGAGTATGTGCCCTGCGTCGTACAGGCTGGCGGTGACTCCTCTGGCAACCTCCGTCGCTCTCTTGCAGCGTATCGGCTGGAACTGGTTGAAGCACGCCTCAGCATCCTTCACCGTGTACAGAGGCTCCTCCGGATACGCGCCCTTGCGCCCCTCGCGCTCGTGACGCCTCCTCTTCTGCTCCGCGTCCGATTCCTGCAGGTTGGCGGAGTCGAGCAGCGAGATGCGCATTATCTCGGCGGTCGCGGGCGTGCAGTAGACCGGACCCTTGAAGCCGTCGCGTGACAACCTCGGGAGGTAGCCGCAGTGGTCGAGATGCGCGTGCGTGATGAGCACGGCGTCGATGGAGGAAGGCGGAACAGGAAAGGGGTCCCAGTCCCGTGAGCGCAGCTCACGTTCCTGGTGCATCCCGCAGTCGACGAGGAGTCTCTGCCCGTCGGTCTCGAGCAGATACCGCGAACCCGTCACGTTCTCTGTGGCGCCGAGGAACTTCAGCCTGGCATTCATGCTCCGCTCCTTCCGATGACCGTCACGTTGAGGAGGAGGCGCGCGCCCCGGCACGGGATGCGCTCGGACACAGTCCGCCGGCACGCGTGCCGCTGATTCTACCATCCACGGCGGCACGCGCCAATGCGAGCCGCCGGCTCGCCACCCCACAGCCACCCTGCTATAATTGCTGGCTCGCTTCGCCGGACCCGTGTGCGGCACGGTACGGAGCGGGCGGCCCGAGGCCCTCACGATGCCCGGCAACAAGGGTCCGTTCTACGGCTGGTGGATCGTCCTCGCAACGTTCCTGTGCAACGTCATCACGTTCGGCTGCGCTTTCTATTCGTTCAGCCTCTTCGTGACGCCGCTGCAGCAGGACCTCGGCTGGGGCCGGGGCGATGTCATGGCCGGCTTCTCACTCTACTTCCTCGTCTCCGGATTCGTGTCGCCGCAGGTGGGCAGGCTTGTGGACAGATACGGAGCGCGGGTGGTGATGACCGCGGGTGCGGTGATTCTGGGCATCGGGTTCCTTGTCCTCAGCCTGATGTCGTCGCTCTGGCAGTTCAGCCTGGGCTATGCGCTGGTCGGCCTGGGTTCGGCCTGTGCCGGTCAGGTCCCGACGAGCACCGTGGTCTCAAACTGGTTCGTCCGCCGGCGCGGCACCGCCGTCGGCCTCATGGCCTCGGGCGTCGGCGGGGGTGGACTTGTCCTCGCACCGATAGCGGGAGCCTATCTGTTGCCGACCTTCGGCTGGAACCAGTCCTACCTGGTCCTCGGAATCCTCTGCTGGGCGGTCATCATCCCGCTCGCGGTCCTCGTCATTCGGACCCGGCCGGAGGAGAAGGGACTGGCGGCGTACGGCGCTGACAGTGGCGGAGCTCGGACGTCGGGTCCGACCCGTCCGCGCCAGGGCGTGACCCTCAGGATGGCGGCCGGTACGGTCACCTTCTGGCTCATCGTTGTCACGTACCTGCTGAGCCAGTTCGCGCAGGTGGGGACGATACAGAACCAGGTGCCGTTCTTCGAGGAAGCGGGATTCCCCATTGCCGTGACGGCCGGCGCGCTGGGCGCTGTCGGCCTCGGCAGCGCGCTCACCAAGTTCGGCTTCGGCTGGCTGTGCGACCGGATGCAGGCGAGGTATGCGCTGGCCATCGGGCTGCTGCTGCAGATTGCCAGCATCATCATCCTCATGAACGTGAAGGCGGACTCGCCGGCATCCATGGCATGGGCGTACGCGGTGGCCATGGGACTGGGCATCGGGAGCTGGCTGCCGACCATGTCGATGCTGGTGAGCAGCTACTACGGCATGGGGAACTACGGCGCCATCTTCGGCGCGGTGACCATCCCCTACGCCGTCGGGAGTGCGATCGGCCCGCTTGCGGCAGGCAGGATGTACGATGCTGCCGGGAACTACGATGGGGTGTTCGTGCTCTTCCTCGTTTTTCTCATCGTCTCAGTGGCGACCATCCTGGCCGCGCGGCGCCCCGCGACGCGCTGAGCCTGGACCTGCGTTCTGTTCACTGGACGTGCCCCTTCCGTGGTGCATATACTTGGAGCGGTTGCGTCTCCCGGTGCTCTGCGTTGCGTCGCCCTTGCCGGAGACGGAGTCCGGCCGGATGGCGCCCCGTGGACAGCGAACGGACATGAGCAGCATCGTTGCCAGAGTGGTGTCGCAGCGGGGTCACTGCGAGGCGGGACATCGCCTCGGCGACGAGTTCGTCATCGGGCAGACTACCCCGCCGGGGATGTGCTCATGGGCATTCCATGCGGTGTTTCCCTTCTCTCAGGTGCTCCAGTTCGATGGGGCATTCCCGTGGGAGCCCGACCGGGACGCCGCACGCGTGGCCTGTCCCGATGCCGACAACCCCGTTGTCTTCGAACTCAGGAGGGAGCAGGTTCCTGAGCAGTAGCAGGCGACGCGACGCCCGATGCCGCGCCGCTGCGCGGCGGAGGTCGCCCGTGCCTGGGCGCTATGAGTCAGCCCGATGAACGCTCCTGAATCGGAGGCCAAACCCAACGCCTCCTCCGGTGCGAACAGGGCCTTCGGCAAGGCCCCCCCGGCGCACGCCGGCAGACGCCTACGCTTCCGCCCCCATCGGATAGGCGCACCCGACCTCAGGGAGAGGCCCAACGTCATTGTCGCCGGCGCAAACACCCTCTTCAGCGGTGCTACGTGGGCACGTGTCGGCAAGCGCATGCGTTCCCATTTCCTCGCCGGGTTCCTCGTCGTCATCCCCGTTCTCGCCACGCTGTTGATACTCAAGTGGCTGTTCGAGTGGGTAGACGACATCCTGCAGCCCGTAATCCGGCAGGTGGTCGGTCGCCCGCTCTACGGTCTTGGCTTCCTGAGCACGGTGGTCTTCGTGTATCTGGCGGGACTCTTCGCCACGCATTTCGGGGGTCGACGCCTCTTCGACTTCGGGGAGTCCCTGCTGCGTCGCGTCCCTATCGTCCGGCAGATGTATGACGGCATCAAGCAGGTAATCGAGAGCTTCACCTCCCCCCGGGAAACCGGGTTCATGGAAGTGGTGCTGGTGGAGTTTCCGAGGAAGGGCATGCTCATGCTCGGCTTCGTGACGAATGAGGAGTTCGACAGCAACGGCCGAAAGCTGTTGAATGTGTTCGTACCGACGGCGCCGAACCCGACGTCGGGCTTCCTGCAGATGGTGCGGGAGGAAGACCTGGTGCGGACCAACATATCCGTCGATGACGCGCTGAAGATGGTCGTCTCGGCGGGACGCATCGGGCTTAAGACGGTTGACATGCGACGTATCGCCATCGCGGCCGACGAAGCCCGCGGTGCGACGCGCGGAGAAGACCATTCCACCCCGCCTGCCTGCTAGCGCCCGGCGGTGATTCCCCAGCACACGAGGAGGTACACGATGGACGTCTCGAAGCACGAAGTGCCGCCCGACCAGCTCCGGTGGCGATGCGACCCGGCGCAGTTCGATTTCGATTGCACCGCCGACCTGGCACCCCTGCACGAGTTCATCGGGCAGGACAGGGCCATCCGCGCCATCGAGTTCGGCCTCTCCATGCAGCACGATGGATTTAACATCTTCCTGTCAGGCCTGACAGGGACTGGCAAGACCTCGGTCGCCAGGACCTATATCCGGAAGCTCATCTCTGAACGCGAGGCGCGGGGCGAGTCCTACCGCGTGAGCGACTGGTGCTACATCTACAACTTCGTGCAGACCGACCGTCCGCGCATGGTCGAGCTGTCGCGGGGCAAGGGCCGTGAGTTCCGGGACGACATCGCCGGTCTGCTGCAGCATCTCAAGAAGGACCTCACCCGGGCTTTCTCGACCGATGAGTACAAGGACGAGCGCAAGGCGCTCATCGAAGAGGGACAGACCAGGCAGCAGGAGATGTTCACTCGCCTGCGCACTGCCGCCCAGAAGAAGGGATTCCTCATCCAGATGACGCAGGTGGGCGCCGCCCTCGTGCCGTTGAAGAACGGCAAGGCGCTGTCGCAGGACGAGTTCCTGGCGCTCGATGTGAAGGAGCGCAACGCCATCGAACGGACGCGCAACGGCTTGCGGAAGGGCCTCGAAGAGCTGTTTGAAGAGTCGCAGGACATCGAGCGCGTCACGACCGAGAAGGTGCAGGAGTCTGATCGCAAGGTCGCCGAGTTCACCGTCTCCCGGTCGTACGACACTCTGGAACGCAAGTACGTCGGGTCGACCGACATCGTCCAGTTCCTGAAGGAGCTCAAGGCCTACACCCTCGACCGGGCCGATAGCTTCAAGGGACCGCAGGAGGAGAAGCCGGAGAGCTTCCTCTCGATTGCATCCGAAGGCGCGCGCCCCGGCGACGTCTTCCTCCCTTTCCAGGTCAACGTCTTCGTCGACAACGGCGCCACCCAGGGGCCGCCCATCGTCGTCGAGACGAACCCCAACTACGTCAACCTCTTCGGCAAGGTGGAGCGCCGCTTCGTCCTCGGCGGCTATATCAGCGACCACACCATGCTGAAGCCCGGTGCGCTGCATCTCGCCAATGGCGGCTACCTGCTGCTCAGCGCTGTCGATGTGCTCTCCAATCCGGCCGTCTGGCCCGCGCTCAAGCGGGCCCTCAAGACGAGGGAACTCGGCATCGAGGAGCCCTTCGAGCAGATGGGGCTCATCGCGCCCCAGGGCCTCCGCCCCCTTCCCGCGCCCGTCGACGTGAAGGTCATACTTATCGGCGACTCCAACCTCTACCATCTGCTGTCCGCCTACGATGAGGACTTCTGGGAGATATTCAAGGTCAAGGCGGATTTCGACTACGAGGTATCGCGCACTCCGGAGAACACGCTGGCCTACGCCGCCTTCATCGCCGGCTGCTGCAAGGATTGCGAACTGCGTCACTTCGACCGCACCGGCGTGGCGCGCGTGGTGGAGTACGCGTCCCGCATGGTGTCCGACCAGCGCAAGCTCTCCTCGCGCTTCGCCTTCATCAAGGAGCTCATCGAAGAAGCGGAGTACTGGGCCCGGAAGGAGGGCGCTGCACTGGTCAACGGGACGCACGTTCAGAAGGCCATCGAGGAGCGCCGTTTCAGACATAACCTGTCGGACATACGACTCCGCGACATGATTGCGGACGGGACTATCCTTATCGATACCGAGGGAGAGGTCGTCGGCCAGGTCAACGGCCTCAGCGTGTACAGTCTTGGCGACATAATGTTCGGCAAGCCATCGCGCATCACCTGTCGCACCTTCCTGGGCAAGGACGGCGTCATCAACATCGAGCGCGAGTCGAACCTGAGCGGCAGCTCGCACGACAAGGGCGTCCTCATCATGGGCGGCTACCTGGGCTGGAAGTACGCGCAGGACGCGCCGCTATCCCTGTCGGCAACCCTGTGCTTCGAGCAGTCCTACGGCGGGGTGGATGGCGACAGCGCTTCCTGTGCCGAGTTGTACGTCCTGCTCTCAAGCCTCGCTGAGGCGCCGCTACGACAGGACGTCGCCGTGACCGGCTCCGTCAACCAGAGGGGCGAGGTGCAGCCCATCGGCGGTGTGAACCAGAAGATAGAGGGCTTCTACCAGATCTGCCTGGCGAAGGGGCTCACCGGAACGCAGGGCGTCATGATTCCCCGGCGCAACCTCCAGAACTTGTCGCTTCGTGAAGAAGTCGTGGAGGCGGTCCGCGCGGGCAGGTTCCACGTCTACGCGGTCGATTCCGTCGACGAGGGCCTCGAGTTGCTGTGCGGCGTGCCGGCGGGGCGTAAGCGGAAGGACGGATGCTATCCGGCCCGCTCGCTGAACGGGCGCGTCGTCAGCCGGCTGGAGACCATGGCGGGCAGACTGAAGGAGTTTCAGTCGGCCGGCTTTGAAGCTCATCAGTCCTCGGCGGGGTGCACGGGGACGTGCGGCGCCGCCGAGCGCTGACCTTCGTCACATCTTCGGCGTGGTGGACAGTGCCGTGTCGCGCAAAGTGCCGGTGCTTTTGGCGGGCGTCGTCGCCATCTCCTGTGCGGCTGTGCTCGTGCGCCTCGCCGGCGCGCCGCCGCTCTTCGTTGCCGCCGGTCGCCTCGTCATCGCGTCGCTTGTCCTGCTGCCGCTCTGCCTGGTCTCCGCCCGGCGTGAGTTCGTGGACCTCTTCCGGCAACGCCTCAGGCCGGTGCTGCTGGCCGGTGCGCTGCTCGCCGCTCACTTCGCGTTGTGGATAGCCTCGCTCTCCTACACCACCGTGGCGAGTTCGGTCGTCCTCGTCACGACCACGCCATTCATTGTCGCGCTGGCATCGTACTTCCTCTTCGGTGAGCGACTGCGGCGTGCGACCTTCGCAGGCATGGGCGTCTGCCTCGCGGGAGCGGTGCTCATCGGCTATGCGGGGTGGCGAGAGGGCGGCTCCGCGCTGTCCGGCAACGCGCTTGCCTTCCTCGCCGCGCTGGCAATCTCAGGGTATCTCCTCGTCGGCAGGCGGCTGCGCCGGACCGCGAATCTGCTGCCGTACTCCACAGCGGTATTCAGCGTTGCCGGCGCACTGCTGGTCATGGCACTCGTCGCCACAGGCACCGGCTGCGGCGGGTATCCGTCGCGGACATATGCCGCGGTTCTCGCGCTTGCTCTCGTGCCCCAGCTCGTGGGGCACATGTCGCTCAACTGGGCGCTCCGCTTCCTGCCTGCGACGATGGTAACCGTGGCCGTGCTGGGTGAACCTGTCGGCGCATCGATCCTCGCCGTGGTCGTGCTGCACGAGACGCCGGCCTTGCCGGAAATCGCGGGCGCGGCAATGATACTCGCCGGCATTGCGCTGGCGTTCCTGCGCGGTGGCTCGGACCGGTAGCGCCGGCGCCGTGTCGGAGCGCCTCCCATGGGAGGCCTCTCCGGGTGCTCTAGAACCGCACCACGGGCGCCACGGATTCGAGCGTGGCGGTGTTGATGGAGCCGTCTTCGAACTCGACGGCAATCGGCGCCATCGTCATTGAGCCTGACGCGGAGGTTGCCGTGACGTCGAGTACGGCCGCTTCGAGCACGATGTCGTCCACCGCGAATCGCAGCAGCATGACCGCTCCGGAGCCTGACGTGCCTGTCACGTCCACCAGTCGCAGCGTCATCTTTCCCGGCGTCTCGGTGTTGCACTCGACGACGGCACCCGTGGCGATGGGGCCGGGCGTTGCCGTGATTGCGGTCAGGACAGCCTCGTCGAACTCGATGGTCATCTCAAGCGTGCCGACGTCGTCGGCATCGGCCACCAGCACCGGCACGAACAGCTCACCCTTCCCGATGGGACTCCGCCCGTCCGCGGGGTTGAGGGCGCCCGAAATCAGCGTGACGCCGAGCATGACGATGGTTATGACGGCAATGACGATGGAGCTGATGACGATGGGGCGTCGGGAATCAGACTCCTTGGATTCCTTGAACAGCATGATGAGGCGCTCGGGAACTGTTGCGCCGGGCCAGTGCAGGGAGTCCACGTGTGTGTAGCGACTCAGCGCCGGGTCCTGCATGATGTCTGCGGTGGTCCTGTCGCGTCCCGATACCCCGACTGCGGCAGGCAGGTCCTGCGGCGATTGAGCGGAGATTCCGTTCTCCATGGCCGCCAGCTTCGCTGTCACCTTTGCCAGCCGGTCGCGCAGGGCTGCCTCCTCCTTGCCGCCGGCCTGAGGAGCCCCTTGCCCGGCCGCGAGTGCCGCCAGCGCTTCCTCAGTCCTTGTCTTCTCGGTCTCGGCTTTCTGCTTCTCGGACACAAGCTTCGCCCGCAACTCCTCGACATCGCGGTCCAGGCCGGCGATGCGGCTTATCTGTCTGCGCACGTCGTCCGCCAGCGCTTTCGGCTGCCGCGCGGCGCGGGCCGTATCGCCCTCGAGCGCCTTCAGTTCCGTGCGCGCGTAGTCACGGACGACCAGTGCATCCCTGAGTCTTGCGAGTGTGTCCAATGAGTTCACCTTTCCTGCGTTCGTTGGTTGAAACGCCCTATTGTACCCGACTACACTATGGATAGTTCTTCCCGGCCGCGGTGGAGAGGCGAGGGGCCGGTGCGATGCTCTGATGCCGAGATGATGAAACGTCTAGTCTCCCTGGCGCTCTTCTGTGCCGTGCTTGCCGCGCTCGTGCCGCCGGTCGGCTTTGTTGCCGCGGACGACCCGCCGGACGACAGTGCGTACCTCAACGACGCGGAGGAAGCCTACATCAAGAAGCTGAACGGCGCGTTTGGCGCTGCGCGCGGGGCTCTCGATGTACTCACGAGTCAAATCGACAGTGCGGTGGGCAGCGCCTTGTTCGGCGGGGGGCCTGGCCCCGCTGAGATGGTCGGGAACGTGGCTACCTGCAAGGGCACGCTGGCTGCGCAGGCTTCGGTGTTCCGGGAGGCGCCTCCTCCATCGTTCGCCAGCCTCGCTTCGACCAACACGGCCATCGCGGCGCGATGCGAGGGCTCGTTCGGGCCGACCTTTGCCATCGTGGGCGAAGAAGCCAAGAATCGACTGCTGGATGCGGCTCGGGACAAGTTCGGGGGCTTCTTCGCGGGTGTGCTGGGCGTCGGGCCTGCCCCGGAGAAGCAGGACAGCGGGATTACCGTGAAGTTACGCTTCGTCGCCAGCGTCAACAGCGAGATTGCTGCCATCAAGGCGCTGCTCGATGCCGGGCAGGGTGCGCTGAACGCGAAGGTGGGGGAGGTCGTCGAGGATGCAGAGGCGGGCTCCGAGGGCCTTGAGTGGCCGCTGGGCGAGGATTGTTTCATCGCCACCGCCGCCTACGGTACGGGCACCGCAGTCGAGATAGACGTGCTGCGCCGCTTCCGGGACCAGGTGCTGTTCATGAGCCCCTCCGGACGCGACTACATCGGCTTCTACTACGCCGCCAGCCCGCCGGTTGCCGACTTCATCGCGCGGCACGAGCTGCTGCGCACGGTTGTTCGCGAGTGCATCGTGGACCCCATCGTCCGCCTGGTGTCGCTGGCCGAGCCGCTGTGGCAGCCTGCCTGATTTCCGTTGCTTGTCGTCGCTGTCCTTGTGCCCCTGACCGTTCCGGTCTCCTCGTGTAGGGGCGGGCTCCCACGCCCGCCCGCCATCCCGTTGTTAGACGCCCGCCCTCGTCGCACCCACCCATGCACGCCATTCCGTCGTAGGGGCGAGGCATGCCTCGCCCGCAGGGTGGTGGCCGCACTCGTGTGTTGCCCACCGCTCGCGTGCCGCGCCCGGCGTTTCACGGCCCGATTGTTCGTGCCGCGACGCCTCACGACTCTTGACGGCCGGGATGCCTTGTCTCCATACTGGATTGTCTTGGTCAGCCTTCTGCCCGCTCCTGAATGGCGCTGACCGGTGGGAAGACATTGAAACGCCTTGTGCTCATGCTGGCGCTCTGCCTGCTCCTGTCCGGCTCCCTGCTGCCTTGCGTCGCGTTCGCTGACGACCAGGGGCAGGGGGATGCTCTCGAGGGGCTCACCGACGAAGAGAAGGGCTATGTCGAGCGCATCGCCGTGGCGAATCTCCAGGCCCGGTCGGCGGTGGCGACCGTCCTGCTCGTTGAGGTTGCGCTGTCGAGTCCGACGTCTTCCGACAGCGCGAGCCTGACTGACCTGATAGACGCTGTCGTGAGTTGCCAGACGGAGTTGAAGACGGTCGCTGGAGTGTTCCGTGAGACGGCGCCTGAGTCGATGCAGGGCGTCGGGACGATGTGCGCGGACATGGCGACCCGGCTCGATGGAGCTTTCTCGTCGTGCCTGCCGATGCTCCGGAACGAGGTCAGCGAGCAGCGGCTACTCGACGATCTGCGTGAGTCCCTCAGTGGCTTCATGTACGTGCCCGAAGAGGCGGTGCAGGGGCAGAGGGCAGTCGAGCTCGCCCGGGCGGTGTCGTGTACTCGCCTAGAGGCTAAGCATCTGACGAATCAGCTCCTCGCGCTGGATGGGAAGGTGGGAGACGCTGCCAGGGGGATTGCGGAGACGCAGAGGGCCCTTGAGGACTTCATTCAGGGACTGCTGCTGGACAACTGCTTCATCGCCACCGCCGCCTACGGCACGAGCACGGCGGCTGAGATTGACGTCCTGCGCGACTTCCGGGACGAGGTGTTGCTCATGAGTCCGGCCGGTTGCGACCTCGTCGCGTTCTACTACGCAGCCAGCCCGCCCATCGCTGACTTCATCGCCCGGCACGAGCTGCTGCGCACGGTCGTGCGCGAAGGCGTCGTCGACCCGGTTGTCCGCGTTGTGTCGCTGGCCGAACCGCTCTGGCAGACTGCCTGATCTCCGTTGCTTGGCGTCGCTATCCTTGTGCGCCTGACTGTTCCGGTCTCCTTGTGTAGGGGCGGGCTCCCACGCCCGCCCGCCATCCGGTTGCCAGACGCCCGGCGTTGCCGCCTCCGCCCCCCGTCCCGACCTCCCGCAGGGAGATGCGGGGACACCATCATCTGATTGCTCTGAACCGACCGGGTGCATGGTGTCCCCGCATTTCCCCGGCCCTTCTGCCGTAGGGGCGAGGCATGCCTCGCCCGTAGGGTGATAGCCGCACTCGTGAGTTGCCCGTCGCTCGCGCTTGCCTGCGGCAACGGCGGTTCCCTCACTGACCAACGGGCGGGACATGTCCCGCCCCTACAAATATCACCCGTACCACGCGCCGCCGATCGCGTGGTTCGTGGTCTGTTGTAGGGGCCGTTCGTGAACGGCCCGGTCATGGCGCGCCGCACACGGTTGATGGCTGCGGCCGGCCTGTTTCCTGCGGCGTGGTGCAACCAACCCGGTCGCTGGCTGTGACCGTGATTTGTGACGTGGTCCGGGCCGTTCTCGAACGGCCCCTACGTCGGACCGGCTGTCCGGTGACAGGTGCGCGGCGACGCGCGCTACGTTCGCCGGAGCTCGATGATGCCGAGCACCGCGATTGCGGCTGCGGCGGCGATGTACGCGTAGAAACCCTCCCGCATCACGACCAACTCTCGGAAGTAGCTGTTGAGCAGCGGGATCTCTTCCAGAAGCACGGCTGCGACCAGCGCCGCGAGAGCGACGAGCCCCGCCAGCAGGTGGAGCGAGCCGCGGACCCGTCTCCAGGGCAAGAAGGCGGCGCCGGCGGCGGCGACACCGCACACGAGGCCTCCAAGTCCCGCGAGGAACGTTACCACCACGCCCGGGTCGGCGCCGGCGCCCGTCCCCAGCGCCTCCGTGGGCGCGAGCCATGGGAGGAATACGCTGATGAGCAGCACAGCTCCGGCGGCCAGGGACGCGATGCGCAGCGGTGTCCGGGGCAGAGGCCCCTCGCGGGCCTGCTGCTCCTCGTACTCGGGTGGTTCGAAGACCGGGGCGGGTCGCGCTTCCGGACCGCGGATAGCTGCCGCCCGCCGTGGCGCCTTCGGCTCCGTGGGGACGGACTCCGCGATGGGGGCCGGCTCCAGCTCCGGGGCCGCCAGCCCTTCGGCGGACTCGGCATCCACGAGGCTCGCCAACTGCTTCTCCTGCTCCTGCAGGCTGCGTATGGCGCGACGGTGCTGCACACCGTCGCTCTGCAGCTTGGTAAGCGGTATCTCCTGCACCTTGAAGCGGGCTTCGAGTTTGCCCAGCTCGGAGCGGTGCGAGTCGAGGCTACGGCGCACCTCGTCGAGCTGTGCCTCCACCTGCTGTCTGAGTTCCTCGACCCGGCCGGACGCGTCGTCGAGGCGCTGAGAGTAGTCTGCCTGTGCCGTCTCGTACTGCTCGGGGGTGACCGAGCCTGCGTCCCTCAGGCCGTTGAGCCTGTCCAGGTACTCGCGAACGCGGTCACGTTCGACGAGCGCTGCGAGCATCTCCGCGGACGGTTCATCCGGCATGTGGCGTTTCCTCCAGGCAGATCCTGAGCGCCGGTGGTGGCGCTTCCGGTGGTTGACAAGGTACCCCGTCCGGCACTGAGCGTCAAGATGATGTCACCGCGGCGGCGCGGCTCTTCCCCGGTGACCCGGCATCTCTTGACGACGGCTCCGTCTGGTGCGTGCTTGTCGTGCTTGCCCCGGCCGCTTCGCGCGGGCTCGCTTCGGTTCGAGCTGGTCCGTGTCAGTGTGTGTCTGTCCGTTTCTGCTGATTGCCCTCTGCAGCGTTTCCACCAGAGCCGGAAGCTCCTGCAGCGACGTGATGCGGCGGTAGCCCTGCAGCCCGGGAAAGATGCCGTAACGGTCGATTATCACCGGCGTGATGCCCACCGCCCGGGCCCCCTTGCCGTCCGAGAAGGGCTCGTCTCCCACGTGCACCGTCTCCTCCGGCTTCGTGCCGGCGCGTCGCATCGCCTCGAGGAAGATGGCCGCCGACGGCTTGCTCTCACCGTTGACGTCAAGGGGCGTGACGACGATGTCCAGCAGTCCGGCCAGTCCCGCCTTCTCGATCAGTGGCTGCATCGCGTGCGGCATGTTGGAGATGAGCCCGGTGACGATGCCCTGCTGCTTCAGTTCGCGCAACGCCGGCGCGGCGTCATCGAACGCGACGAACGCGAACCGCCTGAACTGCTCCGCAAATCGCTGCAGTAGCTTCAGTCCGGTCGCCCGGTCGGGAGCCGCGATGCCCGCCTCAGCGAGCACCCGGTTGTTGTAGGTGAGGTAGATTGCGGGGTCGTCGTCCGCCGACCACCGCAGCGGCCTGCCCCCGGACATCTCCTCTTCGGCCGCGTAGATGCCCCGCAGGATGTCCACTTCACTCACCTGGATGCCGAACTCCCGGCACACCTGTGCGGACACCACGTGCCGGTCAGGGTCCATGCGCACCAGCGTATTGACCCAGTCGAAGAACACCGCGCGTATTGTCATCCTGTCTCCTCTCGATGTGTGGTGAAGTTGGGTTTGGTCGCCGGCGTCCGCCCTGACCTAAGTCCGACTTGACAGTCGCATCCGACCATGGTAGGTTATAGATGGCTCCGAGTAATCAAGCTGAGCCGGGCGACAGCCGGTGAAGACCGGGCTGATGTGGTGGTGAGGTTACTCGGAGCTCTTTTTATGCCCGGGATGGGCCTTGATGTGCCTGTCTTCCCACGACTGCTCGGGCCTCTTCATCTCGTCGGCGGCCCGTGTGACCGCAAGCTGTTGCCGGTCGTACCACTCGTGTACTGTCGTGACCACTTCTTCGACCGTGTTGCAGACGACGAGTAGCCCCAGGTCGTCGGCCTCGATATAGCCCTGCGTCAGCATGATGCGCCGCATCCAGTCCAGCAGCCCTCCCCAGTGGTTGCTGTCGTAGAGGATGACCGGGAACGGCCGCATCTTGTGAGTCTGGATGAGGCAGAGTATCTCCGTCAACTCGTCCAGGGTGCCGATGCCGCCCGGCATGGCGATGAAGGCCGTCGCGTATTTCGCCAGCATCACCTTGCGGGCGAAGAAGTGATTGAAGCTGATGGACAGCGTCGAGTAGGGGTTGGGCTTCTGTTCCTCGGTGAGTTCGATGTTGAGGCCGATGGAGGTGACGCCGGCCGCGGCGGCTCCCTTGTTGGCTGCTTCCATCAGGCCCGGTCCTCCACCGGTGATGATGGAGAATCCGAGCTCGCCGAGACGCCTGGCGATGTCCACGGTCACCTGGTAGAGCGCCTCGTCGGGCTTCGTCCGGGCGGAGCCGTAGATGGTGACGGCCGGTTCGACGCCGGAGAGGCGGTCGAAGCCCTCGACCAGTTCCCCGATGATGCGGAACATCCGCCACGATTCTTCTTTGGCAAGATCGTTGATCTCGTATCCGTGCGGCATGTCTCCCCCCGTCGTCGGTTGCGCTTCCACTAGAGCAGGTGCTCCATGATTATCATGTGCGCCAGGTGCGCCTTGTCGCCTCCCCGGAACTCGAACGTCTTGATGTCCTCACCCTGAACGCTGATGGTGAG
>JALNYR010000224.1 GCA_023229725.1 Dehalococcoidia bacterium | reverse complement strand
TACGAGGGTAACAAGAGGTTCTCCGTCGGCGAGTCGAAGATAGTGCCGCCCGGGCCCGGACAGGTCCGCATGAAGGTGGCGTACGCCGGCATCTGCGGCACGGACGTTCACATCTTCCTCGGGCACATGGACCACCGGTTGAAGCCGCCCCAGGTGGTGGGACACGAGGCTGTCGGGACGGTAGTGGAGCTGGGGAAGGGCGTCGTCGGCTTCAAGGTCGGCGACCGCGTCGTCCTGCGCCCCACTGACGCGTGCGGCAAGTGCCCTTCGTGCGAGAAGGGGCATATCAACATCTGCCCCACCCTCAACTTCATCGGCATCACTACCCCGGGCGCATTCCAGGGCTGGTGGACCGTGCCCGCGCACCTGCTCCACAAGGTGCCGGCCAACATCAACCTCATCCATGCCGCTCTCATCGAGCCGCTCGCGGTCGCCGCGCACGACGTGCGCTACGGCGAGGTTACGGCGAAGGACTACTGCGTGGTGCTGGGCGCCGGCCCCATCGGCGTTCTCGAGGCGCTCGTATGCCGGGAGAAGGGCGCGCGCGTGGTCATTTCCGAGGTGAATCCCGCACGCCTGAAGCTGGCCAAAGAGTTGGGCTTCGACGTTGTGAACCCCGCTGAGACCGACCTCGTCAAGTACGTCTTCGACCACACCGGCGGCGCCGGGGCCGACGTCGTCTTCGAGGTGACCGGCACGCAGGCCGGAGCGGAGATGATGACGAAGCTGCCGCGCACGCGAGGCCGCATCGTGATTGTCGCCATCTTCGCGGAGCCGATGATGGTCGACCTCAGGAACATCCTCTGGCGCGAGTACAGCGTGGTCGGCGCCCGCAACTACCTGAAAGAGGACTTCGATGAGGCCATCCGGCTTGTCGTCGGAGGGAAGCTGCCGCTCGACAAGATGGTCTCGGACATCCGACCCGTCGACCGGGTGCAGGAGACGTTTGAGGACATCGTGGGGGGCAAGGCGAACTTCATGAAGGTCCTCATCGACACGTCGGCCGAGTAATGCCGGTCGCTGCAATAATCCGCTCTGACGGCTGCGGGCAGGTCTCAGACCTGCCCGCGGTCATTTGCGGGACCCGGGAGCCTAGTACAGGTCGCCCAGCACCGGCATGGTCAGGAGCATCGCCGCTATGGCGAAGAGCAGGAGGGCGGCAGCGAGCCTCTCGCGTCGCAGCTTCTTTCTTGCCACGAGGGCTATCGTTGTCCCCAGCAGAACACATCGGACAAGGAGTATGGTGAGCGTCCGCCACGTGAAGCTGTCGGAGCGCACCAGGAACGGAATCTGCAGCGGCGCGACGAGGGTCTCCAGGGGTGACAGGTAGAGCACGCGCATCCCCGTCCACTGGTCCGGCCAGAGGACGCCTGTCTTCACCTGCCGCACGTACACCTGCTGCAGTCCGAAGAACAGGTACTGCTCTCCGTAGAACACCTCCGGTGTCATCAGGCCGCCCTGGAACCAGCAGGCGCCGCCTGCGGAAAGTCCGTCAGGCGCATAGCCGCGGGAGTAGTTCCGGTCCAGCGCCACGACGATGCTCGAGGCGGGCGCGGTGCCTTCGAGGACGTCCACTCGGTAGTACTGCAGGTAGCCGTTACCTGACTCTCCGAGATACTCCGCCGGCTTCGCGCGGAAGACATATGGCTCGACCGTGTCGGTCGGCACGATGTGCACGAGGAGCAACGGCAACAGCAGAGCTGTGAACGTGAGGAACACGACGGTTCGGGTGCTGACCGTCCGGAGCGCTGCCATGACAGTGCGATTCTAGCGCGACGCGCGAGGCTGCGTCTTCGCTATGGTAGAATGCGCGGCACGTCAGGGGACGGCCCGCGCGGTTGCGCAGCGGACCGGCAGCGAAAGGAGCAGTCCGATGTCGATGTCTGAGAACGTTCGCCGGCAGATGGTGGAGGGCTCGTGGATTCGGCGGATGTTTGAGGAGGGCAACGCACTCAGGGCGTTGCACGGCGCGGACAAGGTCTTCGACCTCTCGCTGGGCAATCCCATTGTCGAGCCTCCCGCTGAGTTCAACGCCGAGCTGCTGAAGCTGGCCGAGCACCCCATCCCGGGCATGCACCGCTACATGGCCAACGCGGGGTACGAGTCGACCCGTGCCGCTGTGGCTGCCGAGCTTGAGCGCGAAACCGGCGTGAGCATCGCGTTCCGCGACGTCGTCATGACCTGCGGCGCCTCCGGCGCGATGAACGTGGCGCTGAAGACGCTGCTGAATCCCGGCGAGGAGGTCATCGTCTTCGAGCCGTTCTTCGTCGAGTTCCTCGGCTACGTGGACAACCATGGCGGCAAGCCGCGCATCGTGCGGACCGACCGGGAGTTCCTGCCGGACCTCGAGAAGTTCGAGCAGGCCATCGGCCCCCAGACGAAGGCCGTCATCCTCAACTCTCCGAACAACCCCACCGGCGTCGTCTATCCCGAACGTGTCATCCATGCCCTCGGCGAGATACTGGCCCGGAAGGAAGCCGAGCTGGGGCACCAGATCTACATCATCAGCGACGAGCCGTACCGCAGGATACTGTTCGACGGGCTGACCCCCGTATCTGTCTTCCACCACTACCACAACAGCATCGTCATCACCTCGCACTCGAAGGACCTCGCCCTGCCCGGCGAGAGGATAGGGTACCTGGCGCTCAATCCGGAGAGCGATGAGCACGACGAGCTGATGGCGGGCTTCATCCACTGCAACCGCGTGCTCGGCTTCGTGAACGCGCCCGCGTTGATGCAGCGGCTGGTGACCGGCCTGCAGCACATCACGGTTTCCGTGCCGGAGTACGAGCGCAAGCGCGACCTGCTCTACGGCGAGCTTGTCGGCATGGGCTACGATGTCGTTCGTCCGCAGGGCGCCTTCTACATGTTCCCGAAGTCGCCGGTGGAGGAGGATGTCGAGTTCGTCCGGGAGTTGCTCAGCCTGCTGGTGCTGGTCGTGCCGGGCCGGGGCTTCGGTCGCCCGGGGCACTTCCGCATTTCGTACTGCGTGGACAACCGGACGCTGGAGGGTTCGCTCGAGGGGTTCAGGAAGGCGGCCGCCCGCTACGGTCTGAAGCGCTGACGTCGAGTACTACAGTTCGACGACCGTCACGCCGTCGCCGCCTTCGCCCTTCTCGCCCGGTCGGAACGACCTGGCGAGCCGGCTGGCTTTCACGTAGTCACGCACGATGGTCCTGACGG
>JALNYR010000045.1 GCA_023229725.1 Dehalococcoidia bacterium | reverse complement strand
TGGGTCAGTGGACGGTCCGAGAATGAGTGCCAGCGGTGTCGTCGATGAGGCAGAGGTCGGCGTGGGAGTGGGCGCCACCGTCACGTCCTGAGGAGTGGAGCCGCCCAGCATCCCGATGGCCGCGACAACCACAATCGCCACGGCGCAAACCGCTATCACTGCTTTCAGAAATGTGTTCACTGTGTTCCTCCAGAGCCAGGCTACTCCCTGTCCGAATCAACCCGACTGTACGATACTCGAAGTCACCCGGGAACCCGACGCCACGGCAACCGTCGACAGGACCAGCGCACCTCGACAGAATGGGCCCCGCCTGCCCGCTTCGCACCTCACCGACAATGTACACATGCCGCCCCGGCTCCCGCCGTCTATTTGAAATGGCAGGTGCAGGTCTGAACGCTCATGAGGACAGTGCCCCTGGTGGTATTCCCCCGTATGTCGGTCACGTCCACAGTAATCGTGACCTCTTCCTTGCCATCGATGGCGTCCCACCGTGCCACTGCGCCTTCAGCAGTCAGCTTGCCCTTGGCGGCGCTCCAGGCATAGGTGTACGGCCCTTCTCCCTCCGTCACGACGCACTCGATGCTGCAGGTGCGACCACGGAAGATGGACCACGCGCCTTCGAAGTACTTGATGAGGTCGGTGCCGATGCCCTTGACCACGAACTCGCCCAGCGTCGGGGCCGTGCCCGGCGTCACGCTGATGGGAATCTCACGACTCGACTCCCCGCCATACGCGTCCCGGGCAAGTACCTTCACCGAGTAGGCGCCGAGTTCGGCGGGGGCAACCCACACGATTGCATTGCCCTGTCCAAACACCTCACCGGCGGTGGCGCTCCATTCGTACGCTATCTTGTCGCCATCGAGGTCCGTCGCGACGCATGACACGAAGGTCGACGTTTCCGGGAGGGCCCAGTCGGAGTAGGAGGACAGCGACACTATCTCCGGAGCGTAGTTCGCCTTGACCCGCAGAGACGTTGAGAACTCCGCAATGCCGCCGCGGCCATCGTCCGCCTTCACGGACAGGCTGTACAGGCCCTCGGTGTCCGGTGCGCTCCACTCGACGGTCGCCCCTGCACCGATGATGTCGCCCCGGCTCGCCACCCACGTGTAGGTGAGAGCATCAGCGTCAGCATCCTCGGCCTCGCAGGAGACCTGACAGAGGTCGGAAGGCTCTATTCGGTCGGTCGCCGCCGTCACGCTGAGTATCACCGGCACGGTGTTGGGAGCGGGGGTCGTCTCAACGGGCTGTCCCGTCGGTTCGGCCGCTTCCGATTGGGCGAACAGCCTGTCGTAGTTCATGGCGACAACGGCGGCAATGACTCCGATACACACAAGCCCGACGATGAGAACCGCCTTTCCCTTGCCCTTGCCTCCGTCGGACTCACCCGGCCTCTTGTGTTCCTTACGCGGTTCCTGAACTGCGCTGGTCAACATGCCATCCTCCAGACAGGGACTTCGATGTCCGCCATAGTCTACCACTGCTCGACTTGAACGTCGTCGCCTGCATGGCGTCGCTCACCGCGCCAAGTTCCTGGTCGGCGATGAACTGGCGTGCAGCGGTGCCGATCTACATGTCGTACCGGCGGCGGAAAGCCTGTCTCACGAGCAGCAGCAGAAACAGGACCAGAAGCACAACGACAACGCCCATGACGACAACGGCCACAGGTGGCCACCCGCGAAGCCAGGAGAACGAGGACTGGCCTGGCGCCTCAGGCTGGCTCGGCGCCTCAAGCTGGAAAGAACCGCCGTCCTGGGCCAGTGCGACCGCCTGGCTCAGCGCCAGAGGCGAGGCAACTGAAATCACGTTCAACCCGCCCAGCAGGCCGTTCACATCTATCTCGTGAGGGCCGCCCGTCGACGGCGTGAACGTGAACGCGACTTCCGCGCTCTCGCCCGAAGGTAGCGTCACCTGCTGCTGGTCGACCTCCGTGCCGTCGACGCGCAGCACTACCAGGGACGCTCCGTCGGAGCTCGCGCCCTCGTAGTGCGCCAGTACGCTGACAGTCACCGGCTCGCCGGCGGCAACGCTCGATGGCGAGACTTCGAGCTGGCTCAAGCTGAATCCCGGCGATGTCGGCTGGCCAGTCCCGGAAAGACCGGAGGCTGGCGTCGGCGACAGGACGCAGAACTCGCTGAAGTGCGCTACGTCCGCGGTGACGATGCCGTCCTCTTCGTTCACATCGGACTTAAGAGGCGTCCACGCGCCGGATTCCTCGTCAAACCATGCGACCGTTAGCTCGTTCTCGTCCACTCCGGCCGGCACGCTGGCCTGGTCGTATTCGAAGGTGAGGGTGATAGGAGGATCAAATGTGGCGCCGCTCGGCAACACATCATAGACGCGGCTCACCACGGTCATGGTGGTGGGGACATCATGCACTGCGGCGACCTCTATGGACACGTCATCCAGTTCGTTGCCATCCGCGTCGAGCGCTTCGGTGCCATCCGGAATATCGACCGACAGGCCGCTCTTCTCAAGCTGCGAGAGGCTCTCTTTCTCAAGCACGAAGTTCGCTGTGATGTCCTTGTGGTTGTAGCACTCCCTCTCCACGGGATTCTCGCTGCTGACGACGGAGCCGCTCCATCTCACGAACCTGTAGCCCTGCGCCGGTACGGCCTCGAGCTCCAGCTTGTCCCCTTGGGATGCAACGTAGATGTCGTCCTCCAGCTCCTCGCCGTCCACCTTGACGTACCCGCCGTCCGCAGGCGCCACGCGAAGCGTGATGTTCACCTCCGGGCGCGAGCCCGATTCGTCCTCCGAGCCGCCGCCGCAGGCGCAGCCGGCATACGCCTGAGCAGGAAACAGAACAGTCGCGGCAACAAGGGCGAAAACGAGGAGAGTGCCGTGCCTGAGTGTCCGTCGGAAGCCGGTTCCCATTGTGTTCTTCCCCCTGCAAAGTGGGACTCTCTGCGTCCGTGACCGCCCTGAAGCTACAACGCTTTGTTGACAGTTGTCAACTCCTCTCGTGCCGTCTCGTTCCGGTGGAGACGCTGGTCGGCGCCTGCCAGCGCCAAACGCGGAGTAGAGTGAGTCCAGCCTCCCCGAAATCCAGTTGGGTTGCGAGAACCGCCCGAGGCTGTACGTCTTCATTCGTTCTTCCCTCTCTGGTTCTCGGGTCCCTGTGACTGGGCCGTCTCAGGTGGGCTCACCAACGGGTCGCCCGTTGCCGAACGGCTCCAGTGCTCAGCCCCGGCTACAGCGAGGCCAGGAAGTAGAAGCCTGCCGCAATCAGCACCACTCCGGCCACGATCCGCACCACACGGGTGAGCTTCGTGGCCTGAATTGCTGCCGCTCCAAAGGAGGCCCCCAGCATCAACGCGGTCAGCGGCACGCTGAAGCCGACGGCGTAGGCGACGAGCACGCCGAACATCCAGAGCGTGTACCCCTGAATCACCGCGACCCCAACGATTATGAAAATGGCGGGGTTGCATCCCAGCGAGCATACGCTCACCGCTCCGCCCATGATGAGTCCGGCGGCCAGCGCTCCCACTAACCCTCGCCGCGCCGAATGGGTTGCCTCCAGGCCGTGTGGCAGTTTGAACGGGATGAGTCCAAGGGTGGCCAGACCCGCGATGATGGCGACGAAGCCAGCGAAAGCCTGCCAGTAGCGACCGAGGACGGCCTGCGCAGCCTGCCCGATCAAAGCCGCGACGCTTCCCAGCACCAAGAGCGCAAGGACTACGCCGGCCATAAAGAGACCGGCGTCAATCAGATGCGAGCGCCGGTCAGCTTCTGTCCGCGTCCCGGCATAGCCGATAATGACCCCGAGAATCGGCAGTGCGCAACAGGCGCTGGCGAGAGCGCTGACCGCCCCAAGGAGGAACGCCAGCGGCAACGCTGCAGGGCTCGTGCCCGCGTTCTCAAGTATCTGTCTCGCCCAGTCGGACGCGGAGGCAAGCCAGTCTATCATCGTGCGGTATCCCTTCCATCCACTAGCATCCGCCCGGAGCGCAGCCGGCAGGACCGCAACCTGACGATGGCCGGGAAGCAGAAACGAGAGCCTCGAGGAGCGTCGTCTCGGTGATGTCTCCGGACACTACGCTCGAACACCCACCTCTGACCAGCGCCACCACACACGGCGCAGGCACCTGGTCTGCAATGGCCGCATAATCGTCTGATTCGTCAGAGAGAATGAAGAGCCCCGTGGTGAGCCCTTGCGCTTGCGCTTTGCGCGCCGCCGCTTCGATCTCGCTCCGGATGCTCGCGTCCGCGGCTTCCGCACCCGGGAGATACACAAAGACCGAAACGTAGGACGCAGCCGCGGTGTCGAGGTCACCAATCGATCCCAACGGTTCGCCCCACAAGGACGACCGCGAAGAGTCTCCGGCGGTCGTCAAGGAGGGGGGTACTCCCGCACCCTGCGTCACAATCGCCCCGAAAGAGTCCTCGTCCCGCCCATCTGAGGCTTCGTCCGCAGCCATGAGTCCGCGCGCCAGGAGCACGGCAGCCACGACAAGCACGGCTACCGCGACGATTGCCTTGCCCTTGCCGCCACTTCCCGTCTTGCCGCAGTTGCAGCCAGGGCCGCACGTCTGAGTGGGTTCTGCTGACTCCTCCTCATTGAACGACTCCGGCTTCTTCTCGATAGTCATCTCGCCATCTCCCTGGCACCTGTCTTGCTGTGCGGCGCCCTCACCAGTAGAAGTGTGTCCTGCCAATGTGCAACCTGTCTGGTCAGCGCGTCCGGCTCAACCTCACGTGAGAAGCCGCGCTCCTCCGTCAGACCACCCTGTCCCATCTTCCGAATAACCCGGGGTTTGCACTCGGCCTCCACAGCACACGAGAGCACGTTCTCAAGACGCTTGCGATCGTCCGCCGCTTCCCGTGAAGAAGACAGAGACTCCATGAGCCACTGCTTCGCAAGCGGGGGGAAATCATCCGACAGCCTGTAGTACACCCAGCGGCTTTCCTTCCTGCTCCGGACCAGGTTCGCATTCAGGAGCACACTCAAGTGACGCGAGACTGCGGCGGGAGACAGGCCGAGCATCTCCGTCATCTGACAGGCGCACAGTTCCTCGACGCCAGCCAGCGAGACAATGATTCTCAAGCGGCTGGCGTCCGACAGCGCTCTTGTTACCTTGAGTGTGCCTTGTACGTCCATTCGGATATAGTTGCACGATTCGCGAAACACGCAAACGTTATCACTCGTGCGAGCAGCCTGTCAATGCACCGGCCGGCCGCAGTCAACGATCAGGACTGCAACTCACGTGACAGACGCCGGTCGGCGTCTCAACCGCATTCGGAAAGAAGCGCCGCCTCAGCCGAAGCGCCACATTCACGAGCGATATAAGCACCGGCACCTCCACGAGCGGGCCGATGACCGCCGCGAAGGCCTGCCCCGAATCGATGCCGAATACAGAAACCGCTACGGCTATCGCCAGCTCGAAGTTGTTCGAGGCCGCCGTGAACGACAGCGTGGCCGACTGCTCGTAGGTGGCGCCGACCCGGTACGACAGGAAGAACGACACGAGGAACATGACCACAAAGTAGACGCACAGCGGCAGCGCAATCCGCAGGACATCCAGCGGCAACTGGACGATGTAGTCGCCCTTCAGCGAGAACATGACGACGATGGTGAACAGCAGCGCAACGAGCGTGATGGGACTGATGCGCGGCACGAACTCCCGCTCATACCGCTCTATGCCCACGGTCCGCAGACCGACCACCCGCGATACCACGCCGGCGGCGAACGGGATGCCCAGGTAGACGGCGACGCTCTTCGCTATCTCGCCGATGGTGATGTTCACCACCATGCCTTCCAGCCCGAGGCGTGCGGGCAGCATCGTGATGAAGACGTAGGCGTACACCGAGAAGAACAGCACCTGGAAGATGGAGTTGAACGCGACCAGCCCGGCGCAGTACTCACGGTCGCCCGCGGCCAGGTCGTTCCACACGATGACCATGGCAATGCAGCGGGCAAGCCCGATGAGAATGAGCCCCACCATGTACTCCTGGTAACCGGAGAGGAAGAGCACGGCGAGGCCGAACATCAGAATCGGGCCGATGACCCAGTTCTGCACCAGCGAGAGCGCCAGCACCTTCACGTTGCGGAAGACGTCGCCCAGCCTCTCGTACTTCACCTTGGCGAGAGGTGGATACATCATCAGGATGAGTCCCACGGCGATGGGGATGTTGGTGGTCCCGATTGAGAACCGCGTGACGAACTCCCTCACGCCGGGCACGAGATAGCCAAGAGCCACCCCAGCAAACATGGCCAGGAATATCCACAGCGTCAGGAAACGGTCGAGGAAAGAGAGTCGCCTCGTCGATTGCTCCGCAGTCATCTCGTTCCCTCTTCGCTCAGAATCCCGTCACAGGACAGGCGCCAACGCGTTGAACAGATAGCCTATCGCGCACGCAATGAGGAACACCGTCACGATGTATGCCACGAACAGTCGCTTGTGGAACAGCCTCCACAGCAGCGCCAGTTCCGGTATGCTGGCGCCCGCTCCCCCGATGATGAGCGCCATGACCGTGCCCAGGCTCACACCTTTGGCGACGAGCGCTGAAGCGATGGGGATGAGCGTCGATGTGCTGACATACATCGGCACACCGATGGCCGCCGCGACCGGCACAGCAAAGGGGTTGTCCGGCCCCGCATATCGCACAAAGAAGGCCTCGGGAACGAAACCGTGGATGAGCGCGCCAACGGCCACGCCGCCAAGCAGATACGGCAGCATGCTGCGGAACAGGTCCCAGGCGAATCGCCATGCCTGGGTCAGTACCGGTCGTATCCGTTCCCAGCGACCGAGGGGCGTCGCCCCAGCCACGGCACAGCCACAGCTGCAGCCACAGCCCCCGGCCCCGCCCGCAGGCGCTAACTCGCGCACGTAATGCGCGAGACCTAGGCGTTCCAGCGCGATACCTGCCACCACAGCAGCGACAAAGGTCGCCGCAGAGTAGGCAACCGCCACCTTTGCGCCGAACAGCGTGGCAAAGAGCGTGATGACAACCAGGTTAAACACATTGAGGGGTGAAGCTATGAGAAAGGACATCGCTATGCCGAACGGAACACCCGCGCCAAGCAGTCCTACGAGCATCGGGATAGTTGAGCAAGAGCAGAACGGCAGCAGGCCACCGACCCCTGCCCCGAGCACGTTGCCCCGAAGCCCTTTCCCGTACCGTTCCAGCACCGCCTTTGAGCGTTCGGGGGTGACATAGGCACGAACAATACCGACAAGAAACGTGACGACCAGGAACAGGACAGTCAGTTCGATCCCGATGTAGAGGAACCAGTACCCGGCCTCGGCAAGTCTTTCCATTACTACCAGGCTTCCTTTCACGCGGCTCGAGCACAGGAGCCGTTCGGTCGGCCGCTCGTAGAGCCGGAACCGGTCCGGTCCGTGAATCGGCCAGACAACAGATGCCTGTGGACTGTCATCGTTTGCATGCAGTGACCATCACGGTGCCCTTCAAGCGCGCCGGAAGAACGACTCGTTCAGCTCAGAGGCGCCAGACTGTCAGCAACTTTCGACTTCACGACTAGCGCGATCGCCTCGTTGTCTCCCAGGAGACTCCATATGTCGTAGACCTGTGTCGCCCGGGCCTTGCCACCTTCGTAGGTCACCAGGAAGAGGTCGAATTGCTGGCTCCCGTACATGCGCACCAGGTTCTCGTTCGAGGGGTCGTCCGAGACAACCGAGAAGAACCGTACAGTCTTCTGGTCCATCTCGCCGGCGAAATGCGTACGCAGCGAGGACTCGATGACGCCCTCGACCTCAGCCATGCAACCGCAGGGGTTCGCCGTGTGGAAGTAGACCAGGTCAACACGGGACGTGACCTGCGCAGGAGTGTCGGTTGCTGCGACTGATTCCGTATCATCGCCGCTGGTCTCTGCCTTGTCCGGGTCTCCACTCACTCCGCCTTCAACGGGCAGAGAAGCTCCACCTGAGGGAGACGTCACAGCCTCTGTCTCATCGCGCAAGACCGCGTCCGCCGGCAGTTCGACCGCTTCCGGTTCGCCACCAGGGGCCTGTGGCACTACACATGGCTCCTCCGCAGGAGTGCAACCACCTGACGCCGCCAGCGCGACCAGCACCAGGGCGATACATGTCGCAAGAACCTGGCTGCGGACGACTCCGGGAGTCCTTGCAGCATGCTTGCACCACAGCAGCATGCGAGTCGCTGTCAACCTGTTCTCTCGGCTCCTGAACGCTTCCATGCTGGCGCAGTCCTGCCTCTCACATGCCAAACAGGCAGTACACGCCTGCGCCGATGAAGATGATGGCAACCACGATGCGCATGACTTTGTCCGCACGTGTCAACCAGTCCATAACAGAGGTCGCACGACCGACACCGAAGGAAAGCAGCGCTCCAAACACAAGAACCGGCACGCCCGTGCCTATCGCGAACACCGCCGGAAGCGCGACACCACCTACCGTGCGCAGCGCCAGCGGAATCAGCACCGCGAAGAACAGCACCCCACTGTAGGGACAGAACGCCAGGGCAAAGATGGCGCCCAGCGGGAATCCACCTAGCACACCCATGTCGCCGAACTTCGTGCCCAAACGCTGTAGCCCGCCGCCACCCTTGAGCGCCGGCAGGCGGTCAATGACAAGCAGCAGAATCCCCACAACGATAAGGAACGGACCGAGGAACTGCGCGCCGGCCCCCTGCAGGAACCGTGACAGTGCATTCACCTCCATCCCCACGAGCACGATGAGAACGCCTATCAAGGTGTACGTAAACATCCGGCCAAGCGTGTAAAGTGCAGCCGTCATCAACGAGTAACCACGCTGTGACGCCTTACGCCCAACGTAGGCAAGCGCCGCAACATTGGTCGCCATGGTGCATGGGCTTAACGAGCACAACAATCCAAGACCGATAGCAGCAAGCAGGGGAACGCTCGACGAAGACAGAGAGGCTACGTCCACAGCTACCCCTGCCCGTCCAGGCTCTTCTGCACGAGAGCTCTCACCAGTTCGATGATGGCGTCGTTGTCGCCCATCAGGTTCCAGATCTCATATACGGGAGTGGCCAGGCCTTTCCCGTCGTCGAACTCCACCACGAACATGTCGAATGGCTGGCTGTTGAAGGTCTTCACGAGACCGCTATTGGCTGAATCATCCGACACTACGACGAAGAACCGCAGCACTCCGCTTCGGATTTCTTCCTGGAAGTACGTCTCGATCGAGCGTTCGACCGCATCGCCTACTTCGGCCATGCAGTCGCACGGTTCCGCAGTCTCAAAATAGACGATATCGACACCGTCGCCCGTTCGCAACTCATACGGCTGGGTAGACCGCACCCCGCTCTGCTGGCTCGCACCCGCAGGCGGAGGGGTGGGGCTATCCCCGGAGCAACCTGCTGACAAGCCAACAAGGAGCACCGCGCTGATGACAAACGTCACAATTCTCTTCTGCATGTTCACTTGCTCCTGTCCTGCACTGACGTGGCCCCAAAGCCAAACCCGCCCCGGCCAGGCATTGAGAGTCTACGTCCCTACTTCCGCGCTTCTTCGATCATCTTCTTCACATCGTTCTTCGACGGCACGTGGCCGCTTGAGACCACCTTTCCGTCGATAACGAGACCGGGCGTCATCATGACCTTGTACTCCATGATCTTCGCCATGTCCCTGACATCTTCAACTTCAGCATCTATGTTGAGTTCGGCCAGGACTTCTTTTACGGTCTTCTCCACCGCCTTGCACTTCGCACAGCCGGTACCAAGCACTTTGATATCCATCCGTGTCACTCCTTCACTCTGTAAACGCGCCCAGTGCCTTTGAGTCGCACCCTCTTCGCCGTTTCCTACAGGATGTACCCTGCTATCCAGCCGACCAGCGTGCCGAGCACGACGATGGTCGGGACATACACCATGGCCTTCTTTCTGCCGAAGACCTTCGCGATGGCCAGCCAGTTCGGCAGGCTCAGCCCCGGACCCGTCAGCAGCAGCGCCAGTGCAGGCCCCTTGCCCATGCCCAGGTCCATCAGCGTGTCTACGAACGGCGCCTCCGTCATGGTCGCGAAGTAGCTGATTGCGCCTATCATCGTGGCCAGAAATGACTGCCGCACTCCCTCTCCGCCCAACGCGGCCTGCACCCATTCGGGCTTCAGAAGTACGCCAACGACGCCTACGATGAACACGCCGCCAAGCAACAGCGGGAATATCTGGCGGACGAACCACACGGTCTCACGCATCCAATCGTTGACGCGCTCACGGGTGTAACTCTTCGCCACGTACGCCGCAACGACCGCCAGCCCGATGGCCCATACGATGACCTTCTGCCAGTACGGGCCCTGGATGACGAGGTAGTTCGGGGACAGCAGCCACACGACGAGGAGAATCAACAACACCAGGCTCTTGCGTTCCATGAGCGGTCCGCCCTGCTGCTGTATGGTCGAGACCCTGACCGCCTCTTCTTTGCGAAATACGTACGACATGACGAGTCCCACAACGCCCGCCATAAGGAGCGCCGACACAATCCTCGCAATCACCATTGCGCCGCCAATGATGGAGCCAGTGTAGGTGAGGGCAAGGATATTCGCAGCAGGCGCCACCCAGAGGATGATGAACGCGGCGCCGATGCCCGCGCCGCCGTAGTAGATGCCGCTCGATACCGGGATGACGGTGCACGAGCACGCTGCGACGAAGAAGCTGCCGCCTGCAGCGATGCCGAACGATTGCAGCTTACGCGCGGCAGCTCCCAGATATCCAATGATGGCTTCTCGCGAGATGAATGTGACGATCCCACCAGCCAGCAGAAACGCGGGGATGAGGCACGTCAGCACGTGCAGCGCCACGTACTCCTTCAATGCAGTTAGTCCGCCGATAACCAGTGTGGACAACATCTACAAATCCTCTCCTCAGACAGCGTGGAATCGCGCAAGAGGCACATCTCGCAGGGGCTTGCCTTCACTGGCCACCTGTGAACGCCTTCGCGCCAGCGCCAGCCGGCGACGGTCTTCGAGGGCCACCTCGTCATCGGTGGCTGTGTGCGCGACCGCCTCCAGCAAGTCTCTGATGGCGACGGACGCTCCCGTGCGGTCAACGGAGTAGTGCTTCCAGCGCCCGTCCTTCCGCATCTCGAGGAAGCCGGCCTCCTTCAGTGCGTTGCAGCACCGGGAGGCGTTCACTTGCGAGATGTCCAGCACATCCATCACCTCGCAAACGCAGCACTCGCGCTGCATCAGCAGGTGCAGCACCCGCACCCGCGTCGGGTCGCTCAGACACCTCGCCGCCTTCACCAGTTCATCCATGAGTCTCCCGCAGTGACAGATTCATATATACACAAGTCTGCATATATTATCGACGGCCTGTCCGCCTGTCAAACGACGGTTGGTGTCTACCACGAACTACGCGAGCAGTGCGAGCCCTTCCGAGTAGATGGCGCTCTCCTCGTCGTTGGGGACGGCAAGGATGCGCACGCGCGAACCTTCAACGTGGAGAGGTTCGATCCGGTCCGGGCCTGCGAGGCGGTTGCGCTCCTCGTCCAGGTGCACGCCAAGGCAGTCAAGGTCGTGACACACAGCGCTTCGCACCTGCGGCACGCGCAGCCCCACGTCGTCGGTGAAGATGAGCACGTCGAGGCCGTTCATCACGGCGGTGTACGACCCGATGTACTGCCTGACGCGGTAGACGTACAGGTCGACGGCCAGACGGGCCCGGGGTTCGTTGTCCATGACCGCGATGAGGTCGCGTATGTCGCTCGACAGGCCGCCGCTCAGCCCGTAGAGGCCGCTCTCGCGGTGCAGCAGGCGCGTCAGGTCGTCCACGTCATGCCCGTCGCGCAGGAGCTGGATGATGATGCCGGGGTCGAGGTCGCCGCAGCGTGTGTTCATCACCAGCCCCTGCAGCGGCGAGTAGCCCATCGATGTGTCCACGGAACGACCGTCCACGATGGCGCAAGCGCTCGAACCGCCGGTGCCCAGGTGCAGCGCCACCGCCTTGAAGTGGGACTCACCCAGGTACCACATCGCCTTCTCCATGACATCCGCATACGACAGCCCGTGGAAGCCATGCTTGCGGTACTTCTCCGCCAGCACCTCGGGCAGAGCGTATGCCCGCGCTACGTCCGGCAGCCCCGCGTGGAACGTGGAATCGAAAACCACGTACTGTGGGATGTCACCAAGCCGCCGCCTCACGAGGTCTATCATCGCCAGCACTGCCACGTTGTGCAGCGGAGCCAGCGGCGCACACTGGTCCAGCAGCGGCCGTGTCTGCGCAGTGACGACCGTGCCCCGTTCGAAGTGCCCGCCGCCATCGCCGAACCGGTGCCCCACGGCGTCCACCCCGAAACCGCCGGCGGCAAGATAGTCGAACACCCGTCCGGCAGCTTCCACGTGGTCGGCCAGTCCCACCTCCAGCCGGGCGTGCGTCTCCCCGTCGTGCGCCTCCATGAACGCGGGCTCCCTGCTCTTCACGCCAACCCGGTGGCACTTGCCACGAAGGGTCACCTGCGAGTGACGGTAAAGCTTGAACGTGAGCGACGAGCTGCCGACGTTGAACACAAGCACCGATGCTTCATCCGGGGCTATGCTGGCTGTTGCCATTCTGACTCCTCGCGGGCAACGCGATTCTAGCATTGCCGCAGGCTGCGCGGAGATGACTCGACCGTCCTGGACCCGCGCCGCGCTCCATGATCGTATACGACACATTCTTGGCTCGTCCGAGCGGCTGTAGTAGGATAGGCACTGTTGCCGGAGGCCCGGGTGTTCGCCTCGCCCTCCGACTGCACCACAAACGCGACGCCACACCACGCCGCTTGCCAGGAGAGATATCGCACGATGAGCAAGCTTGCCTGTCTTTTCGAGCCTCGTTCTGTCGCCGTCATCGGCGCCTCCGATGACCGCACCAAGTACGGAAACAGGGTGATGCAGAGCATCATCGACGCCGGATACGCCGGCCCCATCTACGGTGTCAACCCCAACATCGCCACCGTCCTCGGCCGCAAGGCCTACCCCACGATGCGCGACCTGCCCGAACCGGTGGAACTGGCCTTCATCGTCATCCCCGCGAAGGCCGTGCTGGAGTCGGTGAAGGACTGTATCGCCGCCGGCGTGAAGGGCATCGTCATCATCACCGCGGGCTTCAGCGAGGTCAGTCCGGATGGACTCGATGTCGAGGCGGAAATACGGAAGCTCTGCACGCAGGCCGGAATCCCGGCCGTGGGCCCCAACTGCATGGGGGTCGTATGCTTCTCCTCGCACGTCATCGGCACCATGACGATGGACACCCTCAAGGGAGAGCCGGGAGACGTCTCGTTCATCTCCCAGAGCGGCACCTACGGCATCAGCACGCTCAACCAGGGACTTGTCACTGGCGTGGGGTTCAGCAAGTTCGTCAGCAGCGGCAACGAGGCCGTCACGAAGTTCTCGGACTACCTCGAGTACCTCGGCGACGACCCTGCCACACGCGTCATCATCGGCTACATCGAGAGCCTCAAGGATGCTTCCCGATTCGTATCCGTGGCGAAGGAAGTGTCGAAGAAGAAGCCGGTCGTCGTCATGAAGTTCGGCCGCACGGGCGCCGGCAAGCGCGCGGCTGCATCCCACACCGGCGCCCTGGCCGGCTCGCACGACGTCTACAGGGCCGCCTTCAAGCAGTGCGGCGTCATCGAAGTCACCCGCACCCAGGACCTGCTCAACGTGGCGACCGCTTTTCGCACGCAGCCTCTGCCGAAGGGACGGCGCATCGCCATCGCCGGCATCAGCGGCGGCTTCGCCGTGGCAGCCGCCGACTACTGCAACGAGCTGGGCCTCGAGGTGCCTGAGTTCAGCGCTGAATTGCAGAACCGCATACGTTGCGACGTGAAGGTACCCCCGTTCGCGTCCGTGAGGAACCCCGTCGACATCAGCGCTGAGACGCGTCCTCCTTACCTGATGAACTGCGTCGAGATGGTCCTGCACGACCCGGGTATCGACGCCGTCCTCATGGGCATGTGGTCGTGGCCGCTGCCGCCGGCGGACGAGACTCTCCGCAGGCTCGAGAGCATCCAGCGGGAGAGCGGCAAGCCTCTCCTGCTCTGCTACTACGGCAGTCGTCGCGGCGCCGAACTCGTCCAGAGCCTCACGTGGCTGCCGGTCTACGGCACGCCGGAGGAGATCTGCCGGGTCATGGCCGCAATGGCGGACTATGCCGACTACCGCCGCCGGACAGGCACGTTTCCTTCGTAGCCTCACCTGAACGGCGACTCCCCGGACGGCTCCGGACCCCGCCGTCCGGCACCGTATCCGTCAAGGCCGTTGACACGAACAGCAGCAGGGGACACACTACCGCACCTGGGAGACAGCACGATGCAGAGTCTTGACACGCTTCTTCGCCCCCGGTCCGTGGCCGTCGTGGGCGCGTCCGATGACGCCAGCAAGCATGGCCACAGGGTCTTGAAGAACCTCATCGGGGGCGGATACGAGGGCCGCATCTACCCCGTCAACCCGAACGCTCAGACGGTGCTCGGCCTCAAGAGCTACGCGTCACTCGGGGCCATCCCCGAGCGTGTCGACCTCGCCGTCATAATCATCCCCGCGAGCCTGGTCCTGGACACCGTGCGCGAGGCGATAGACGCCGGCGTGGGCTCCCTTGTCATCATCACGGCGGGATTCGGCGAGACCGGCGAGAACGGCAGGCGAATCCAGGCCGAGATTGCAGAGCTGTGCAATAGGGCGAACATACCGATGGTCGGCCCGAACTGCATGGGCATCTGCAACTTCCCCGCGAAGCTGACGGCAGTCTTCAATGACCTCAAGAGCGCCCCCGGCACCGTCTCCTTCATTTCACAGAGCGGCACCTACGGTGTCACCACTCTCAACTACGGCCTGAAGATGGGCATTGACTTCAACACATTCGTGAGCAGCGGCAACGAAGCAGTCACGCAGTTCTCGGACTACCTCGAACACCTCGGCAACGATCCGGACACCCGCGTCATCATGGGCTACATCGAGAGCCTGCGCGACGGAGCGAGGTTCGCCCGGATTGCGAGAGAAGTGACGAAGAGGAAGCCGGTCGTTGTCATGAAGTTCGGCCGCACGCGCAAAGGCTCCCTGGCCGCGGCTTCTCACACCGGTGCGCTCACCGGCACCCACGCCGTGTACAGCTCCGTCTTCCGGCAATGCGGCGTGATAGAGGTGACAAGAACCCATGACCTCCTGAACGTAGCGCTGGCTCTGTCCGTGCAGCCACCCATGCACGGCAACCGCGTCGCCATCATCGGCGCCAGCGGCGGATTCGCGGTGGCGGCTACCGACTACCTGGAAGAGCATGGCCTTGAGGTCCCCACCTTCAGCGAGGAACTGCAGCAACGCATCCGGCGTGAGGCGGATACGAGAGCCTACGCATCGCTCCAGAATCCCATCGACCTCGCAGCGGACTTCCGGTCCGCTCCACTGCTCACATGCGTGGAAATCGCGCTGAAGCAGGCCTGCATCGATGGTGCGATTGCGGCGTTGCCGGCCAGTCCCTATCCCCCCCTGGAAGAGACCATCCGCGGGCTGGAGCACATGCAGACGGAGTCCGGGAAGCCGGTGGCCATCTGCTTCTATGCGCGGCCCGAGGGTGTCGAGACCATCCAGGCCATGACGCATTCGCTGCCTGTCTATGGCTCGCCCGAGGACGTGGGGCAGGTGATGGCCTGTCTATCGCAGTACGGCGCGTACCTTGCGCGCTGCGGCGCATGAGCCTGCTGCAGGGCGCTTCTCCGCCGCCACGCACACTGTGCGCGTACTGCGCTTGACCCCACATCGTTTATGGCCCACAATTCCGCCCGTATCGGCCGTTTCCTGCGACACGTGGCAGGCTCGCCTCACCCCCTTCCGCTCAAGCCGCGCGCTTCGCTGAGAAACGCTCTGACCGCCCGGTTCTGCCGGCGGTCGCCGCAAGGAGAACGCGACAATGCATCCGTTGACGTCCATGTTCCGGCCCGAGTCCATCGCCGTCGTCGGAGCCTCAGAGGACCCCACCAAGTGGGGCTACGGGGTGTTCAACAACATCACCCACGGCGGATTCAAGGGCCGCGTCTACCCGGTAAATCCGAACGCCGCCACCGTGCTCGGCGCGCCGTCGTATCGTTCGCTCCGTGACATCCCCGAGCGCCTCGACCTGGCCTTCATCGTCATCCCTGCCCCCTTCGTCCTTGGCGCCGTCAAGGACGCCGTGGAGACAGGGGTTCGGAGCATCATCATCATCACCGCGGGCTTCGGGGAGACAGGTATCGAGGGCCGGAAGCGGGAGGCGGAGGTGCGCGCCCTGTGTGCGGAAGCGGGCATCCCGACCGCCGGTCCCAACTGCATGGGCATCTGCAGCTTCCCGGTGAGTCTGGTGGCAACGATGGAGCCCCTGAAGAGCGAGCCGGGCCACCTCTCGTTCATCTCTCAGAGCGGCACGTACGGTGTGACGACACTCAACTACGGCCTGCATCTGCACCTTCCGTTCAACGCCTTCGTCAGCAGCGGCAATGAGGCCGTCACCAAGTTCGCCGACTACATGGAGTACTTCGGGCAGGACGACGACACTCACGTCATCATGGGCTACATCGAGAGCCTTCGCGACGCTCAGAAGTTCATGCGCGTGGCAAAGGATGTGGCCGGGAGAAAGCCCGTGGTCGTCATGAAGTTCGGGCGCACGGACGACGGCAGCCGGGCGGCGGCGTCGCACACCGGCGCACTGGCCGGGTCAAACGCCATCTACGATGCGATGTTCAAGCAGTGCGGCGTCATCCAGGTCACGCGGACGCACGACCTTCTGAACGTGGCCATGGCGTTCGACATGCAGCCCCCGCTGCGGGGCAACCGCATCGCCATCATCGGGCCAAGCGGCGGCTTCGGCGTCGCCACCACCGACTTCCTCGCCGAGCACGGCCTCAAGGTGCCGGAAATCGACTTCATGCTCCAGCGCAAACTGCGCGAGGAGGCCGACGCGCTCCCGTTCGCGTCACTCAGGAATCCCATCGACCTTGCCGCCGACCTGCGCGTTGACCCGCTGCTCAAGTGCACCGACACGGTGCTGAACCTGGATACCATCGACGGCGCAATCATCGGGCTCCACTCCCGGCCTTTCCCACCGGAAGAGCGCCTGCTGCGCCGGCTGGAGGAGATACAGCACGACACCGGCAAACCGATGTGCATCTGCTACTTCTCGCGGCCGGAGGGCATGGACGTGGTCCAGTCGATGACGCGCATCATCCCTGTGTACCGCAGCGCGGAGGACGTCGGCCAGGTGATGTCGTGCCTCTGGCAATACGGGAAGCGCCTGAACGGGCTGAACGGGGGCTGAGACTCCGGCACTCGCTACTGCACGGCCCACTTCAGGATGAGCTGAGCATCATCCGCCGTCACGCTGCCGTTGCCATCAGCGTCGTACGCGAGGTCAACCGCCAGCGTCCCCTGGGCCATCTTGAGCGCCTTCAGCGCGTCCAGCGCCGTGGCCGCCTGCGCGGGGATGGTTATCGTCGCGGTGGGGAGTATCGCCTGGCTGGACGTGCCCACGGTGAACGTCATCGAGTCGGACCTGCAGTCTGTCGCCGTGCACGCGTCGACCGTCACAACCCAGCTACCCACCAGCTCCTCTGCCGACACTCTTGGCCAC